>JAVVEJ010000015.1:0-9245 GCA_032251395.1 Mariprofundaceae bacterium
CTCCGCAGCTGGAAACCCGAATCAGCATACAGGAGATCTCATCCAGCGCGGCAACTTCCCCGGCTGCGACACCCGGCCCGGACATTGCAGCAGCAGCTGACGGGCAGATGTTCATCATCAACATCGCATCATTCGCATCGGAAGCAGAGGCTACCGCTGCACAGAGAAAATTATCAGAAACAGATATCCGGACAGGCATTGTAAAAGTGTCAGTACAGGCCAGAACATGGTTCCGCCTCTACAGCAGAGATCATGTCAGAAAAGCGGATGCACAAATAAAACTGGCAGAGTTAAAGGTCCGATCTGGATATCCGGGCGCGTGGCTGGAGCCTGTTCATTAAACTTTAGGAAGCGCCGATCAAATCAGCGTTTCCTTAAAATGTCCTTATTCAATCCTGCTGGCACGATGACGCAGCAGATGGTCGGCCAGCACCAGCGCCAGCATCGCCTCGGCAATCGGAACCGCGCGAATACCCACACAGGGATCATGGCGGCCTTTGGTAATAATTTCCGTTTCATTGCCATGTATATCTACTGTCGGGCGCGGCTTCAGAATGGATGAGGTCGGCTTCAGCGCCATGCGGGCACGGATCGTGTCTCCATTGGAAATGCCGCCCAGAATCCCGCCTGCATGATTGCTGGTAAAGCCCTCTCTGCGCATGGCATCTCCGAATTCGGAGCCCCTGGCCTCAACACAGGCAAAGCCGTCTCCGATCTCAACCCCCTTAACAGCAGGGATCGACATCATCGCCTTGGCAATATCAGCATCCAGCCGGTCAAATACCGGCTCACCCAGCCCCGGAATCATGCCGTGAGCCTCAACCGTGACACCGGCTCCGATGGAGTCACCCTCCCTGCGCAGCGCATCGATAAAGGCAGCCATCTCTTTGGCTGCAACTGCATCCGGACAGAAGAACGGGTTGTTGCTGATCTCATTGAGATCAAAACGAGATGCATCTACTCTGACAGGGCCGATCTGATCCACCCAGCCGCGAACGGCGATACCGAAAGAGGCAAGCACCTTTTTCGCCACCGAACCTGCTGCAACGCGTGCAGCAGTCTCTCTTGCCGAGGAGCGCCCGCCACCCCGATAGTCGCGAACGCCGTATTTCTCAAAGTAGGTCATATCTGCATGACCGGGACGGAACTTGTCTCTGATTTCGGAGTAATCCTTGCTGCGCTGGTCGGTATTTCGAATCAGAAGCCCGATCGGACAGCCTGTCGTTTTACCTTCAAAAATACCGGAGAGGATTTCAACAATATCATCTTCCCTTCTCTGGGTCGTATATCTGGACTGGCCGGGCTTACGACGGTCCAGATCGGGCTGGATATCCGATTGGCTCAGCTCAATACCGGCCGGGCACCCCTCCACAATAGCCACAAGGGCTGCACCATGGGACTCCCCCGCAGTGGTAACCCGGAAAATATGCCCGAAAGATGAGCCGGACATGGCCTATTCAATCCCCGGATCGCCTGCACCTACATGGAAACCACTATCCACATAATGCACTTCACCTGAGACGCCGGAGGAGAGATCGGAAAGCAGGTAAGCAGTGGTGTTACCCACCTCATCCTGTGTCACGTTGCGGCCAAGCATGGAACCGCGCGCGCTTTTCTCCATCAACTTACGGAAATCACCGACCGCCGAGGCAGCCAGAGTTCTGATCGGCCCCGCTGATACGGCATTGACACGGATACCATCTCTGCCGAGGTCTGCTGCCAGATAACGGGTTGCAGACTCCAGTGCTGCCTTGGAAACGCCCATCACGCCGTAACCCGGTACCGCCCGCACAGCCCCCAGATAGGTCATGGTCACCATGCTTCCGCCTGGCTGCATCAGCCTGGCTGCACGCTGTGCACAGGCGATAAATGAATAGGCTGAAATATCAAGTGCCAGTTGAAAATCTGCACGACTCACATCAGAAAAACGGTTTCTCAATGTCTCCTTGTTCGCGAAGGCAATAGAGTGAACCATGAAATCCAGCTTTCCCCACTGCTGCTCAACTTTCTCAAAGAAACCATCCATCTGCGCATCGTCACTGACATCAAGCGGTTCAATAAACGTTGCACCCACCGACTCGGCCAGTGGCCGAACCCGTTTCTCCAGCATTTCACCCAGATAGTTAAAGCCCAGTTCAGCGCCTTCCCGCCTGCAGGCTTGTGTCACACCCCATGCAATGGACTTATCATTTGCCACACCAAGGACCAGACCTTTCTTTCCATCAAGAATACCCACGAAAACCCCCTGATAAGCGATAATTTTGCGGAATCTAACAGCGATTTCAGGAAAGCGCACGCAGATGACGCCTTATCTGCATGCGGCTCCATGACCCACCGCGGCCATAGAGCTGTTGCTCCCAGGCATCTACAAAACCGTTCCACGCCGCCTCACCCACACCTTCAGGAATCGAAACAAACCGCAGCGGCTGGTGTGGCAGCCGATTTACACCATGTTTGTCCAGCCAGCGATCCAGCACTGTCCACTCTCTGCGCCCGAGCACCCCGCGCTGCTGACGGTGGCGCAGCAGGAACCACGCAACCGCAAGCAGAAGCAGCCCGGATACAACAGGGACAAGATATCGCTTGAGCAACACCATTGCCTGTTGAATCATTTCGCCTCTGTCGGAATCCTGGAATTCAAGGACATACCGGTACCAGGTCAGTTTGACCGACTCCCACACCTCGTCAAGCGCGGGAAAATAGACACCCGTTAACTGCCAGCGGGATGATGGTGTTGAATCGTAACGCTGCCAGCTGCCGTCAACCCATGCTTCCACCCAGCTGTGGGCATGCTGCTGACGAATCAGGTAGAAGCCGCCAACCTCATTCCACTCGCCGCCAAAATAGCCATTCACAATCCTTGCCGGAATTCCCTGTGACCGGAGCGAAAGGGCCAGAAGTGTGGCATAGAGTTCACAATGGCCTCGCCTGCTGTTTAAAAAAGATTCCACAGGCCGGGCTGCATCGATGGGCGCATTCAGGTCATAGCTCCATCCCTGCATCTCATCAGTCAGCATCTCTGCCGTCTGCCGGGAAGAGGATGAACCAGCCACTGTCGCATTTGCCCATCTGGCAACGGCAGCCGGAACACGTGATGTATCCAGCTCCGCGGCTGCCGGCGGTGCCATACCCGGCAACAATCTCCGTTTCGATTCCACCTCCATCAGCATCCGTATCCGCCTTGCCGGTGCACGTATGAAACGAAGCATTCCTGCCTTATCCATCTTCATCGCCTCTGCACTCCTGACAACTCCCAGAGCGCCCTCCGGTAACATGATATAGGGGTGGTCGCTTGCCTCCCGGTAGAGTGCTACCTCCCGGCCCCTCTGGTCTGAAAAGTAGGCGCTCATACCCCGTTTCCAGGCGTGCTTATCCTCTGCCGGGTATCGCTCCCATCCACGCCCGTTGTATATGCTCAGTGCCATGCCGCGCCAGTAGCGGCCGATCATCAAACGCCGGAACACATCAACAGCCATGTTCACAGGTTCCACACGCATCATTACCGTTGGATCGAGTTCACGAGCGAAATCACCCAGGCGTACCTGACTGCTAAAACCACTGGTCTCTTTTCTGGGCTGGGTAGGCTTCAGGTATGTCTGAAAATCAAAACGCGGCAACACAACAAAAATCACCAGCACCAGCAGCCCGATCCACGGCATCAACCGGATCTCCCGCCGCCACTCCGGCATGGACAACTCTCCACCCGGTACATTCATACCGTAAAGACATTGGGAGGCCCGCCAGAAAATCCAGACAAATGCGGCAAGAGGCAGAATATAGAGTACCGAATCGGTCAGCACGGCAGCAGCAAGAACCAGAAACATCCCTACCAGCATGCGATGCAGATGATTGCGGGGGGTGGGGGCTTCAATCGCCACAGCCATGGCCAGAATCAGCAGAAAGTCGGTAAAGGCGACAACCCATGCCCGCCCAAGAGCCAGTTCAATACCCACCCAGATAAATCCGGCCCAGCCGATAAAGCTTGCCTGCATCTCGCTCAATGCAAAAACGGGGCCGCGGACCAACCGGAAGACGGAGATCAGCATGACTGTGCTCCAGTAAAACGAGCTCACAAAGTCGGAAAGGGCCAGAGAAACCACGCCTGTTATCAATACCGCCAGCGTCAGCCGTTCTGCCATCAGCAGTCGTGAAGTAAACAGCGGCACCTATTCAGATCCCATCAGTGAAAGGAGGATTCCACCGGAGCCGATGGGTGCGGCAAGGTCAGGTTGCGCACAGGCCAATGCTTCAATCGCAGCGCGTCTGGCCTGATAGTCGCCCAGATTGAATGATGCCTGCCCCAGCACCAGAAGATCACCATCCTTCAGACGCGGAAGCTGCTCCTGAAACCAGAACCACGCTTTGCCAAGCAGCTCTTCGAATCTCTTTTCATCAGCTCCCGATGGCAAACGCAGATCCACCCGCAACAGCTGCAGCTGGTCATGCGGCTGGCTGCGGTCAAAGCGTTTTACTGTCCAGCTGGCATCAACCGATGTCACCTTGCGCCAGTGCACTCTGGAGAGGGCATCTCCTGAAACATACTCCCGCAGCCCCTGCCACTCATCCCCCTGCTCAAGGCGCCTGAGCTCATCCTGCGCATCATGCCAGGGCACCGGTCGGGGCATGGCAAACAGCTTCCCCTGCTGCTGCCGAAAGCGGATGATTCGCCACAGGCCAAGCGGAAAGGAGGTGCTCAACTCCTGCCGGGAGAGTGAGACACAACCCCGGGATTCAGAAAAAAAGTTCCCCGTCAGAGTTCCTCTCCCCGCCAGCCTTAACCGCCCGGTTAACATGCTATCGGCACTGTGCCACTTCACATCCAGCAGTGCTGCATCATCTGTCAGGGGTATGACTCCTCCCTGCAACGCTTCCCGCCTTCCCGCCTCGACATACTCAGGCAGGGCAGGACCAAGCTCAGGGGTCTGCCGTAACAGCCGGACTCCCCTGACGAGAGCCGCTGCAGCCAATGCAAACAACATCGCTCCACACAGATAAAGCAGATTATTGCCTGAATAGAAGGCAGCCGCCCACACACCCGCAAGTGCACCAAGATAGAGTGCCCCCGGACGGGTAACTCCGATTCGCCAGCCGGGAAAAACCGGGGCTTCAATGCGAACCACCCATTCCAGCAGCCGCAGCAGCCACGGTGGCAGGCGGAGATCAGCCGGATCGTAAGCTATTTGATTTACCCACTTAAGGGCATCCTGCCCTTAAGCTCTAGCGCAAAGGCAAAACGTGGTTTGCCTTTGCTTACTAAAGCCACCCAAGGTGAATGCCGCCAAGGTGAATGCCGCTTGCGGCAGAGAGGGTGCCCTGGGGTACTGCGAGAGAGAAGGCACCCTGGGGTGTTGCGGCAGAGAGGGTACCCTGGGGTACATCCATGGGTGGAAACATCTGTTTGCATCCGTTGTTTGTATCCCTCTTCAGGTATGAATCGGGGCTTCCTGCCCCTCACCCTTCGGGTTCCTTGCAGGTGCTCCGGGGTACATCCCTGGCCGGGCAACGAGAAGCAATTCGCCATTAGCCGGGCACCGGCACCTGCTCCAGCAGCTGGGCCAGTGCCGCCTCTGCCGGACCGCTCGCCTCAACGCGGTGTGCAAGACATGGCAGCCATACCTGCTGCAGGTCCGCAGCCGATACATACTCCCGGCCATCCAGCCATGCCGTTGCCCTTGCCGCAGCAAGAAGATCACGGCCGGCCCGAGGTGATATCCCATGCTTCAGCCACTCACCATCACGGCTCTTCTCCAGAAGCTGCAACAGGTAATCCAGCAACACCTCTGAAACGGGCATATTGCGGGCAAAGTCCCGCGCCTGCTCCAGTGTCCGAAGTGACGACGGTGCTACGATACTTTCAATCTGGCTGCGCCCCGCCTCGTCCAGCAGCACTTTCCGCTCGGCTTCCCTGTCCGGGTAACCGATGGAGATGCGCATGAAAAAACGATCCAGCTGCGATTCCGGAAGCGGAAAGGTTCCACGGTGTTCAAGCGGGTTCTGGGTAGCAATGACAAAGAAGGGTTCGGGAAGCCTTCGTGTTTCCCGCTCCACGCTCACCTGCCCCTCAGCCATCGCCTCAAGCAGTGCTGATTGTGCTTTCGGCGTTGCCCGGTTGATCTCATCGGCAAGCACAATATGATGAAAAATCGGGCCGGGATGAAAAACGAAGGTTTTTTCAGACGGGTCAAATATCTCCACGCCGATGATATCTGCAGGAAGGATATCCGAGGTGAACTGGATACGGCCGAAGTCCGTGGAAAAGCTGGCTGCGAGGCCCTGTGCCAGCGTGGTTTTTCCCATGCCCGGAAGATCCTCGATCAACAGGTGTCCGCCGCAGAGCATCGCCACCATCACCTGCCGGATCTTCTCATCCTTGCCGGCAAGCACATGTGACAGCTGCTTCTGCAGCATTGCAATCTCTGTTCTCACGTTTTCCGGCATTCAATCGCCTCCATCTCCTGATCTGTAAACCCGAAGTAGTGCCCGATCTCGTGCACCAGCACATGACGTACACACGCCTCTACCGACTCGCCCGTCTCATCACAGAAACTGAGAATCGGCCTGCGGTAGAGGTGGATCATGTCCGGCAGCTGGCCTGAATAACCCGTCCCCCGTTCCGGCAGAGGCCAGCCCTGATAGAGACCCATCAACTCACCGGGTGAGGCTGCACCCATACTCTCCATCACATCGGCATCGGGCCACTCCTCGGTAAAGACCACCACATTCTCGATCATATCCAGAAACTGCTGTGGCAACTCTGCAAAGGCTTGCTCTGCCAGTGCCTGAAATGCCGCCGCATCCATCAACCGGTCTACCAGGATTCTCCGGCTATCTCACGCCCCTCACTTTTCCAGGCCATAAAGCCGCCTGCCATGGAATTGACCTGGGTAAAGCCCATCTCCTGCAGCGTTGCCGAGGCCAGCAGGCTCCGCACGCCGCTGGCACAGTAGACAATTACCGGCTGGTGCCGGTCTGCCAGAGCTGGCTCACGGTGCGGAAACTCAAGATCCGCCTTCGCCTCAAGCAATCCTCTTGGAACATTAACCGCGTTGGGCAGATGCCCCTCCCGCACCTCTCCAGGTTCACGAACATCCAGCACAAGCAGGTCGCCGGAAGCTGACATCATTGCTTCCGCCTCCTCTGTTGTAATCTCTTTAACCCGTTTACGTGCCTCAGCCGCAAAATCCATTAATCCCTTTGCCATCTCATCCTCCGACGATTTATCTGTAAAAAGCTTTCTACTAAATGAAGCCTAGTGAATGAAGTCAGAAATGAGAACCATCAAACGCATCTCTGAATGACGGATAGCGGAGCTCCGGCAACAGTTCACGGTGCAACAGGGTGTTGGAAACCCGCTTGTTATCACGAAAGAAGTCGAGCATGGCAGGCGAAAGCTCCTTTTCACCCGCCTCCGGCGTGAGTATCCGGGGTGGCGGCGCGCCGATCATCTCTGCCAGTGCGATGACATAATCGGCATGCGACAGAGGCTCATCATCGGAGAGATTACAGATACGCGCTCTGCGTGGCGCATGCATGGCTGCCATCAGTGCGGCCACAATATCATCCACATGGATGCGGTTGGACCAGTGCTCCGGTTGCCAGCGGACAGCCTTGTAACCGCCCGTCATCAGTTTCGAAGCAATATTTCGCTCCGGTCCGTAGATACCGGCAAGACGAAACAGCTCGACAGGCAGGCCGCTATCCAGCCATGCCTGCTCTGCCTTCAGCCGTTCGCTGCCGCGCGCACTGGTGGGTCTGCATGGGAAGTTCTCGTCCACCCATGCGCCATCAGCATCGCCGTAAACGCCGGTGGTGGAGAGGTAGCCTGCCCACTTCAGGTTCGACAGCTTTGGTGCGATTTTCGGCAGCCATCGGAGCTGCAGGGCATGCATCCCGTCTTCATCACGGGTTAGCGGAATGGAATCCAACAGAGCATCGCACCGTTGCAACAGTTCATCAGGCAGCAACTCCGGTGATTCGACAGCCACGGCATCAATGCCCATACCCCGCAGCTCTTCCGCCCGCTCCTGACTGCGTGTTGTTCCGGTTACCTTCACACCTTCAGCGACAGAGGCTTTTGCCAGCCTTTCCCCGACATACCCACAGCCAAGAATGATCAAGGATTGTATTGTCACAATGTATCCAGCGGGCTTTGCACAGCTTGCAAGTTCTGCTGCAACACATGGGTATAGATTTCAGTGGTTTTCACATCGGCATGGCCGAGAAGCTTCTGCACCACGCGGATATTGGTTCCCGATTCAAGCAGATGGGTAGCAAACGAGTGGCGCAGAGTGTGTGTCGTTACCCGTTTACTGATTCCCGCCCGCTCTTTGGCCCGCTTTACAGCCTTTTGTAAATTTGACTGGTTTACATGGTGTCGCCTTATTTCACCGGACTGAGGATCGGTGGAGAGTGATTTGGATGGAAACAGATACTGCCACTCCCACGATTTCGGAGCATTTGGATATTTTTTTGCAAGCGCGCCGGGCAACCAGACATTGGCATTTCCTTCGCTTACGTCCTTGTCGAACACAGTACGCACCCGCTTCAGGTGTTTTTGCAGATCATCCCGAACAGATGCGGGCAACAACGTTGTTCTGTCCTTATCTCCCTTGCCTGCGCGAACCGTGATATAGCCATTGGCGAAATCAATATCCTGAACCCGGAGACGCAACAACTCCATCAAACGCAGACCACCGCCGTACATAAGACGGGCCATTAACCGGGTTTCGCCACTCATCTGATTCAGCAGCATAGCAATTTCTTCGCGGCTTAATACAACTGGCAACCGCACCGGCTTTTTTGATCGAATAGCTGAAACATCTTCAGCGAACGGAAGGTTAAGGACCTGCTTATACAGGAACAGTAAGGCATTAAATGCCTGATTCTGGGTCGAGGCGGCAACGCCCTTCTCAACTGCCAGATGACTGAGATATGCCTCGATCTCCTTTTTACCCATCTCCTTTGGATGTTTTTTATTGTGAAAAAAGATGAATCCCTTGATCCAGCGAGTATATGCCTCTTCCGTTCTGCGACCGTAATGGTGATATCGCATCACCTCCCGCACCTGATCCAGCAGGCGCGCGGCCTTAGGACGGAAAGTTGAATCCTGATTGACTCTGGATTGATGCTGCGGCACTGTACCTCCTGTTCCACGTTGGAGGGGTAATATGGGATATAGAGGAAATAATGTCCATCTACATAAGCAGAATATGTGGAATACGCGTTCCTCATATTCAGTTAGTTAG
>JAVVEJ010000015.1:9345-51888 GCA_032251395.1 Mariprofundaceae bacterium
ACGTTGGGCGATAAAATGAAATCGTTATTAATATGCGTAATTTTTCTTTTATTTTCATCTGTGTGCTTTAGTGAGTTGCCGCTTGCGGATATTCAACGGTCTCATATTGAGGGAAATGTTCCGTCGCCAGACGTGTTTGATGCATTACTTGAACGTGATCTATTAGAGTATTTCCATAAAGAATTAGGTAAACCAGTATCAAAGGTGAAATTTAGGCTTTTACGTGACGGTCCCACACAATCTGGGGTTGCATACCCTAAATACTATCTATGGGTGCTCGTGATAAATGGCTCAGAGAAAATAACTGAGGGTGCTGTTCGTGTAGCAGCGATTGATAAAAAACGATTTGATGTCACTAATTTTGTGAGTAAAAAGGAAATACAAAAGAACCCCGAACAACTAAGCTTAATATTTCCTAAATTACTTGTGCCATCAATACTTGCAACTGCAGGTGCAAAATGAGTGTGGCGCCCAACAAGTCGCTCAAGTCGTTCGCTTTCGCTCACTTGGACGCTTCGCCGCGAGGCGGCTCGCGCCACTTAGCGAAACGTTAGCCACTTTCATGACCAGCATCAGAGAGCACTTAGTGTCGGGCCTTGTTGGCTTGGTCATCGGTGGCCTCGGTACGCTCGTACTAAGCATCTACTCGGACCTCCTTCCGGCACTCCTTCCAGCTCTTGGCAACGTGCCGCCTCAGATCTATGTGAAGGTTGTGCTGTTGCTTGCACTCCTGCTGCTAATCGTGGGGGCGTTGGCCGTTGCGCTGTACCTGCGCACAAAGCCGTATCGGCCACGCGCGCTATCTGGCAAGGCATTCGACTTCAAGTGGTCAGCGCAACTCGACTACCGCGGAAAACGAGACGAGGTCGATATCGAAATTCAGTGGGTATGCCCGAAACACGGCGTATTCTTCGGCATCAAGTCCGCCGAGGTTCCGGAAACCACGTATCACAATCTGTGGTGTGCCAAATGCGCGAAGATCTATGAAATGAAGGCGAACGGAGACACGATATATGTCGAGGAGGCCAATCGGATGCTTGAGAGACAGATTCTCGGTCGGCTGAGGCTGGAAGAGAAAAGTGGCTAACCAGCCCATCGAGACGGACCTTCGCAAGCAGGCTTCGCCTGCTTGCTCGGCCGCTCATGGGCGACGTTATGCCTTAAGGAGAACTGATGCTTAAATCACATATGGATGCTGTAGAAAATCATCTTGTAAGCATCTCGCAAATTCCAGCCAATTCCGGCCATACGCTGCATCGGGGGACACCTAGAGAAGCATTTATCAAGGAATTTTTGGAAGGGCATCTAAGTGCAAATGTTGCTATTGGGACAGGCGAGATAATTGATTCAAATTCTCAACCAAGAACGCAGCGAAACCAATACGATATAGTTATTTATAAAAACAACTATCCAAAGCTAGATTTTGGTGGTGGAGTAAACGGCTTCTTAATTGAATCAGTTATTGCAACAATTGAAGTAAAGTCACTACTAGACCAACCAGCAATCGATCAATCAGTTGGTGCAGCCCATAATGCTAAAAACTTAACCCCACACATCAATCGCAGCTTTAGCACAGGATGGATACCGCCGAAAGTGATTAACTATGTTGTTGCTTATGCTGGTCCTGCTCAAATGAGCACTGTTCATGGTTGGATTATTAATAGTCATCAAAATAACGGAATCCCACTACCAAGCTGGACTCAACAGGATCGAGACTCAACGCCTGGTACAGCTCTAGATGGAGTGATATTGCTTAATAAAGGTTTTGTAAAGTTAGACAATACTCCTTTAACACTGAACAACCCACAAAACCCAGCTCCGGGCACACATGTTATTGCCGATAGCCCAGATGGAAACTTATTAATGTTATTTTTGGCTCTACAAGAAGCCTGCGACAACATTCAGGGTGCATGGCTTAATTCTATCCCGTATATTCAAAACGCAAGGTTTGGAAATGTACGTATCGTATAAGGGCATAACAAGGCGCTCGTGTGGGACGCTTGCTTCGCTGCGCGCCCCACAGCTTAATCGTTAGCATCTCCGTTGACAATTTCGACAAGCCTCCTGTACAATTGTCTTTATGAATATCGTATCAGACACGAATATATTTTTAGCTGTGATTTTGGATGAACCAGAAAAAAACAATATCATCCAGCTTACATCAAAAGCCAATGCCATATCACCAGAGGTATTACCCTATGAAGTTGGCAATGCATTATCTGCAATGGTTAAGCGCAACAAACTGACAAAAGATGAGGCATTGCTTGCTTTTGAAGGGATAAAGTCAATTCCTGTCAGGTTAGTTTCCATTGATATTCGGCAGGCACTAAAGCTTGCTCTTGCGTACAATATTTATGCTTATGATGCATATTTCTTGCAGTGTGCAAAGCAGTTGTCATGCCCTCTCATCACCTTGGATAAGAGAATGAAACAAGTTGCATATGATCTTAACATTGAAGTTGTGGAGTAAAAAATGAAAGTATTTACTTATTCAGAAGCTCGGCAAAACCTTTCCGAATTATTAAACACTGCTCAAAATGAAGAAGTTGAGATTCGCCGGAGAGATGGCTCTATTTTTTCAATTGTCCCAAAAACAAAAAAAGAAAGATCACCATTTGATGTGGCTGGTATAAAAACCAGCGCAACAACTCAGGATATATTAGATGCAATCAAAGAATCCAGAGCAGGCTAACAAAACCATAGAGAGGGTCTTCCGCTTCGCTTCAGCCCCTCATGCAAGGCGTTAGAAGCCCCTAGCCATCGAACTTAAATAGCTCCGCTGATAGAGTCTGGCAATGCCATTTGATTTAGCTGTTATTGATCTGGACAACACCCTCTATGCCGCCGATTCCGGGGTATTTGCCCGCATGGACAAGCGGATGACCGCCTATGTTGCCAGCGAGCTGGGCCTGGACAGCAGAAGTGCCGATGAACTGCGTGTGAAATACTGGAAAGCGTACGGCACTACTCTCAGAGGCATGATGCTGCATCATGGCATGGAGCCGGAAGCGTTCCTGCATGACGTGCATGACGTCAATGCCCATGAACTTCTGAAAAAAGACGAGGCGCTGGATGGTGCGCTGACCCGGCTACCCGGACGCAAGGTGATTCACACCAACGGTATCCGTGAACATGCCGAGCGCATCCTTGAAACACTGGGTGTCCTGCATCATTTCGAGCGTATCTATGATGTCCGTTTTAACGGCTACATTCCCAAACCGGACAAAGAGACGCTGGCCATGCTGATTAAAGCGGAGGGGTCTGTACCCGAACGTACGCTGGTGGTGGATGATATGCAGGATAATCTGGCCGTTGCCACCGAACTTGGCTGCAGAACCGTATGGATCAGCCACGAAACTGACCCGCAAACAAAAAGAGGCAGATGGGACTACCATCTGCCTTCGTTTCACTCACTTCCTGATAATTTTTAAATTAACCGATTAAAATACAGAGCAGGACAAATCGGCAGGAAGCCCCGAATCATGCTCCCGCACGGATAAAACAATCACTGGTTCATTCTGTCAAAGAACTCGGCATTATTCTTGGTGCTGCCAAGCTTATCGAGCAGGAACTCCATCGCATCCACAGAGTTCATCGGTGAAAGAATCTTGCGCAGCACCCACACCTTCTGCAGATCGTCACGGTCTGTCAGCAACTCCTCTTTACGGGTGCCGGATGGCGCAATATCAATGGCCGGGAACACACGCTTGTCAACCAGCTTGCGCTCAAGCTTGATCTCCATATTGCCCGTACCCTTGAACTCTTCAAAGATCACCTCGTCCATCTTCGAGCCGGTATCCACCAACGCTGTTGCAATGATGGTCAGCGAACCGCCATCCTCAATATTACGTGCAGCACCGAAGAAACGTTTTGGACGGTGCAGTGCATTGGAGTCGACACCACCGGAAAGAATTTTGCCGGAAGAGGGCACCACGGTGTTATAGGCCCGGGCAAGCCGGGTAATGGAATCCAGCAGAATCACCACATCCTTACCATGTTCGACCAGACGCTTTGCCTTCTCAATCACCATCTCGGCCACCTGTACGTGGCGCTGGGCCGGCTCATCAAAGGTTGAAGAGACCACCTCGCCTCTCACCGAGCGCTTCATATCGGTCACCTCTTCAGGGCGCTCATCAATCAGAAGAACAATCAGCACCGTTTCCGGGTGGTTGGCTTCAATCGAGTGGGCAATCGACTGCATCATCATCGTCTTGCCGGTCCGGGGCGGCGCCACCAGAAGGCCACGCTGCCCTCTGCCGATTGGTGAGACCAGATCAATGATACGACCGGTCATATCCTTGTTGGTCGGGTTTTCGACCTCCATATGCAGGCGCTGGTCCGGATAAAGCGGTGTCAGGTTGTCGAACAGCACCTTGGTGCGCGCATTTTCAGGCACTTCGCCGTTAATGGCATCGACTGTTTTGAGTGCAAAGTAGCGCTCACCTCTGCGGGGAGGGCGGATTTCACCGGCAATGGTATCACCCTTGCGCAGGAAGAATTTACGAACCTGATGGATGGAGACATAAACATCATCCGGGCCGGCAAGGTAGTTTGCATCCGGAGAGCGCAGAAAACCGAAGCCATCCGGAAGAATCTCAAGCACGCCTTCACTATGGATCGTACCACCACGCTGCGCATGCGCACGAAGAATGGCAGAGACCTGCTCCTGCTTGCGCATACCCGCCACGTTATCAATACCCAGAGAATCGGCCTTTTCAAGCAGAGCCATTGGAGACATTTCGGACACATCACGAAGATGAAGCGTCACCCCTGCAAACTCATCAGAGATCGGCTCATCTTCCTGTTCAAACTTACGCTTGCGCCCTCCGCGCTGTTCTCCGCGCTGTTCTCCGCGCTGTTCTCCGCGCTGTTCTCCGCGCTCCCCGTTGCGTTTGCCGTTCCGCCCTTTTCCACGCTTACTGTATCGTCCCTCTTCAGAAGCCGTGCCTGCCTTCTCTTCGCTATCACTCTCCGGTAAATCAGTTGCCGGCAAGGCGCCCTCACCCGCAGGAGCATCTGTCGCATTGTTGCGGCGCGTGCGGCGTGCCGGCTTCTCCTGTCCGGTTTCAGTTAAAGAGGAGTCCGGGGCTGAAGGCACATCGGCAGCATCGTTCTCCTGCGCGGTTTTCCGCCGGTAGGTCCGGCGGGCGGGTTTCTCTACAGCAGCAGATTTACTCACCGCAGATGAGTCGGGATTCCTGCTTTCAGCTTCTTCAAGAACAGTTTCAGTAGACGACATGCGTACTCCAATGTATTCGGGTGTTTTGCCATGCAAATGACAGTAACAGGGAAATTCAGGGGGTGATCGGAAGAGGACCATCCTGTTTTATCAACGGAACTGTTGCCCGAAATGGCAACGTTCGGATTGCTACTCCCCCTTCAGTTAGGTGTCAACTGCCAAATTGGCCCGTCAGCACCCCATGCAATCTTTCAACATTCTCTTTCAGCGCCTCAACAGCCCCGTCATTCCGGATCAAAAAGTCGGCATGGCTTTTCCGTTCTGCATCGTTGCACTGTACCTCCACAATTCTGTCGAAGGAGCGTGCTGTCTGCATGCCTCTTGATAACACCCGCTGCTTCCGGAGCGGAAGATCCGCCACCACCACAATGGTTGCATCCATTCGGTCACAACCACCTGACTCGATCAGAACGGAGGCCTCAATAATGACATAGGCGGCCTGCTGCTTATTTATCCATCCCTCCATCTGCTGCCATATGAGCGGATGCAGTATGCCGTTGAGCTGTTTTGTCTTCTCCCGGCTTGAAAAGCAGATTTCTGCAAGCCGTTTCCGATTCAGCCGGTCACCGTCAAGAATCTCCCGGCCAAATGCCTTCACCAGCGCCGCCACTGCTTCAGGGTTGGAAGTGGTAACCTGCTGACCGATCTGATCCAGATCCAGCACCGGCACACCAAGGCCGGAAAATATGGAGGCTACCGTACTCTTGCCGCTGCCAATTCCACCTGTCAGCCCGACAAGTGCGGGCCGGGAATCATAACCATCAGCCACGAATCAGACCGGCATACCACTGGAGTATCTCCCCGCCCCAAAGAAACCATACCGCTCCGGCAGCGGCAAGATAGGGACCAAAAGGAATCTCGGCCCGCATCTGCTTCCGCGTCAGCAGTATAAAAGCAGTTCCGGCCACCGCTCCAACCAGTGAGGAGGCAAAGATTACAAACGGCAGAGCCTGCCACCCCATAAATGCGCCCAGCATGGCCAGCAACTTGAAATCGCCATACCCCATCCCCTCTCTTCCTGTACAGAGAAGAAATGCTTTTGCAACCAGCCAGAAGAGGCTATACCCGGCCAGCGCTCCGATAACGGCGTCCGTAAAATAGCCGAGCCAGAACGAAAAAAGCAGCCCTGCTGCAATACCCGGGAAAGTCAGAACATCCGGAAGCAGGCCTGTTTCAAGATCAATCAGCGTTAAAATCCACAACAGCGAAATCAGCACCAGCGCCTGAATCAGCACCGGGCTCCAGCCAAACTTCCAGGCAAGCCCTGCCCAGCTCAACCCCATCAACAGTTCAAGGAGAGGATAGCGGATTGCGATAGGCGCTCTGCAGTTGCGGCACTTGCCGCCCAGCAGCAACCATGAAACAAGCGGTATATTGTCGTACCATGCAATCTCATGTTCGCAAACAGGGCACCGGCTTCGGGGGGAAACAATCGATATCCGTAGCGGTAACCGATGCACGCAGACATTGGAAAAACTTCCAAACAGCAATCCAAACAGTCCGGATGCAAACACCAGAAACCATTCCGGACTCATTTGTCAGAATCCTTCAACCCCAGTTTTTCAAGACGGTAGCGGATCGACCGGAAGCTGATACCAAGCAGGCCTGCTGCTTTTGTCGCATTGCCTTTTGACTCATGCAGAGCCTCCGTAAGCAGCTGGCGCTCAATTTCCTCGAGAGCCTTATCCAGGCCCACCCCCTGCTTCTGCAACTCATTAAGCGTTAAGGTGTCGCTGTCTGTTTCAGGATAAAGGTCATCGAGCAGGGACTCCTCGAGAAAGTCGTTCTCCGACAGGGCAAGCAGGCGCTGAAGCAGATTTTCCAGTTCACGGACATTTCCAAGCAGAGGCAATCTGGAGAGCCGCTGCATGCATGCATCAGAGATACGCGCCTTACCTCCGCCCCAATGATTGAGCAGAGACGCTACCAGCTCCGGAATATCCTCCCGGCGGTGGCGAAGTGCGGGCATATGAATCGGAACAACATTCAGACGGTAAAAGAGGTCTTCACGAAACTCTCCACGTTTGACCGCTTCCCCCAGATCCCGGTTTGTTGCAGCAACAACACGGATATCGACCTTGTGCTCCTGCTCTTCACCCACCCTTCGCACCTTCATATTCTGCAAAACGCGCAGCAGCTTCATCTGAACGGCAAGCGGCATCTCACCGACCTCATCCAGGAAAAGGGTTCCACCATCTGCGGAGTCAATCAGACCTGCCCGGTCTGCCTCCGCACCGGTAAATGCACCCTTGCAGTGTCCAAACAGCTCGGATTCAAACAGCCCCTCGGGAATGGCTCCGCAATGAACGGGAATAAACGGGCCTCTTCCGCGCTGCGAATGGCTATGAACAAAACGGGCGGCCAGCTCCTTACCTGTTCCCGATTCACCGGTAATCAGTACAGTGAAATCCTTGGAAGAGGCCCGTAGCAGGCGATCACGTACCCGGTGCATCACCTGCGAATCACCTATCAGCACCTCATCCTTCGTTGTAGCGCGTGAGCCTGCTGAAGATTGATCATCTGAAGCCAGGGCGCGCTCTACCGCCAAACCAAGCTCCTCGCTGGATACCGGCTTGGTCAGGTAGTCAAAAGCCCCCTCTTTCATCGCCTCTACAGCCGTTTCCGCACTTGCATAGGCAGTCAGCAACAGGACCTTCGCCATCGGGCAGAGTCTGGCCGCCATGCGCACAACATCGATGCCGGCATCGCGGCCATCCATGCGCAGGTCAGTCAGGACAACATCAAAGCCGCGCAACTCAAGCGCCTGCTCTGCCTCGTCAGGCCCTGCACACGCCTCAACGTTATGTCCGCGACTCTCCAGTCCCAGGCTCAGAATCTGCCGGGCATTGTATTCATCTTCGACCAACAGAATTTCAGCCACTGTTTCCCTCCTGTCTGGAATGGAGAAGCTCTCCCCGAACTACAAACCGGCTTCCGCCGGCAACAGGTTCGACCTCGACTTGCCAGCCATTGACCTGACATACCTGCCATACCGTGGCAAGGCCGAGCCCTATACCTCCGGGTCTGCCGGTTGCAAACGGTTCAAAAAGTCGCCCCTGTATTGCTTCGGAAACTCCGCCGCCCTGATCAGAGACAGATAGCTCCCATACGTCATGCCTGGCCTCCATTCTGACTGTAATCGTCTCCGGTTTCGGGCTTGCCTGCAAAGCATTGCGTAACAGGTTATCCAGTACCAGGCGAAAGTGATCCGGATCAAGCATCAGTGAATCGATTTCAGACGCCCAGCTTATTCGATGTTTATTCTGGAGATCAACCTGGGCAACCGATGAACCAATCACCTCCGCAGCGGAGGCTTCGACCGATTCCGGAGATAACGGGTGCACATAATCAAGCAGGTCTGAGACCAGCCTGTTCAATCGACCCACCTCTTCGGAAACAATCTGTTGAATATTTTCCTGCCGGGAGTGTTCAACACTCTTCATGATTTCAACGGCCTGGGCAATCGTCTGCATCGGATTGCGAACCTCGTGGGCAAGCATGGCGATCATCTTTCCCATAGAGGCGAGTTTATCCTGCTCGGCAAGCCTCTTCTCCAGCCGCCTGATATCGGTGATATCCACCAGAGTCAGCAACCACCGGGCTGACGGGTCATTGCCGGGAAGCTGTGTTGCAGTCACAAGGCATGTGCCGGTTGCCATATTCCATTCACACTGAAACAGCTCCCTGTCAGGATTCGTCAGGAACCGGACCAGTGCTTCCGGAATTTCTGCCACCTCTTCCAGTTTCAGCCATGCCGGATTGCTTCCGGTCAGCAGCAGACGGCGTGCCGCTTCATTGCTGTCCTGGATATAGAGGGCATGATCAAGAATCAGCATCCCCTCCTGCATGGAGGTGACGATCTGCTCATGCAGCTCTTTCAAACGACGATGCTGCCTGACAACCTGGTGACTCTCCTGCTGCAGGCTGGCATGCCGCCTGGCAATTGCTGCCATGGCACCGCCAACAAGAAAGAGTGCGGAAACCTGTAACAGTATGTGCAGTGTTGCCGCCGGCGTAATCTCCACCTGATGCCAGATTGAGAAACCATAGACAGAAGCCAGATAGCAGATGCAGGCAAAAATGGTGGTCAGTAATACGGCCATCACATGCGACTGCGTTCCCACCGCCACGATGAGCAGGCCAAACAGGAATACGAACGGGCTCTGAATGCCGCCTGTTATGACGACCAGCACACTAATCAGCAGCAGATCCAGCCCGAACTGAATCAGCAGCTGTTTGAAAAAAGAGACGGTTGAAGAGGTTAAATACCACTCAAATGCAATAAACAGGAAAAAACAGAGTGTTGTTCCCAGCAACAGCCGCTGCTGGAGCAATGGAAACGGTTCGAAAAAAAAGTATATTGTTGCTGCTAATACCGCCAGGGAGGCAATGGTTCGAAAGTAGAGCAGCCTTGTCAGACGCGGCCAGTTCTCCTGCTCATTCACAGGCAGAGAATCCATCTGTATCATTACATGGCCTTAGTCCATAACAAACCGGTAACAAGTGCCCTGCACTGGTTAAATCGCATTGGCCATCTGGAAGATAGGCAGATACATCGAGATCACCAGACCGCCAATCACCACGCCCAGAAACGCCATAATAAAGGGCTCCATCAGTGCAGTCATATTATCAACCGCCGTATCGACCTCCTCTTCGTAAAAATCCGCAATTTTTGAAAGCATCTCCTCCAGACTGCCGGTCTGCTCACCGATGGAGATCATCTGGGTTACCATGACCGGAAAGATGCCGCTCTCCTCCAGCGGCGCTGTCAGGGTCATGCCCTGGCTGATGGACTGTTTTGTCTCCAGGATCACCTCTTCAATTACAACATTGCCCGAGGTCTCAGCTACGGTATCCAGTGATTCCAGAATCGGCACGCCTGCCGCAGAGAGTGTGGAAAATGTCCGGCAGAACCGTGCAACTGCACCTTTGCGGAGCACATCGCCAATAACAGGGATATTCAGCAACAGTTTATCAAGCTGATAACGCCCCTGAGGCGTTTTGTAGATAGCTCTGATGGCATAGACAAGCAGAATCGGAGCGAACAGAACAACGTACCAGTACTCAACAAACGCATCCGACAGGGCCATTGTAATCTTTGTCGGGCCAGGCAACTCCGCACCAAAACTGGAAAACATATCTGCAAATACCGGGATTACAAAAATCATCAGGACCGCAGTAACAATAAATGCCACGACAATAATCGATACCGGATAGACCATGGCAGATTTGATTTTTGCCTGCAGTGACAGTGCCTTCTCCTTGTAGGCGCAGAGACGCAGAAGAATCGAATCAAGAATGCCGCCCTGCTCACCGGCTTCAACCAGTGAGCAGGTCAGGCGGTCAAACTCCTTCGGAAATTTTCGCAATGTCTCCCCCAGTGGAGAGCCGCCCTCCAGCTCCATGCGGATACTGCCCAGCAGTTTGACCAGCGCCTTTTTTTCGGACCCCTTCTCAGCCAGTTCGAAGCACTGCACCAGAGGAAGACCTGCGTTGATCATGGTGGAGAGCTGTCTGAAAAAGACACTGATATCTTTCTCAACAACCTTTTCGGGAAAAAGCTCGATCTCAATCGGTTTTTTCTTGACCTTGATGTCACCCAGCCCCTGCCGGCGCAGCATTGCAGTTGCGATGTCCTTATTGGCTACATCAAGCTCACCGCTCTGTGGTTTCCCCTGCCGGGTCTTTGCTTCCCATAAATAAATTGCCATTAGTCAGCCACCGTTACACGTAAGCACTCTTCAAGTGAAATCGCGCCCTCTTTGACCTTGTTCAATGCTGCCATCCGCAATGTTTTTACACCTTTTGATATGGCAATAGCATTGATCTCATCACTGTTTTTGCCGGCATAGACAGCATCCCGGATTTCATCAAAAACAGGCATCACCTGATAGATACCGACCCGGCCCTTATAGCCGGTCCCGTTACAGACACCGCACCCCTTGCCGTGCATGGGGGTAAAACTTCCTACCTCTTCGCTTGGTAAACCGGCATCAATGAGTGCTGCAGCAGGAATCTCGACAGGCCCTGAACACTCCGCACAATTGCGACGGGCCAGACGCTGTGCAGTTACAAGGTTCACTGCCGAGCCGACAAGGAATGCCTCGACACCCATGTTTATCATACGGGTCATGGTGGAAGGTGCATCGTTGGTATGCAGCGTGGCCAGCACCATATGCCCGGTCAGCGCCGCCTTAATACCGATGGCTGCCGTATCATAATCCCGGATCTCACCAATCAGAATGATATCGGGATCCTGCCGCAGGAATGAACGCAGTGCAGCCGGAAAATCCATGCCGATCTCAGCATGTACGTTCACCTGATTAATACCCATGAAGTTAAACTCGACGGGATCCTCTGCTGTACAGATATTGACTCCGGGCTGATTTATTTCCGCCACTGCGGAGTAGAGGCTCACGGTTTTACCGGATCCGGTCGGGCCGGTAACCAGCACCATGCCATAGGGCTGATGGATGGCGTGCTGGAAATTTTTCAGATCCTCCGCTTCATACCCCAGTTTGGTCATATCCAGCTGCAGGTTGGATGGATCCAGCAGTCGCATAACCACCTTCTCACCGAACAGTGTTGGCAGCACGGAGACACGGAAGTCGACTGTTTTTGCCTTGGAGAGCCTCAATTTGATACGACCATCCTGCGGCACCCGCCGCTCTGCAATATCAAGTCTGGCCTGAATTTTTATCCGGGAGACGATCGCATCACGCATCTTCATCGGTGGCCGCATAATTTCATGCATGACGCCATCAATCCGGTAACGAACCCTGACAATTTTCTCATATGGCTCAATATGAATATCCGATGCTCCCCGCTTAATGGCATCCAGAAGAATCAGGTTAACCAGCTTGACAACCGGAGCCCCTGCACTCTCGGCTGCCATGGCATTCTCATCGAACTGAGCCTCATCGGTATCGACGATCTCCATGTCAACAGCACCCAGCTCACCCATCACATCTTCGAGGTCTGATGCCGCGCCGGCCAGATCATCGAGCTTTTTGACAAGCTGGCTCTCCGGAACAATAACCACATCAACCTGGCTTCCACTGATAAAGGCGAGTTCATCCAGGCTGTTGATATCATAAGGGTCAGCGACAGCGAGCGTAATAACATTACCTTTTCGCTGTACCGGAATGGCCATATTCCTGCGCATCACATCAACAGAGAGTTTGGTAAGGCCGGGGTCTATTTCCACTTTACTCAGATCAATAACAGGTCGACCGAATGATTTGCCGATCAACTTGGCAAGATCGACCTCGGTAAAGACATTCTGCTTTACCAGCTGTGCAGTAATGGTGTCTCCGTTCAGTTTCATCTCGCGCTGAACATTTTCCAGCTGCTCTTTGGTAATTGCCTGATTCCTGAGCAGAATGTCACCTAGACGGGATTGCTTCATTCTTCTCTCCCCCAACCTGGAAGCTCAACATGTGCGCGGCCGGTCCGCTCCTCTGTCCATCTTAAGGCAGAGAGCCGGTCCGGCGTATCCACACCATGCCACTGCGAAAAAGATGCTGCCCCCTGTGCTATCAGCATCGGCAATCCATCAACCGCTCTCCTGCCGCCCGCACGAGCCGCCCGGCAAAATACAGTGTCACCATCAGGACGGTAGACCGCATCCACTGCAACACCGCCGCCTGCCAGCGGAAAAGGAAACATATCCCCCTCTTTCAGGCCAATAGAGGTTGTATTGATAACCACACCACACTTCAAACTGACAGCCTCAACATTTGACTCTCCCCATTTAATCAGCTCACAATCCATAAGAGAATAGTTCTCTCTTGTATACGCTGCAAGCGCTTCAGCACGCTCCTGGCTGCGATTGCAGATGTAGAGTCTGGCAATCCCCATTTGCGACAGGGCATAAACAACCGCCCTGGCAGTGCCTCCGGCCCCGAATATCAGCACCGAAGCCTCTTTCATATCAGCTTCAACGGCCTCAAGTGCTGCAGAGAAGCCAATCCAGTCCGTATTGGTCGCTATCCAGCCGGATTTACCCCGCATGACGGTATTTACAGCACCAATCACTCTGGCACTCTCGTCCGGTTCAACATGCGGCAGGATACTCTCCTTATACGGCACGGTCACATTAAAGCCCCGCACATTCAGTGCCCAGAGACCCCGGACTGCCGCTTCAACATCGCCCTCCTGCACACAAAACGGAACATATACCGCATCCACTCCGCTCTGCTCCAGAAAGCGGGATTGAAACACCGGCGAAAGCGAATGCTCGATCGGATTGCCGATAATTCCAAACAGTTTTGTTTTTCCACTGATATTCACGCTTCGTTAGCGTAGAGAGTTCATTACTGCATGTCAAAGCAGCTCGGCGACTACACTTACTCAGCAAGCCATATGGTCTTCAAACCATGTTACCGAACGGCCAGAGAGTCCGCCACACCCGTCCCTTTGATGCGCTGAGCAGCTCTCGATCATGGTGTGCTGACAGCGTTTATGATATACTGTATCCGGCAGGCACAGAGTGGATTTATGAGGAGCACATGACCAGGCTGAAACAGGAAGAACAGCACCAGGGCCATCAGTGGGGGCTGCGTGTTGGCACCGAAATCGTTGCCTCGACAATGATCGGACTCGGTATCGGTTTTTTTATGGACCGCTGGCTTGATACCCGCCCGCTATTCCTGATCATATTCGCCGTTTTCGGTCTTGCCGCAGGCTTCGTCAATCTCTATCAGCTGATGGTCGTAGACATAAAAAACAGGCAGGGCGCTGACAAGCCATGAGTATGGATATGAGCGGGCCCATCGAGCATTTCAGGGTAGTTATCTATCACGATCTTCACCTCGGCTCTGTTGATATCTCCATCTCCAACAGTACTGTTTACATGTGGACTGCTGTTGTGCTGGTAGTGGCACTGCTGCATCTGATGATGATGCGCCCGAAACTGGTGCCGGGTGCCGGTCAGCTGCTGGCCGAAATGCTATACGGATTTGTTGCCAGGCAAACGAAACTGAATATTCATAACGAGGGTGACAGATTCATCCCGCTGATGTTCACACTCTTCACCTTTATTCTGGGCTGCAATCTTGTCGGCCTGGTTCCCGGTGCATTTACCCCTACCTCGCAGCTGGCGGTAACCGGTACGCTGGCCGTTGGGATCTTTCTTTTTGCCACAGGACTTCGCTTTTACAGACATGGGCTGGATTTTTTCCGTGCCTTTGTGCCTGCCGGAATACCTAAAATCATGCTGCCGCTGATGATTCCGATTGAATTGATCTCGTACCTTGCCCGCCCTGTCACTCTGGCCCTGCGTCTGTTCGCCAATATGACGGCAGGGCATATGGCTATCGGTGTGCTGGCCGTACTGGGACTGGCCGCGCCATGGTTTATTCAATGGCTTCCCCTCGGATTCACCATCGTGCAGATTGCACTGGAGATCATTATCGCCTTTATTCAGGCATATATTTTTGTAGTGTTATCATGCGTTTACATTGATGATGCTTTGGCAGACCACTGAGGAGTAAATTATGGACGCAGCAGCAATGATTCCGATTGGCATGGGGCTGGCAGCAGCCGGCATGGCGGGTGCAGCACTCGGTATCGGGATGATCTTCAGTAAAATGATTGAGGCTGTGGCAAGGCAACCGGAAGCTGAACCGACACTGGCCAAATATGCCTGGATCGGTTTTGCACTGGTGGAAACCATCGCGCTATACGCACTGGTTATTGCCTTCATTATTATGGGCCAGGGGTGATTGTTTGTAATGAAAAATTGCATGCATGCATTTTTTCATTACCCAAAGCCGGAAGCACCGTTTTGTCTCTGCTCACACGATCAAATAAAGCCCCTTTTGATCATGACGGCGCATTCATCTGCCGCAACCAATCCGGGATAAGAGAGCTCCATGCCGCAATTTGAGCCTGCATTTTTCTCATCACAGATTTTCTGGACCATTGTTTCGTTTATCGTGTTGTTCATCGTACTCAGCCACTGGGTGCTGCCGCGTATCGCCGCAATATTACAGCAACGGACACACCTGATTGAAGAGGAGATTGCGCAGGCGCACAGAAAACGGGAAGAGATGGAAGGCCTCAAACGCGAATACGAAACCAGACTCTCCGACATTGATCAGGAGGCGAAAAAGATATTCGATGCGTCAGAGAAACGGATTGTCGAACAGCACAACCGGATGATGGGCGAATGGAAAGCAGAGATGGAGAAAAGAAAACGCGACTTCCTGGAGGATGCAGAAATCACACGCCGGCAGGCAATCCGGGAGATCAGAAAGCAGTCAGCCGAACTCATTATCACAGCCACTGAACAGCTGATCCATCAGAAAGTGGACAGCTTCGAGGCCCGGAAAGCCCTGCAGGAGTCGATTGTCCAGCTTGAAAAGAGAGACCCCGCCGGGGATTAACACTCCGGCCAGCATACCGCTTCGGTCCGGAGCGGCCATGCACAGGTAATGGGATACCAGGCAGTCTGCCAGCTTCGTTGATGCCAGCTGGACAAAGCGGGTTGCCAATAAGGCCACTCCCCCGCATATTCACGCATGGGGATCAACATGCAGAGGAGCAGCCATATTGGTTCTGAATAACATCATGCGTCTGGCGCTTTTCCTTTTCCTGTCAGAGAGCCTTGTCATGCTGGCCATGGATTTTTTTAACATCGCCGAAGAGCATCTCTGGCAAAGGGCGTTATGGGACACCACCGCCGTAGCGCTGATTATAGTTCCTGCTCTCAGTTACCGGCTGCGCCGGACAGGTCTTGTATCAAGATCGCAGACCAGCATCTTTGCCACAAAATCAGCTGCAATCATTTTTTCTTCCGAATGCGCAATAATGCTGTTATTTGACATGATTGTGCCGTTTGGCATGGCAGGCTGGCAGGAGGCACTGGCAGACGGGCTCCTCTTTGCTGCCATCGGATCTCCCTCCATTTACCACTGGACCATCAAACCCCTTGCAGATGAGGGTTACAGTTCCGATGCCTCCATCTCCGTTCATTCGAGCATGGCGCTTGCTGCTCTGGTCGGCCTCTCAGCATTACTGTTCGACATCTCACTGCCATTCGGTGTCGCCGCCGGTATTCCATACATTGCACTGGTACTGATCGGCCTCTGGTTTCCTCAGCGATATGCAGCCGTTGTACTGGCTTCTACGGCCACGTTCCTCACATTTGCGGGCTACTATATCTCGGAACCGATGGCTGCCTCCTGGGTGGTTCTGAGCAACAGAGGGCTTGCACTGTTTGCCATCTGGATTACTGCAATGCTTGTGACGAGTCAAAGGCATGAGACAGAAAAGTTGCGACTCCTTTATGCGGCTGCGGAGAACGCCAATGCTATCCAGAGCGCCGACAAGACATTCCAGACCAGCCTGAACGATATATGCGCCTATACCGGATGGCCGATCGGGCATCTCTACCTTCTGGCCCCTGATGCACAGGGTGTGTTGCTACCGGCAAATGCATGGAGCTTCAAAGAGGGAGAATCCTTCACCCCGTTCGTTACTGCCACGATGAATACCAGTTTCGACAAAGGTGCCGGCCTGCCCGGAGAGGTATTAGCCAGAGGCAAGAGCATCTGGATTGAAGATGTAACAAAACATCCCAATTTTCCAAGGGCACAGATGGCGGCGGAGGCCGGTGTCAGGGCGGCGTGTGCGGTGCCGATCTTTGCAGGCGAAGATATCATAGCGGTGATGGAGTTTTTCTCCGGCAAAACGGCCAAACCCGATATAGATCTGCTGCATCTGCTGGAAAACATAGGCGGACTACTTGGCCGTGTTTTTGAACGGCAGAGAGCAGCAGAGCAACTGAGCCATATGGCCAGCCATGACTCCCTGACCGGGCTCCCTAACCTGAGTCTGGGCCAGGACAGGCTCTCCGGGGCTATTGCCATGGCACGGCGAAACGGTACCAAAGCCACCCTTATGTTTATTGATCTCGATGGCTTCAAGCTTGTTAACGATACGCTGGGCCACAGCGCCGGCGATCAGCTGCTCAGGGAGATCAGCTCCCGCTTCTCCTCCTGCGTGCGCGAGGTCGACACTGTAGCGCGGATAGGCGGTGATGAATTCATTATCATATTAACCAGCAGCGAAGGCCGGGAGGGCGCGGAAAGGGTGGCACAGAAGGTGATCGCAGCGGTAAATGAACCGTTCAGGCTGCAGGAACATCATGCAAGCGTCGGGGTCAGCATCGGAATCGCCATCTATCCTGACCATGGGGAGGATTCCGAAACACTGCTGACCCGGGCAGATGATGCGATGTACCTTGTAAAGGCAAAGGGAAAGAATGATTACGCATTTGCTCAATAAGAAGCCGAAACTTCTCCACATCCACCAGTATCTTTAACGGGTGGCTGCCGGTTAAAGCCGCAATGACTTCAAAGCACCTTGCTGACTTCCTGGATACCCGGATCATCACTGCTTGTATGAGCACTGAATCCAAGGGTTCTGGTCAATTTCAGCATATTACTGTTGCTGGTCAGAATCTCACCACTCATTCGCCTGATGCCACGCTGTCGGGAAGCTTCTATCAGTGCACTCATCAGGTGTGATCCGATGCCTCTGTTTTGCCACTCATCAGCAACCACCAGTGCGAACTCACAGCTTTGCCCGTCAGGATTCATGACATAGCGGGCTACTCCAAGTTCTGTTTCATTGTCCGGACGCTCCAGAACAGCAATAAGGGCAAGTTCACGGTTATAGTCCAGCTGGGTAAAGCGTACCAGCATCTGCTGGGTTAGTTCATTAAGGCTTTGCATGAAGCGGAAATACCTGGACTGGGCTGAAAGCCTGTGCACGAAACTCTGTTCGATTGACGCGTCTTCCGGACGTATCGGGCGTATTTTGATATTTGTACCGTCTGCCAACTGCCACAGGGAAACCAGATGGCTGGGGTAAGGGTGTATCGCCATGTGTGCATAGCGATTCAGGGTTGGTGTCTGATGTTCAACCACAATACGGGCGTCCAGTGCAATGATTCCGTTTTCATCGGCAATCAGTGGATTAATATCCATCGCCCTGATTTCCGGCAGTTCGCAAACCATCTCTGAAACACGGCGAAGCACCTGCACTAAAGCCGACATTTTTATCGCCGGCATATTCCGGAAGCTGCCAAGCAGTCTGGCCGTCCGGGTCTGGCTAATCATTTTCTCTGCAAGAAGAGTATTCAGTGGCGGTAATGCAACAGCACGATCCCGCAGCACCTCCACCTGCACGCCACCTGTGCCGAAGGTAATAGCCGGGCCGAAGACCGGATCACGGATTACGCCAATAAAAAGTTCGCGTCCATTGGCCGGGGTATGCATTTTCTCAATAGTTACGCCATCCAGCCTTGCATCCGGATATCTGCCTCGAACCGACTCCAGCAGTTCATGATAGGTGCTGCGTATGGCGTGGGCGTTACCGATGTTCAGCCTGACTCCTCCGACATCAGATTTATGACTGATATCTGATGCATGGATTTTCATCGCCACCGGAAAGCCCATTGACTCTGCCGCAACCAGTGCATCGTTGGCGGAATCGCATTCAATACTCTGTGTGACAGGTATGGCGAAGGCATATAACAGTGCCTTTGATTCCGTAATAGTTAACACGGTTCTCTTTTCCGCCAGTACACTCTCAATAATCAGACGTGCACCATCGACATCAGGCTCACTGCGTGCTACCAGGGGGCCGGGAACCTGCATAAGTAACTGCTGGTTTTGATAGTAACTGGCCAGGTAGGAAAATGCCTCGACGGAGGATTCGGGATTGGGAAAGCTGGGTAAATGATGTTGCGAAAACAGCCTGTTTGCAGCCTCAACCTGTTGCTCTCCCATCCAGCAGGCAAGCACCGGCTTTTTGCTGGCTCTCCGGGCATCAATAACAGCCTGTGCACACCCCTTCGTATCAGTCATCGCCTGCGGGGAGAGCATAACCAGCACGCCATCCACACCCGGATCGTCCAGGCAGGCATGAACCGCGACCTGATACCGCTCCTGCGAAGCATCACCTAACAGATCAACGGGATTGGCATGCGACCACTGAGGTGGAAGGCTTTCGTCGAGCCGCGCAAGCGTCTCTTCTGAAAGAGAGGCCAGAGTGACGCCAAGATCAACAGCGCGGTCGGTAGCCATGACGCCCAGTCCGCCACCGTTAGTGACAATCGCAAGCCGATTACCGCTTACCCGGTGCGGTGTCGCCAGCAACCGGGCGGCAGCAAACAGCTGTTCGACAGTCATTGCACGAACTACGCCGGCACGCTGCAGTGCTGCATCGAACACATCGTCTGCACCGATCATTGCACCTGTATGGGTAATGGCAGCTTGAGACCCTTCAGTATGCCGGCCCGTTTTCACAACAACAACCGGCTTCATTCGGGCAGCGATACGCAACCCGCTCATAAAACTGCGTGCATCGCGTACGCCTTCTACATACAGAAGAATACTGTCTGTTTCAGAATCCTGTGCCAGATAATCCAGCACGTCTCCGAAATCAATGTCCCCGGCATCACCCAGCGAAACGATGGCAGAAAATCCCACATCATGTGCTGCAGCCCAGTCCAGGATTGCTGTGCACAGGGCACCTGACTGGGAGACGAGGGCAAGTTTCCCCGGCTGGGCAGTATTCTTGCTGAATGTGGCGTTCATGCCTGCAACAGGCCGAATCAGGCCGAGGCAATTAGGTCCGAGGATGCGTATCTGATACTGGCGGGCAGCTTCCAGCATCGCCTTCTTCAAGGCCACACCGCTACTGTCAGCCTCGCCGAATCCTGCCGAAATAATAATGGCTGCACGAACCCCGTGCTCACCACAGGTATGTATAATTTCCGGAATGGTTGCTGCCGGAGTAGCAATTACTGCGAGATCGACAGGTTGCCCGATCGCTGTAATGGATGGGTAACACCGCTGGCCGTACAAGCGCTTATGATTCGGGTTAACAGAATAAATCGGGCCGGAGAATCCACCTTTACGCAGATTATCGAAAACACGCCCGCCGACTGCATCGGGACGTTCGCTTGCACCAAATACAGCTACTGCCCGTGGTGCGAAAAGGCGGTCTAGAAAATGAGTTCCCATATCTGTTTTCCTGCCACTCTTTTATGGTCACCCTGTTACTATAGATACGATAAAGCCAGAAGTCTTGTTGCCCCTGATGAATTTATTCCACCGTCACTGACTTGGCGAGATTGCGAGGCTGATCGACATCGGTGCCCTTGAGCACGGCAACATAATAAGCCAGCAGGGAGACATTGGGACATTGAGGACATTGGGGTCAGGACATTGAGGACATTGGGGTCAAGGACATTGGGGTCAGGTCTTGCAATCATACATTATCCCACTTCTTCGCCGCCCGGCTCACCGTTGCATAGTGCACTTTAAACTGCTCCGCGATCTCGTTCATGCGGAAGCCGCCCTCAAGGTATGCGCGCGCCATCCCCTCCCTGCGATCATCGAATTCGCTTACATACTACTCCAGGCTCTTGCCCGGAACCTTCCACTGGAGACATTGGGGTCAGGATGACTCTTTATTGCTCAGTATGAAACTTTATTACTCTCTCACAACTCTCTTACAACAATCAGAAGTAATTACTCAACTGTAACCGACTTGGCGAGATTGCGAGGCTGATCAACATCGGTGCCCTTGAGCACGGCAACATAATAGGCCAGCAGCTGCAGAGGAACACTGTAGACGATGGGTGCAGTGCCCGGATAGATATCTGACAGCGTCAGGTTCCGGTAGTGATCCAGCCCGATATTGACCTTCTGATCGCTGAAAAGAAACAGTTCGCCCCCGCGTGCACGAACCTCCTGAAGATTGGAGAGCACCTTCTCCAGCAGCGGATCATCCGGCAGGGCACACACTACCGGCATGCTGGCATCCACCAGCGCCAGCGGACCATGTTTCAGCTCCCCGGCGGGATAGGCCTCGGCATGAATGTAGGATATCTCTTTCAGCTTCAGTGCACCCTCCATGGCAACGGGATAGAAGGCTCCGCGGCCGAGGAACAGGGCATTATGTTTATCAGCGAAGTCCTGTGCCATCGCCTTGATAGAGTCGGCCAGCTGAAGCACCACCTCGACCTGTCTCGGCAGACCGTGAAGCTCGTTAACCATCACTGCTTCCTGCTCTCGGGTCAGCCCTTTACGGCGAGCCAGGGCAACTGTCAGCAGACGCAGTGCAACCAGCTGGGTGGTAAATGCCTTGGTGGAAGCCACACCAATCTCGGTGCCGGCACGGGTCATGAAACAGACGTCCGACTCCCGTACCAGCGAACTTTCAGGGACGTTGCAAACGGTAAGGCTGCCGATATAGCCCTGAGAGCGACTGCCTTTCAGGGCAGCCAGGGTATCGGCCGTCTCGCCCGACTGCGAGATGGTGATCAGAAGCGAGCCATCAGGCACAACCACCTTGCGATAACGGTACTCGCTGGCCACCTCAACACTACAGGGGATGCCAACCTCCTCCAGCCAGTATCGTGCAACCATGCCGGCGTGAAAGCTGGTGCCACAGGCAACAATCTGAATATGCCGGGTTCTGTCCAGCAGCGCTTTTGTCTCATGGCCAAAGCTCTCTTCCAGCAGCCGGCCCCTGTGGATACGCCCCTCCAGGGTTTCCGAGATTACGCCCGGCTGCTCAAAAATCTCCTTGAGCATGTAGTGCGCGTATGGCCCCTTATCGATACTGATGCTGGAGAGTGCCGACTCTTTGACCTCGCGCCTGACCTCTTCACCAGTTGCGTTGTAGACAGTAACGCCATCACGCCGCACTTCGGCAATATCGCCCTCTTCAAGAAAGATGAATTTACGGGTGACCGGCAGCAGGGCAGCGACATCGGAGGCAATGAAGTTCTCCCCGTCGCCCAGCCCGATCACCAGGGGGCTTCCCTCGCGGGTTACCACGATGCGGTCACCATCTTCAGGGCTGGCTGCCGCCAGTGCGTAAGCCCCTTCGAGTTCAGCGGCAGTCTCGACAACGGCAGCGAACAGCTCTTTGCCTGCCTCAAGTTTATGTGCCATCAGATGGGCAATCACTTCGGTATCGGTTTCAGATGTAAATTCATATCCCAGCTTTAGCAACCGGGAGCGCAGTTCGGCATGGTTTTCAATAATGCCGTTATGCACTACGGCCACCCGAACACCGCTCATTTGCGGGTGAGCATTGCGCTCCGCCGGTACGCCATGGGTTGCCCAGCGGGTATGAGCAATGCCCAGATCGCCACTGACATCTGAACTGTCAACCAGCTGCTTCAGGGCAGCCACCTTGCCCAGGGACCTGAACCGTTTCAGTTCACCATCCGCATCCCTGATCGCAACACCGGCCGAATCATAGCCGCGGTACTCCAGCCGCTGCAGCCCCTCCATCAGGACCGGGAGGACATTCCTGCCGGCAATTGCACCAACGATTCCGCACATCAGATTTTTTTCTTGGGGCGCTGCCAATCGGCAACATGGCGCTGCTCGGGACGGGCGGAAAGGGTCAGCCCCCCCTCTTTTACCCGCTTCGAAATGATACTTCCGGCGCCAATGGTGGCATCGCAGCCGACATCAACGGGTGCAATCAGCTTCGTATCCGAGCCGATAAAGACCCGGTCTCCAATAGTTGTCTTGTGCTTATTGGCACCATCGTAGTTACAGGTAATGGTACCCGCACCGATGTTACAGCCGCTTCCCATCTCCGTGTCGCCGATATAGCTGAGGTGATTTATTTTACTGCCACGGTTGATAATCGAGTTTTTAATTTCGACAAAATTGCCGATATGCACCTCCTCGTCCAGCTCGGCTCCGGGACGCAGGCGGGCAAAAGGACCGATCTTTGCTTCAGAGCCGACATTGGCACCGTGAATATGGCTGAATGCAAAAACATTAACCCGGTCATCGAGTACCGCATTAACAAGCACGGCGTTGGGTCCGATGCGGCACTCATCACCAATCCGGGTGGAGCCGATCAGATAGCAGCCGGCCTGTATAACGGTATCGATACCAATGCTGACACCTGCCTCGATACGAACGCTCTCCGGCTTCTCAATCGTCACACCGTTCATCTGCCAGTCATGGATGATCCGCTGCTGCATCAATGACTCGACTTCGGATAACTGAACGCGGTTATTTACGCCGAACATTTCGGTTGCGTCCTGCATAACAACCGTCTCGACTGTTTTGCCATCCTTCAGTGCAAGCGGAACAATATCAGGCAGGTAGTATTCGCCCTGGGCATTGCTGTTGCCGATTTTGTGCAGCAGTTCAAAAAGTGCATCATAACGTACACAATAGATACCACTGCTGACTTCACGCAGGGCACGCTGCGCCTCATCAGCGTCCTTCTCCTCAATAATTGCGGATACCCGGCCCTCCCCGTCGCGAATAACACGCCCGTAACCATGCGGACTCTCCGGCTCTGCCGTGAGTACGGTAACTACGGCATTACGGCTCCGGTGCTCATCGACAAGCTTTGACAGGGTTTCAGTTCTAAGCAGCGGCGTGTCACCGCATACAATCAGCACATCACGAACGTCACGAATAACATTTTCACACTGGTTAACTGCATGCCCTGTTCCCAGCTGTTTGTCCTGAATCACCCACTCCAGATTCTTCGGTTGACCGACATGCTGCTGTACCATTTCAAAGGCGTGGCCGGTTACCAGTGCGATCCCTTTCGGCCGCAGCATCTCCACAGTATGCAACAGATAATCAATCATGGCTCGTCCCAGAACCGGGTGCAGCACTTTCGGTTTGGATGAACGCATCCGTTTACCTTTGCCCGCGGCAAGAACGCAAACCTGTAGATCGGGGTAATGCATCAGTTGAGTCATCTCTCCTCCACTAAAAATAGACAGGGTCCGGGAATGCTCGTATTGAGTATCCGCGATCCATGGAGGGTGTCGCCAAAATTATCTGCAGCAGGCTGATAATTCTGTAAGCAAAGAGAAACCACGTTTTTTGCTTTGCGTACTAAAAATCTACATGGATGTGGATTTTTAGTTTCTCCCACCAATACGCAAAAGGGTCGCACAACGTGCGACCCTTGCAAAGAACAAAGAGCGTCTGTTAGTGCTGCTTCTTTTTACGCAGCCAGAGCAGACGGGCGGTCATCATAGCCAGTTCGGCTTCAGCAAGGGCAAGGTCCACATCTTCCTTCTTGCCTTCGAGAACTTCCTTGGCCTTACGCTCAGCAGCCAGTGCCGCTGCTTCATCAATATCAGCGGCCCGCTCGGCAGAGTCTGCCAGCACAGTGATGATATCAGGCTGAACTTCCATGTAGCCGCCGGAAACGAACACTTCATCCACATCATCCGGACCCACAGTGATTCTAAGCTCGCCTGCAGTCAGCGCACAGAGAAGCGGTGCGTGCTTTGGAAGGATGCCGAGCTCACCGGCTATGCCCGGGGCTACCAGCATCTCTGCCTCGCCGCGGTAAACTTCGCGTTCAGCCGTAGCTACCAGTACTTTGACAGTAGAAGCCATTAGCCTTTAGCCGCCATCTTCTCAGCCTTGGCCACAGCCTCGTCAATGCCGCCTACCATGTAGAAAGCCTGCTCCGGCAGGTGATCATATTCACCGGCAAGAATGCCCTTAAAGCCCTTGATCGTCTCTTCCTTTTTGGCATAAACGCCCGGAGAACCGGTAAAGACCTCCGCCACGTGGAACGGCTGCGACAGGAAGCGCTGAATCTTACGCGCACGGGAAACGGTCAGTTTGTCCTCATCAGAGAGCTCATCCATACCCAGAATCGCAATGATATCCTGCAGCTCCTTATAGCGCTGCAGAGTCTGCTGTACGCCCTGAGCCACTTCGTAGTGCTCAATACCGATAATCTTCGGATCCAGCTGACGCGAGGTTGAATCAAGCGGATCAACCGCCGGATAGATTCCCAGCTCGGCAATCTGACGGGAAAGTACGATGGTAGAGTCCAGATGCGCAAACGTGGTTGCAGGCGCCGGGTCGGTCAGGTCATCGGCGGGAACATATACGGCCTGCACAGATGTGATTGAACCGGTCTTGGTCGAAGCAATACGCTCCTGCAGACGGCCCATCTCTTCAGCCAGGTTGGGCTGATAACCCACAGCCGATGGCATACGGCCAAGCAGTGCGGACACCTCAACACCGGCAAGCGAATAACGATAGATATTGTCGATGAAGATCAGAACATCCAGACCCTCGTCACGGAAGTACTCCGCCATGGTCAGGCCGGTCAGTGCTACACGCAGACGGTTACCCGGAGGCTCGTTCATCTGGCCGTAAACCAGAGCAACCTTCTCCAGTACGTTCGACTCTTTCATTTCGTAGTAGAAGTCATTTCCTTCACGGGTGCGTTCGCCAACACCGGCAAATACGGAGAAGCCGCCGTGCGCCTTCGCGATGTTGTTGATCAGCTCCATCATGTTTACGGTCTTGCCCACGCCGGCGCCACCGAACAGGCCTACTTTACCACCCTTGGCAATTGGAGCCATCAGGTCGATTACCTTGATACCGGTCTCAAGAATTTCCTGAGCAGGAGAGAGCTCTTCAAATGTCGGTGCGGCACGATGGATTGCCCAGCGCTCTTCAGATGGAACATCTTCGCCCTCGAAGTCGATTCCTTCACCCAGCACATTCATGATTCGGCCCAGTGTGGCTTTACCAACCGGCACCATGATCGGGTTGCCTGTGTCAGTAACCTGCAGTCCGCGGCAAAGGCCGTCTGTGGTACCAAGAGCAATAGTACGGACAGTGTTATCACCAAGATGCTGCTGAACTTCAAGCGTCAGCTTTGGCTCTGCCAGCTTCAATGCATTATAGATATTTGGTAGCTCACCTGCCGGGAAACGTATGTCTACGACCGGACCGATCACCTGGACGATTGTGCCTACACTCATGTTATGACCTCTCTAAAAAAATAAACTGTTAATTAGCGGCTGCGGCACCGGCACAGATTTCTGCCAGCTCCTGTGTAATTGCTGCCTGACGTGCCTTGTTATAGGTAATGCTAAGACCCTTGACGATCTCTTTGGCATTATCGGTCGCAGCCTTCATTGCCACCATACGGGCAGACTGCTCACACGCCTTGTTCTCTAACAGACCATGGAACACCAGCGATTCGACGTAACGCCGAAGCAGGCCATCCATAACCTCTTTACTCTCCGGCTCGTAGAGATAATCCCAGTAACCGGTGTGCTTTGCCTCTTCGGGAATCGGGCATGGCAGAAGACGCATCGACTTCGGAGTCTGAGTCATGGTGTTTTCAAATTCACTGTAGACCAGATACACCTCGTCCACTTCGCCCTTCATGTAGCGATCCATTGCCAGGCCGACCACACCGAGAATATCCGCGATCTCCGGTGAGTCCGGCACATTCTCAACTGAACCTGCGATGCCGGTGAAGCGCTTGAGGAACGCACCTGCACGACGTCCGATGGTATAGACCTCGGTTTCGACTGTCTGTTTTTTAAGCACAGCAACAGCTTCCTTCAGAGTGTTGGTATTCAGACCGCCACAAAGGCCCTTGTCGGTTGTAATGACAACAGCACCGACCCGCTTCACATCTTCACGCTCGGTAACAAACGGATGTTTATACTCCGGGTGAGCCTGCATCAGGTTAGAGACAACATGTTCAATACCCTCTGCATATGCGCGGGCGGCAACCACACGATCCTGAGCCTTGCGCATCTTGGATGCCGCAACCATCTCCATCGCTTTTGTGATCTTTCCAGTATTCTGGATGGCCTTGATCTGACCCCTGATTTCCTTAGCAGATGCCACAGCGGGACTCCTTAGTAGGTTCCGGTTGCCTTGAAGTCAGCGATTGCTTTCTTCAGGCCACTTGCCACTTCATCTGTCAGTTCGGGCTTGGCGTTCAGGCTATTCATCAGACCGGCTTCAGCAGATGCCAGATGCGCCAGCAGACCCTTCTCAAAATCGCGAATCTTCTTAACGTCGATGTCATCCAGGTCGCCGCTGTTCAGTGCAAACAGCACCGTTGTCATTTCAGCAACAGACTGCGGGCTGTTTTCGTCCTGCTTCAGGACTTCAACACCACGCTTACCGCGTTCAATCTGCTTACGGGTTGCTTCATCAAGGTCAGATGCAAACTGTGCGAATGCAGCCAGCTCACGATACTGGGCAAGATCCAGACGGAGACCGCCGCCAACCTTCTTCATCGCCTTGGTCTGGGCCGCACCACCCACACGTGATACAGAGAGACCGGCATTGATTGCAGGACGCTGACCTGCGTTAAACAGCGATGTTTCCAGGAATATCTGGCCATCGGTAATTGAAATAACGTTGGTAGGCACGAATGCGGAAACGTCACCTTCCTGAGTCTCAATAATCGGCAGCGAGGTCAGAGAGCCGGTTTTGCCTTTCACTTTACCCTTGGTGAACTTCTCAACATAAGTCTCATCCACGCGGGATGCGCGCTCCAGCAGACGGGAGTGCAGGTAAAATACGTCACCCGGATATGCTTCACGGCCCGGAGGGCGGCGAAGAATCAGTGATACCTGACGGTATGCCCAGGCCTGTTTGGTCAGGTCATCATATACAATCAGTGCATCTTCGCCACGGTCACGGAAATACTCACCCATGGTGCAACCGGTATAGGGAGCGATGTACTGCAGTGCCGCAGATTCTGATGCGGATGCGGCTACGATGATGGTGTTATCAAGAGCACCGTGCTCGCGCAGGGTGCGCACGACGGTGGCAACCGTGGAGGCCTTCTGGCCGATGGCGACATAAACACAGGTTACGCCGGTATCTTTCTGGTTAATAATGGTATCGATGGCAATGGCAGTCTTGCCGGTCTGACGGTCACCAATAATCAGCTCACGCTGGCCACGACCAACCGGCACCATGGAGTCGATCGCCTTGATACCGGTCTGCAGCGGCTGGTCAACAGACTTGCGCTCGATTACGCCCGGTGCAATCTTCTCAACAGCGCTGTGCTCAGCCACTGTAAGCGGCCCTTTACCGTCGATTGGCTGACCCAGTGCATTAACTACGCGGCCTTTCAGGCCCGGGCCTGTAGGCACTTCGAAAATGCGCCCGGTGCACTTGACCTGGTCGCCTTCACGAAGATGTGTGAACTCACCGAAGATAACAGCACCCACCGAACCCTCTTCCAGGTTAAGCACCATGCCGAATGTATCGCCGGGGAACTCCAGCATTTCGCCGGACATTGCGCCGGAGAGGCCGTGGATTCGGGCAACGCCGTCACCTACCGAGATCAGGCGGCCTATGTTCGTATCTGCAGCGCCTGCTTCAAATCCCTTGATCTGTTCCTTAATGATGGAACTGATTTCTGCGGTATCGAGTTTCATATCTTCTATCCTCTAATGACCAATCAAATAATCTAATAAATTAAGCGTGGCTGTTATGCCGCAATCGCCTTGCGCAATCCTTCCAGCTTACCGCGAAGTGAGCAGTCGATCTGGCGATCGCCAATATTTACAACCATGCCACCCAGCAGCTGCCTGTCTTCGACAATTTCAAGCTGCACCTTCTTGCCTGCAACGGCAGCAACGGCAGCCTGAATCTTCTTTTTGGTTTCAGCATCCGGCCTGGCTGCGACAACAACTGTTGCGACAACACTCTCCTCATCTGCACGAACCATCTCTTCAAACAGCTCGTTGATCTCAGGCAGCAGTGACGCCTTGCCGCGTTCACACAGCAGTGACACCAGACGAACCAACTCAGCAGAGAGAGGGCCGGTTACTTTCTTGAGTACCTTCACCTTCTGTTCAGGTGAGCAGTTAGGCAGATCAAGAAAATCCTGCACCTCTTTAACTGATACAACCTCTGCCAGTGTGGAGAGCCCTGCGGCCAGATCTACACCCTCCCGGGAGAGATCAAACAGCGCTGTGGCATACCGGCGCGAAACAGCGATTGCACTCATGCGCGGCCGAATCCTTTGCTGACAACACCATCAATCAGCTTGGCATGGCGCTTGGCATCCAGCTCCGCATCAAGCACACGCTCGGCTGCCAGCATAGCGATATCAGCCACCTCTTTACGCAGCATCTGGCGCGCACGGTTTGCTTCAGATTCAACCTCTTCACGTGCCGCCTGAACAATCAGCTGGGATTCAGCGCGTGCTTTATTCACGGCCTCCTCGCCAACTTCAGCTGCACGCTTTTCAGCAGAGGCAACAATTGCCTGCGCCTTGCCACGGGCATCCTTCAGCTGCGCCTCGATCTCGGCTGCGGCCCTGGCCTTGGCCTCTTTTCCTGCATCTGCAGCAGCCAGCCCTTCTGCAATCTTTTTGGTGCGAGCTTCCATCGCATCGTTCAGAGGACCATAGAGATACTTCTTCAGCAGAAACACCATAGTCAGGAAGACTACAATCTGGCCGATAAATGTTAGGTCAATACTCATGAGTAAGCCTCACTTCCTGTTGAATTTAGTTGCAAGTTTTGCTTAGCCCAGGAATGGGTTGGCGAACAGGAACCACAGTGCAAATGCCATAATGATGAACGGAAAAGATTCCATCAAACCGGCAAAAATGAACATGTTGAACATCAACTGCGGGCGCATTTCTGGCTGACGCGCGATTCCCTCCAGGGTCTTCGAGCAGATCAGGCCCCAGCCGATAGCTGAACCCAGGCCGGCAGCGGCCAGAATTACACCTACGGAAATTGCCGTTGCAGCGGTGATGATTGTTGTTGCATCCATTTGTTTAACTCCTATCCAATACTATTAAAATAAAAAACTTAATGTTCAACCGGCTGGTGTGCAATTGAGAGGTACACCACCGTCAGAATCATAAAAATAAACGCCTGTAACAGTCCAATAAAGAGGTGGAAAAACGACCAGCCCAGACCGACAAAGAAGCCGGCTGTCATCGCCACGGCACCGCCACCCAGCAGCAGAGAGGCGATCAGCAGGAAAATCACTTCGCCCGCAAACATGTTGCCGAACAGACGGAAAGAGAGTGAAAGCGGCTTGGCCACCTCTTCAACAAGCTTCAGAATAAGATTAATCGGCATCACAACTGGCTTCAAAACCATAGGCACCAGACTGGTGAAAGGCTCCATCACCAGCTCTTTACAGAAGTGAACCGGCTTTAGCTTGAACTCGTAGTAGAGCACCAGAATAAACACGCTGACGCCCATGGCGGCCGGCAGGTTCAGGTCATTGGTCGGAACCGGACGGAAGTGTTCAGCGCCAAGCAGGTGGGCTACATTGCCAATCAGGTATGCAGGCAGGATGTCCAGTGTATTGCAGAGGAAAATAAACACGAATATGGTGAACGCCAGTGGCGCAATCATCGGGTTGTGAACCGGAAAGTTGTCGTTAACGGTATCATTAATAAAGCCGACAATGGTCTCCATGAAATTCTGGGCCCCGGTTGGTGCATCTTCAACAATCCTGCCCTTAAGCCAGATACCAAAACCAACCAGCAGCGTTGCGATGGTTACGGTAAGGATCATTGTGTCTACATGGATCTGCATGAATGGGTTGCTTTCATCTACTACGTACGACCAGTACTGTAGATGACTCGCAATTCCGTCGCCGCTCTGCTCAGCCAATTCCGCCACCCCTAACTAAGAATTCAAACATTCCTGCCTCTGCCGGCAATTCGTGAAGTAACCCTCACAATATATATATAGCCGCCGACATAAGCTGTAAACATTCCCGCAGCCATTGCGAGAAGGTGAACCCCGATCTGACTGGCGCCTGTCAGCACCAGGATAAGCAGAAGAAAACGCAGTGCCGCTGAGCGATACAACACTCCCCGACCATCAGCTCCCTCCACCTGAGATGAGCTCACAACACTCCGGGCAAGAAGAACACTGTTCAGACCTACCAGAATGCCACCTGACAAAATTGAAATCGCTATGACCCCGCCCTGCCAGAACAACGCAAAAACCGATGCAATCAGTGCAGCAAGAACCTGAACCCGGGCTACTCCGAAGAGCTGTTGCTGCCATGCAGTAGAAGGCTGCTGCTGTTGAGTGTCAGACAAGCCCTCTGCCTCTCTCGTCAACAATCGATAACCCTCTTTTTTTGCGGTGGCGATTGCTAACAGCGAAAACACCAAATTGCAAGTCCTGATAGACGCCGAAAAACAACACTGAAGGGAGGGTTGCTGCCTACTCGTAGACAGCACGCAACCCGGCCAGATAACTCTCCGCCCGGCTTCTGCCATCCACCAGCATAGCATCAGGATTTTCACCCAGCGCCTGAACCGATGCACGCGCATACGCAGCCCGCTCCGGTTCCGTCATCAGACCCCAGTCAGAGGCGTCGACAAGCCTGTCCCCCGTCCTGTCAAACCGGGCATCAACCGGAAGCTCGTCGCCAGCGATGGCTGTCAGCGGCAGCATGCATGTCAGCATGCATAGCATTGGCAGCAACAACTTTCGCAAACCGCCCACTTTAGTAGCGGTAGTGGTTCGGCTTGTAAGGACCGTCAACCGGCACTCCGATATAGTCAGCCTGCTCCTGCGTAAGCGGGGTCAGATTGATGCCGACTCTGGCCATATGCAGCCGTGCCACTTCCTCATCCAGCCTCTTCGGCAAGGTATAGACTTCATTCCGGTACTCACCGGTCTGCGTATACAGCTCGATCTGTGCCAGTGTCTGGTTGGTAAAGGAGTTGGACATCACAAAGCTCGGGTGACCGGTTGCGCAACCCAGATTCACCAGACGGCCTTCGGCCAGCAGCGTGATACGTTTGCCATCCGGGAAGATAATCTGATCCACCTGCGGCTTCACATTTTCCCACTCGTATCCTTTCAGGCTTGCAACATCGATCTCATTGTCAAAATGGCCGATGTTGCAGACGATGGACTGATCCTTCATCGCAGCCATGTGATCGTGAGTGATCACGTGATAGTTGCCTGTGGTGGTCACAAAGATATCTCCCATGGAGCATGCATCATCCATGTTGACCACACGATAGCCCTCCATCGCCGCCTGCAGGGCACAGATCGGATCGATTTCGGTTACCCATACGGTAGCCCCCATGCCGCGGAATGCCTGGGCACAGCCTTTGCCCACATCGCCGTAACCCAGCACAACACATATCTTTCCGGCAATCATGACGTCGGTAGCACGCTTGATGCCGTCGAGCAGTGACTCGCGGCAGCCGTAGAGATTGTCAAATTTCGACTTGGTGACCGAGTCGTTGACGTTGATAGCCGGAAACGGCAGTTCGCCGCGCTGCTGCATCTGGTAGAGGCGGTGTACGCCGGTGGTGGTCTCTTCGGTGACCCCCTTGATCGCAGCCTTGCGCTCGGAGTACCAGGTCGGGGCAACCGAAAGCTTTGCCCTGATAGCACTGTACAGGGCCACCTCCTCCTCACTGGCCGGACTGTCCAGCACAGAGATATCCTTCTCGGCCCTGGAACCGAGGATGACCAGCAGGGTCGCATCACCGCCGTCATCGAGGATCATGTTTGGCGTACCGCCGTCATGCCACTCCATGATGCGATGGGTGTACTCCCAGTAATCATCCAGCGTTTCACCCTTGTAGGCAAAAACCGGAATGCCCTCGGCGGCAATGGCAGCGGCGGCATGATCCTGCGTTGAGTAGATGTTACAGGAGGCCCAGCGCACTTCAGCACCGAGTGCGGTCAGTGTTTCAATCAGGACACCGGTCTGGATGGTCATATGCAGGCTTCCTGCAATGCGGGCGCCCTTCAGCGGCTGTTCATCGGCATATTTCGCACGTGTTGCCATCAGGCCCGGCATTTCGGTCTCTGCAATCTTCAGCTCTTTACGCCCCCATGAAATGGTTTCCGGGGACATATCCGCCACTTTGTAATCGGCTCTGCTTTTAAAAATAGACATTCTCATACTCCTGTATCTGCCTGAAAAGGCATAAAAAAATATGAGCACAGTTAACTATGTTTGTCGACTGAGCCTGGCGCCCGTCCGGACGCTGCAGTGCTCCTCAGTCAGGAAAATTCAAACCACAGAGACACAGAGAAAACAGAAGAGAACTCTGTGACTCCGCAACTCTGTGGTTCAAATCAAAGTTATACTCCTGCAGCAGCCTTGAGGGTATCGATTTTGTCGGTCTTCTCCCAGGTAAACTCAGGCAATTCACGGCCGAAATGACCATATGCTGAAGTCTTGCTGTAGATCGGACGCAGCAGATCCAGCTCCTGCACAATCCCCTTCGGACGCAGGTCAAATACTTCACGCACAACCTCAGCCAGCCTGCCTTCATCAATTTTTCCTGTGCCGAAGGTGTTAACCATAACCGACAGAGGCCTGGCCACACCGATGGCATAGGCCACCTGCACTTCACAGCGCTCGGCCAGACCTGCAGCAACAATATTCTTGGCAACATAACGCATCATGTAGCAGGCGGAACGGTCCACCTTGGTTGGATCTTTTCCGGAAAATGCACCGCCGCCGTGGTGGCCGAAGCCGCCATAGGTATCAACGATAATCTTGCGTCCGGTCACACCGCAGTCACCCACCGGGCCACCGATCACGAAACGCCCGGTCGGATTAATATGATATTCAGTGCCCGCATGCAGCAGACCGGTGTCGCCCAGCACCGGATTGATCACCATATCCATGATTGCTTCAGAGATCTCTTTATGTTCGACATCGGGGTTGTGCTGCGTAGAGAGAACCACCGCATCGATGGCGACCGGCCTGTAGTTTTCATACCGCACAGTCACCTGTGACTTCGCATCGGGGCGCAGGAAGTTGAGCGTGCCGTTTTTACGCACCTCAGCCTGCTTTGCTACCAGCAGGTGAGAGAGGTGAATCGGAGTCGGCATCAGCACGTCGGTTTCATTAGATGCATAGCCGAACATCAGCCCCTGGTCGCCTGCACCCTGATCAAGATCGAGACCTTCGCCTTCGTTCACACCCTGCGCAATATCAGGCGACTGCTTGTCAATGGAGACCAGAACCGCACATGATTCCCAGTCAAAGCCCATGGCTGAGGAGTTGTAGCCGATCTCCCTGATCGCACTACGTACGATATCCTGATAGTCAACCACAGCCGAGGTGGTAATCTCCCCCGCTACCAGCGCCATGCCGGTGGTTACCATCGTCTCACAGGCAACACGGGCATACTTATCCTGCTGCAGAATCGCATCGAGCACACCATCGGAGATACGGTCTGCAACCTTATCCGGATGCCCCTCAGAAACTGACTCACTGGTAAAAACAAAATTGCGGCTCATACAGACCCCTCATTACATGGATGGAGAAACAGCGGCGCAGCCTAATGGCTGGAACAGTTAAATCAAATCAATAGAGAAGATAAAGGAGAAAGGAGTCAGCGGCGTGTCAGCAGCAGTGCACCGATAACAATGGCCAGAAGAGAACCTGCCCACTGCAGGCTCAGTGCCGGCTCACTCCAGCCAAGCCCGGCCAGCAGGCCGCCGGCAGCCAGCAGCAGTGCGCCTGCCAGCAGTTGCCAGGCAGATGCCGGCTGCGCCCGGGCCTTCACCTGCCCGTTCTGCTCAGCCAGCAGTTTTCTGATTTCTCCCGGAAGATGTATCCACTCCTCCAGCCCTGCCTTCAGATCGTGGGCTGTCTGCTCGATCCGGCCTCTGGGCCCCAGATTCTCCGCCACCCACTTGCCGACCAGCGGCTTGGCCAGCGCCCAGACATTGATCCCGGGCTCCAGCTCGCGGGCCACCCCCTCAATCACCACCATGGTCTTCTGCAGCAGCAGCAGTTCCGGCTGGGTCTCCATTTTGAAACGTTCGGTGACGGCAAACAGATAGAAGAGCAGTTCGGCCAGTGAGATATCCTTCAGCGGCCGGTTGAAAATCGGTTCGGCAACCTCGCGCAGTGCATCCTCAAAGGCTGAGACATTGGTATCGGCAGGCACGTAGCCCGCCTCCAGATGCACCTCGGCGGCACGACGATAGTCCCCCTGCAGGAAGGCGAGCAGCATCTCGGCGATATAACATCTTGAACGCATGTCGAGCCTGCCGACAATGCCGAAGTCAACCAGCTTGATATCGCCTTTATCGGTGACAAAGATATTGCCCGGATGCAGGTCGGCATGGAAATAGCCGTCAACAAAGACCATATGGAAAAAGAGAGTCGCAGTCCGCTCACAGAGCCGCATCAGGTCATGCCCCGCCGCAGCCAGCTGCTCACGCTCGTCAATCGGCACACCCGTAATCCGTTCGGTCACCAGCACCTCGGTGGTGGTGTAGTCCCACATCACCCTGGGTACGCCAACCCCATCGACTTCTGACAGATTCTCTGCAAAACGGCTGGCATGGGCTGCCTCGGAACGCAGATTCAGTTCGCCCATAATGGTTGTGGCAAACTCCTCCACCACGCGCGGCGCTTTCAGCCGCTGGTACTCGGGAAAATACCGGTCAAACAGATCTGCCAGCAGGCGCAGAATGGAAAGGTCAGCCTCTATGGTTCTCCGGATTCGGGGCCGGCGAACCTTGACTGCCACCTGGCTGCCATCATGCAGTCTTGCAAAATGGACCTGTGCAATCGATGCTGCTGCCACAGGCTCCCGATCAAACCCGGCAAACTGGCCACCTTCACCTGTCAGCGGCTTTTTATATGCACGCATCAGCACCGCTTCAATGACCTCGATCTTCTCCGGCGGTACATCATCCTGAAGCTTCTTGAGCTCCAGCGCCACATCCAGCGGCAGCAGGTCGACACGCGTGGAGAGCATCTGGCCGAACTTGATAAAGGTGGGGCCAAGCCGCTCCAGTACCTGCCGGATCTGCACACCGAGATCCCTTGGCAGCTCATCACCGGTAAAGAGCCGGATCATCCACGCATAGGGCCTGAAGAGTCTCAACCTTACCGCCATTGCCGCCATGCCATGGGTAGCCAGAATATGCCCGATAACCAGAAGCCTTATGTTTCGTTTAAGCCGGTAGGGGAGCCTCATAACGGATCACGGGTCCCGGCACGGTGCTCTGCCCTGGTGATCCGGCCTTTCAGGCGGCTGATCCTGCGTTGCAGATCCTCAACACCGGCCTGCCATGCCTGCGTGCGTTCACCTCCCGGCATCTCCATGCGTTTAAGCCGCTCTTCCAGTATTTGTTGAGCAGTCGCAGCCACCTTCTGCTCAGTCGCCACCAGCGCATGTGCTGCACTTGCCACCCGCTGGCCAAAGAAATCACCGAAGGCGCTGCGCAGCTCCCGCTCCCAGTCGAGATCGGCCGCCGCCAGCAACTTCTTGAAACGGAGCATCGCCTCGGAATCGCCGGAGAGCTTCAGAACCTGCTCGAATACCAGTTCATCAGGGTCCTCGTGAGCGAAGCAGAGGCGGGCAAAGGCGGTCGTGGTGGCATTCAGCTTCACATCCACCTCGCCCTGATGATTCGGATGTACCCAGGGTCTGCCCTGTTTGAAGCCAAGGAAAATCACGGCATTCGTATCACGCACATGGATACGGAACACCTTGTCGTTCAGCGCCGTCAGCAGTGGAGCAAGTGACTTGTCACGGGAGAAGAAAAGCTCCAGTACGGTGGAAAGCACCACGCACTGAACAGGCACCGGAATCAGCCTGAGAGGCAAAAACATTACACTCATGCGGCGGTTGTTCCCAACGGGCTCGGAGCATCCTGCCCTCGCCCTTTAACGCAAGGCAAAAGTGTGATTTTGCCTTGCTCTCTAAAGCCGCACCTCCATGTGCGGATAGAAGCTCCTTCACCACCCATGAATGGGTGGCGGCGAATATCGTGAGCCGTAAGCGTAGCAAGACCACGCTCTTGTGAAGCGACCAAGGCCGGAGACAGGAGGTTCTGAGGCCACTTCATAAACTAAACCTTATAGCCGCGGTGCAGGGCCACAATGCCACCGGTCATGTTCTCATATTTTACCAGATTGAATCCGGCCTGCTGAATCAGCCTGGAAAAGCGCCCCTGATCAGGGAAGCGCCGGATCGACTCAACCAGATACTGGTAGGAGTCGCGGTCGCCGGTGATCCACTCACCCATCGCCGGAATCACGTTAAAGGAGTACGCATCATAAACAACATCAAGCAGCGGCAGTACCGGTCTGGAAAATTCAAGGCAGATAAACTGACCGCCCGGCTTCAGCACCCGGTAAAACTCGGCCAGCCCCGCCGCGATATCAACAAAGTTGCGGATGCCGAATGCGATTGAAACGACGTCAAAACTGTTGTCGGCAAATGCGAGCTGCGTGCCGTCAGACTGGACGCAGTCGGCACTGCCTGCCAGAAACCCCTCATCAATCACCCGGCGTGCACCCTCGGCCAGCATCGGCCCGTTCAGATCGGTCAGGATCACACGACCGGAACGACAGCCTCTGGAACTCATCTTCTTCAGCATCCCGATAGAGATATCGCCGGAACCTGCCGCCACATCCAGCACAGTGGAATCCTGTTTGACCGCAGCCACGGAAATCATGCGCCGCTTCCAGAGACGGTGCAGCCCTGCGCTCATCGCATCATTCATAATATCGTACTTGTCGGCCACCGATGAGAAGACGCCCATCACCCTGCCTGCCTTCTCACTGGCATCAACTGTTTCAAAACCGAAATGTGTCCGGGAACTCATGGCGGCAATCGTAACAGAGTAAGGGGTAAGGCGTGAAGAGTGAAAGGTGAAAGGTGGAGGGTGAGAGTCCGGGACGTATGGTTTCCCCTCCCCTGTTTTTACACCTGACAGCCACACATTTTGCCGTATCCATGACGGATGCATGCAGGCTCCGCACATGGATGCCCCCCGGGACACCCTCTCTTGTGCGGCTTTAGTGAGCAGGTTAAAAACTCGCACGTTTTGACCTGTACCAAAGGCTGAGAGGCAAGGGCGCCCGAAGCCGTATCAAACAATCCTCCGGTGGATAAGCTGTGGAAAAGCGGTGGATCAAAAGTGTATCAATAAACACTATTTATAGTGGGCCAAGATTGCTTGACACGCAAGATATAGTATCTACACTCGCCACCAGTACATTGTAAAAAAGACCATTTTGCACCTGCTGGAGGGAGAGTCCGTATGAGCGCAAACACCACTGCTGCCAACACCGTGTTGGAAGAGTCCGCCGGTTTCCCGGCCGAAAAAAGCCTGGAAAAGAGCGTTTCGCTGCAGCCTGCATCGGAAGATATCTGGGATAAGAAATACCGCCTGAAAGATAAAAACGGCACAGCTGTCGATGCCGATATCGAGGCCACCTATGAGCGTGTTGCCAGAGCACTGGCCGCTGTCGAAGATGAGCCCAAGCGCGAGTTCTGGTTCAACCGTTTCACGTGGGCGCTGCAGCAGGGTGCGATTCCGGCCGGGCGCATCATCTCCAATGCCGGTGCCGAGGCACACAAGCCGGCCACATCCACCATCAACTGTACCGTTTCCGGCGCCATTCCCGACTCGATGGATGGCATTCTCTCCATGGTGCGCGAGGCAGGGCTGACGCTGAAGGCCGGCTGCGGTATCGGTTATGAGTTCTCCACACTGCGTCCAAAAGGCGCCTATGTGTCGGGTGCCGGTGCTTATACCAGCGGCCCGCTCTCGTTCATGGATATCTTCGACAAGATGTGTTTCACCGTATCATCGGCCGGCGGCCGCCGTGGTGCACAGATGGGCACTTTCGATATCTCGCATCCCGATGTTGCCGACTTTATCCGCGCCAAGCGTGAAGACGGGCGGCTGCGCCAGTTCAACCTCTCCTGCCTGATTACCAAAGATTTCATGGAAGCGGTAAAGAGTGATGCCGACTGGGATCTGATCTTCCCAGCTACCCCTGGAGAGGCCGAGAGCAGTGATGAACGGATCGTCTGGCGTCAGATGCCGCACTTTACCGCCAGGGCGATCCGTAACGACAAGGGTGAAGTGGCTTGTAAGGTTTACAGGACCATCAAGGCGCAGCGCCTGTGGGATGTGATCATGTCATCCACTTACGACTACGCCGAGCCGGGCTTCATCCTGATCGATGAAGTAAATGAGAAGAATAACAACTGGTTCTGTGAAGATGTGCGTGCCACCAACCCATGTGGCGAGCAGCCTCTGCCGCCATACGGAGCCTGCCTGCTGGGTTCCGTCAACCTGACCAGATTTGTGCGTGATCCGTTCACCGACAGTGCCCGCTTCGACTGGGACACCTACCGTGAGGTGGTCTCCATTTTCACCCGCATGCTTGATAACGTGGTGGAGATCAATGGCCTGCCGCTGGAGAAACAGCGTGATGAGATCATGAGCAAGCGCCGCCACGGTATGGGTTTCCTGGGCCTCGGCAGTGCTCTGACCATGATGAAGGTGCCTTACGGTTCACCGAAATCGCTGGAGATTACCGATAAAATTGCCTACGAGATGGCACGCACCGGCTTTACGACCGGTATCGAACTGGCCAGGGAGAAGGGCCCTGCCCCGATCATGGAGCAGGAGTTCACGATCACTCCTGAACTGATGGCCAAACAGCCTGCCATGGCTGATGACGGCATCAGAATCGGTGACAGGCTCAAGGGCAAGGTGTTGTGGGCGAAATACTCCAACTATATGCGCCAGTTTGCCAGACACGGCAACATCGAAGATATCAAGATGCTCAGGGAACTGGAGGAGCTGGGCTGCCGCTTCACCCACCACTCCTCGATCGCACCGACCGGCACCATTTCACTCTCCCTGGCCAACAACGCCTCCAACGGCATCGAGCCAAGCTTTGCGCACCACTATGCACGCAACGTCATCCGCGAGGGCAAGAAGAGCAAGGAGAAGGTGGATGTATTCTCCTATGAGCTGCTCGCCTACCGTGAGGAGATCAATGCCGATGCGATGCCGTTCTCCACAGATGAGGCGACCAGATTGCCGAGCTACTTCATCAGTGCTGACGAAGTCACACCGAAGCAGCATGTCGATATCCAGGCTGCGGCACAGAAGTGGGTCGATTCGTCGATTTCGAAGACTGCCAATGTGCCGACCGATTTCCCATACGAGGATTTCAAGGACATCTATCTCTACGCCTACGAGAAGGGGCTGAAAGGTTGCACCACTTTCCGCTTCAACCCTGAAGCGTTCCAGGGTGTGCTGGTCAAGGAAGCAGATCTGGAAAACACCATCTACCGGTTCACGCTGGATGATGGCACCGTTGTCGAGGCGAAGGGTAATGAAGAGATCGAGTATGATGGTGAAATGCACACCGCTGCCAACCTCTATGATGCCCTGAAAGAGGGATACTACGGTAAGTTTTGAGCAGATCCGGGACAGGGGCATCCATGCCCCTCCCCTTTGACGGAACACCAAAAGTGCGATTTTGCTGTTCCTCACAAAACCGGCGGCAGGAGGCCTCCGATTTTGGCGACACCTCCATGTGTCGCACCACTGAAGCCGAGGAGGTTATATATGCTTCAAGGTGAAAGTCGGATTACATGGCCGGACAAATCAGCAGGATTGCCGGATTTGGTCGCCGAAAGGCGCCGCGAAGCGGTTCGAGGCATGGAAGCCGGGAAACAGTTGAGGCTCCCGCCGATCAATCTGTGGGTTATGGCCTCGCACCCGAGCGCCTGGCTGCCGGCAAATGCTGGCAAGGCCACCCACACACACCGGCGGTAGCGCCCGGGCCTGAAGTTGGAAACAGCGCGGGCAAACGCGCTGCAAACAGTTAAAAGAAACGTCAACCGGAGGCTGGAATCACTACTGGCTCTTCGGGGAGGAAAGCTATGAGCATCAAGATTGAACAGAAGATTACCGGTTACGCAGTAGCCACGCCGGAAGAGGAGCAGCAGGAGAACAATGTTACACACATTGCACCACTGCTTGAGCGTGATGATGTGCTTGAGGGAACCACCTACAAGATCAAGACTCCGCACTCCGAGCATGCAATGTATATCACCATCAATGATGTGGTGGTCAATGCAGGGCAGCCGGATGAGCATCGCCGCCCGTTCGAGATATTCATTAACTCGAAAAATATGGAACACTTCATGTGGATCGTGGCGCTGACCCGCGTCATTTCCGCCATCTTCCGCAAGGGTGGTGATGTCACTTTCCTTGTCGAGGAGCTCAAGGCCGTATTCGATCCGATGGGTGGTTACTACAAGCGTGGGGGCAAATATATGCCATCCATCGTGGCCGAGATCGGCGAGACGATTCAGCAGCATCTGGTCTCCATCGGCATGATGGAGGGGCGGCTCAACACGGCGGAACTGGAAGCCAAGCGCAAGGAGGCCGAGCAGAAGCTGGGCAAGGATGCTGCTGCCAAAGGCAACCTTTGTGACAAGTGCGGCGCCATGGCGGTCATTCGCCTCGATAACTGCAACACCTGCCTGGAGTGCGGCGACTCCAAGTGTGGTTGACAGGAGTCATATGTAGGCGTACACAAGTTCACTTCCATTTTACACTAGTTAGCTTCCAAATTGCTGGCATATGAACCCAATAAATCTAAAGACGAGCCGGTTGGCTCGTCTTTTTGTTCAGACCATCACCTGTACACAGCTCTCCCAATTAACTCCAAGCCGTATGAGGATGAATCGTTTGATGGTTGGATTGAACGGATAGCATACTTAAACTGCTTAACTCTCGATCAACTTTTTGATCACTGTGACCTTTGGGAGACTTACAACTCCCTTTCAACACCTTGGCTGCCCATGCCCGTCATAAACTCCACGTCGAATGAATACCAAACCCGCTTTTCAAAAAGATTCTGCCCACACTGTTTTTCAGAACCTCAAGATTTTTACTATAAACGAGAATGGGATTACCCTTGGGTAATGCACTGCCTAGCGCATGGCACCCCACTCATCTCCCGTTGCAGAAAATGTAACTCCATGACTACAAATGGAATGAAAAACTGGCAAGTACCTTGGGTGGCTTGTTCAAACTGCACTGAACAATCGATTAATGATCCGAGCGGAAATCCTAAAAAGCATGTTTTAGTAGTTGGTCCAAAAATAAGAAGAATCACCAGCCTTGTGGAAGAAAAGTCGCCTATGGTCGACATAATTGAAACACTTTTCTCTCTGGCAGAATGCGTGTCTCATGACTTTTCACATTACAGCCAATGCAATTATCATTTACTAAGAACGTGGGGAGCCGATCCTCTCGATTACTTAACATCCAATACAACCACGCACTTTATTTATGGGCGTCCCGTTGATGGGCTTTCAAAAGACCAGGCTCTAGCTTGTGCTTGGGATATTATGCATCAGACGCCACACGTCCTAACAGAGATGAGTAGCCGCTATGGTCTATATGGGGTACACACTGTAAATATTATTAGGCGATATCTGAATAGCTGCTATTCACTGGTTGGGCCTTGAGTCTGAACCGACAGGCCTTCAATCCATTTATTTCTTTGATGCTTTCGAACGTCCATAGAGACATACAACGTTCGGTTTAAAGATAGCGATAACAACACATCACTGACGAATCGTGGCTTAACCCAAAGCCAGACATCCCAAATGTTTTCGCCCCGTCTCTTTTCCATTCTAGAAAGGCCTAACGGAGATTTATAAACAGG
>JAVVEJ010000016.1:0-16434 GCA_032251395.1 Mariprofundaceae bacterium
TCACCTTTCACCTTTCACCTTTCACCTTTCACCTTTCACCTTTCACCTTTCACCTTTCACTTTTCACCACCAACTCAACCCGTTGCAATCCTCTCAACTCTCTCCAGCAGTTCAGGAATCGCATCTTCAACCGGCTTGGAGAGCGGTGCACCCGTCTGAGTCCCCTCAATCTCAACGGCAAAGATGACCACCCGCCCCGTTCCGGTGCCGAGTATCTCGGCCATGGATAGCCAGTGCACGAGGCCCAGGCCGTGTGACGAGCAGTGACGCACTCCCTGCCCCATAATCTCATCCGGGCTCAGTTGATAAATGGTACCCGGCTCTCCACCGCCGGCACAGGCATCGATAAAGATCAGCAGATCATCATCTTCCATCTGCTCGAACATCTCCCAGTCAGGAACTTCACGGGTGATAACCTCAACGCCGGGAATACGCCTTTCACGCAGCTTCTGAGCCGCAATCAGGCCGACTGCATCATCGCCTGCCCACTCATTGCCCAGCCCTGCAACCCGAACGCGACCCATCAGTTCCGATCGATGGTGAGATTCAGGAAGTGTGTGGCACAGGAGATGCAGGGGTCGTAACAGCGGATAATCCGCTCGCAGGCATGCGCTATCTGTCGGTCATCTTTATCAATGATGGAAGGGAGCAGTGACCGGATATCGGCCTCGATACGGGACTGATTCTGCGATGTTGGAGGTACGATCTTTGCCTCCTCAATCAGCCCGCCGGCGCTGACCCTGTAACGATGATAGAGCACCCCGCGCGGCGCTTCGGTTGCAGCCATGCACTCACCGGCACGCACCTGACACTCTGCAGCCGGCTGTGCAGGCGGCAGATACCCTTCAATGATCTCAATCGCCTCTTCAATTGCCTCCAGCATTTCGATGCTTCGGGCCACAATGCCGTGAAACGGATTGGTCAGCGGAAGCATCAGCCCGATTTTCTCAAGCGTGGATGAAGCCAGTGGATGAAGCTTGTCCCGGTTATTGTTCAGGCGCGCCAGCGGCCCGGTAAGGTAGGGCTTGCCTTGATAGTGGCACTGCAGCGCATTGGAGTGGGCGACATGGCTCTCTTCAAAGTGTTGTTCATAATCCGTCACCGGAATCCGGGCATCGCCTTCAGCCCCGGAGACAAAAATATCGCCCTCGTTGAACGGATACTCGTCGTCATGTTTGAGTGACATAAATGTGTAGGGCTGGGGAAAATCGGGGAACTCAAGGCCGGATACCCACTCTGCCGTTTCAACAGCCGCATCACGTGCCCAGTGAAGATCATCGAGCAGTGCTGTCAGCTTGTCTCTGGCCGGCAGACGTGTAAAACCGCCGACGCAGACCGAAACCGGATGCACGGCACGCCCGCCCAGGGTTTTCAGAATCGCATCTCCCACCTTCTTCAGCCGGAGCCCGCGCCTGACCACATCAGGTGCTGTTTTACTGATCTCCAGAGCCGAGTCAAAACCGAGAAAATCCGGGGCATGCAGCATATAGATGTGCAGCGCATGGCTCTCAATCCACTCCCCGCAGTAGAGCAGCCGCCTGAGTCTGCGGATTTCGGGATCAATCCCGACTTCAAACAGCTTCTCGAAGGCATGTACGGCACTCATCTGGTAGGCGACCGGACAGATGCCGCAGATACGGGCCACAATATCGGAAACCTCGCTGTAGTGACGCCCCTGCAGAAACGCCTCGAAGAAACGGGGAGGCTCGAAAATCTTCAGCTGCACATGACGAATCTCTTTTCCATCCAGTTCGACATTCAGCGCTCCCTCACCCTCAACGCGCGCTACCATATCCACTTTGATTGAGCGGCTACTCATCTCTCACCTCACGCTGCGCAGGCTGCTCTTCACCGATCTCCCGAAATGGACTCATGTGGCTGTAGATCAGGTGGAAACGCCGGTGAATCTGATCCTTGCTCATATTCAGTTCCGAGGCAAAGCGTTCAGCCAGTGAGGCGGCGTTGGCCTGCTCCCGATCATGGGGAAAGGAGAGATCGGCCGGGCCGAAACAGCCGTAACAGGCCCTGCCCATGGAGGGGCATATCACACCGCATCCGGTACGTGTAACCGGCCCCAGGCAGGGCTCACCGCCGGCAACCAGCACGCAGGCATGCCCCTCTCTTTTGCACTCCAGACAGAGGCTGCTTGCGGGCAGCCTGGGCGTCACACCAGCCAGAAGATCGCTCAGCACCTGTGTTAGCTGAGCCTTGTCAATCGGGCAACCCCACAGCTCAAAATCAACCTTCACATGCTCTGAAACAGGGGTGGAGGTGGAGAGTGAGTCGATATATTCGGGATGGGCATAGACCACTTCGGTGAAATGATCGGCATCGGCCACATTACGCAGCGCCTGTAACCCGCCTGCCGTTGCACAGGCGCCAATGGTGATCAGAACCTTGCTCTGCTCACGGATTTCGGCAATCTGGTGAAGATGCTCCGGCGTGGAGATCGACCCCTCCACCAGAGCCACATCATACGGCCCCTGCTGCATATTGCTGGATGCCTCGGGGAAATAGGCGATATCAACAGCCCGGTCCAGAATCAGCAGATCCTCTTCCAGACTCAGAATAGAGAGCTGGCAACCATCGCAGGATGCGAATTTGAACACGGCAACTCTGGGCCTGCCGGCCTCTGGTCTGTTCAGATCAGGGGTGGCCATCTCAGATATCCGCCGCCAGGAATGACGCAATCAGATCATAGCACATCACCGGGCCATCCTTGCATGAGAAGTACGGGCCGATCTGGCAGTGGCCGCACAACCCGATTCCGCACTGCATATTCCGCTCCATGGAGAGATAGAGCGCATCATCAGCCAGGCCGCGCCTGATCAGATGCCTGGCCGCCAGTTTCATCATGATCTCAGGTCCGCACATCATGACAATGGTGCTGGCCGGATCCATCTCAACCGTATCAAACAGCTCGGTAATGACGCCGGTATGGTAGTGCCAGCTCTTCTCCGGCTGATCACTGGCCAGCAGCACCTCCGTATCCGGTTTTTTCCGCCACTCGTCGAACCGCTCTCGATAGAGCAGATCCCGGGGCGTTTTGACGCCATGCATAATACGGATATGCCCGTACTGCTCCCGTCTTCTGAACATATATTCAATAGCACCGACAACAGGCGCGCAGCCAAGGCCACCGGTTACCACCAGCACATCTTTCCCCCTGGCCTCTTCCAGTGGCCAGCCGTTGCCGAAGGGGCCTCGCACCCCCATCACATCCCCCACATCCATGTGGCCGATTACTTCGGTCACCCTGCCCACCACGCGAATGGTGTGGTCAAGGATATGGGCATCTTCCGGATCGGAGACAATGGAGATCGGCACCTCACCGACGCCATAGATATAGAGCATGTTGAACTGTCCGCCGGCAAAGGCAAAACAATCTGCAACTTCCTGCTCTTCAAACTGCAGCCGGTAGGTATAGATGCCCGGTGTCTCCACGGTTTTCTCAATGATCCGGGCAGGATGAATCTGATTTGCACGCATCACGGAAGCGGGGGAAGGACAAGCTTCTCTACTCATGCTTCCCTCCTCACTTGCCGGTACTCCTCGACAAAATCGATCCCGGCAGGGCACCATGTCGTGCAGCGGCCGCAACCGACACAGCCGGATGTTCCGAACTGCCCGATCCAGGATCCCAGTTTATGGGTCATCCACATACGGTACCGCTCTCTTGTTGTGGGACGCATATTCTTGCCATGGATATAGCCGTGTTCGGGAGAGAAGCAGGAGTCCCACACTCTGAACCGGTCGCTCTCGCTGCGGTCCATGCTCGGCACCTCCTCCACGGCATGACAGAAGCATGTAGGGCAGACCATGGTGCAGTTGGTGCACGAGAGGCAACGGGAAGCCACATCATCCCAGTGGGGGTGGTTATGGGCCTCGTAGAGCGCCTGCGGCAGCCCCTGCTGATCGATGCCGCGGCTCTGACTGGCAGCACAGGCCTGAATCTCGCCCTCTGCCCTGTCAATCAGTTCGGCATCGGCCCGGGGCAATGCAAGTGCTGCAACAATGGTTTCGCCCTGCCTGCTTCCCGATTCGATCAGAAACAGTTCATCAAGTTCGGTCAGTGCGATATCGAAACCCGATTCAGCCTTCGGGCCGCAGCCCATCGAGGCACAGAAACATGTTTCCGCTGCGCGGGTACAGTGTACGGCAACAATGAAAAGTGCATCCTTCCGGGCTGTAAAAAACGGATCGGTATACTCTCCCTCTTCCAGCACCCGCTGCTGAATGGCAAGGGCTGCAATATCACAGGCGCGTGCACCCAATACAGCAATCTTCTCTGCCACAGGCTTTTGAGGATAGAATGTAAGTGTTGAACAATCCGTATCCCTGCGAACAGTTGTCAGTGGCTCCCTGGGAGCAAAGGTGAGCGGTTTCAGCGACTGCGGGCCATGGGTAATATCAAAACAGCGTCCGCTTCCGTAATCGTTGAGGCGATAGTGGCCGGGCCTCTGATCTTCACGGCGGTTCCACGGCAGGGCATCGGCCGAGCTGATCGTCTCCCACATCACCGTGCCATCACGCTGCAGCGCTGCAATACTCCGGTAGCCGGCGCTGTTCAGGGCATCCAGCAGCCGATCAAGGCCCTCTTTTTCCAGCCGGAATTTTCTTCCTGTCTCCGCCAAGAGATAACACTCCTTTGTACAGTTGAAACGCAAGATTTTTATGTCCGATATCCGGAAGTATAGCATAGCAGACAGGAGATGGACTTCATCTCTTTTGTTAGCCGGATATCCGGCACCCTCCCTGCCGGTATCTCCACCATCCGGGCAACAGGACACCCGGCTGCAGGCCCTTTTTCTTTTATGGAACCAAACCGCTGTGAGCCATAGGGAAGCGCTCAGGTGCTTCCGCACAGACCACGGATGGCCCCCTTCGGGTGGAAAGCCCGTGCAAGATTACTATCCTGCAATCTTGTGCAAGTCAGGGCAAAACCACGTTTTTGCCCTGACGCTCTGATTTTTGCCAGGATGGCAATTAATCCGCATCTCCATAGAATATGAGCCATGCACATGCCCTCCGGCTATCTGCCCGACACGCTGCTGCTCATATGCAACATATTAAGCGCCCTGATCGCTCTGGCAGCCCTGTTCAGAGCCGAACGCCACATATGGTCCGACTGGAGCGCCGGCCTTCAGATCGGACTTCTGTTCATGCTGCTTGTCGGACTCTACATGATGCAGGCAAACATCCGGCCGGGTATGGCTGTGCACTGGCTCGGTGTTATGCTGACCGTCATGATGACAGGACCATGGACTGCCATTCTCGTACTCAGCTCGGTTCACATTGTACTGCTGCTCGGCCCCGGACTGGGCGCACTTGACACGCTCGGGTTCAACATCTTTGTATGTGTCATGATCCCTGTCGCAGTTGCAACACTTGTGCACTTGCTTACCTACAGATACCTGCCACGGAACCTGATGGTCTATATCGCCAAAACCGGCTTTGGCGATCTCTTCTGCATGCTGTCGGTTGATCTGGTACTTACCATCATCCTGTGGAGATATTTCTCCTATCCCGATTCTGTCGTACGCCAGGATTTTACACTGCTGCTCGCCCTTATGGGCGGTATGGAGGCTTTAATCTCTACCTGGATTATCTCGCTTCTGGTATGCTTTCTACCGGGCTGGCTGGTCACCTTCAATGATGAAGAGTATCTGGGCATCCCGGATGAGTGAGCCGAGGAGAAGATGAACCGGAACGACAGTCAGCCATCCGATCAGCCATCCAATCAGGATATCGTGGATCTGCACAGCGAACCCCGACCATCACGATGGCCCTATCTGATTATTGCCTTTCCCATGCTGGCAGGCCTGACCCTTGCCGCATACGCCTATGTCACCACCGACAGCCACAGACTCTCCTATTGCGTTCAGGCAACCGATGCCTCGGCTTACGACAGACTGCCTGCCGACAGCAGCGGCATTATATTCCATGCCAGCAGCATGCTGGACAGATGCAAGGAGCTGGATAGAACGTACGATCAGGGCGATGGCCGCACATCCGGATCGGTTCGCTGGATCAACTGTACAGGAACACTGTGCGGAAAGGAGTGGCAGAACATATTCGCCCGGCGTTAGTACCCTGCACCCGCGGTAAGCAACAGCCTGACTGAAATCCGGCCTGCAACCGAACGAGCCACCCGGACAGATCACCCTGCTTCGGGATCCGGTCGCGACATCTGATCATTAACGGCACAAAAAAAACGGGGCGCCCGAAGGCACCCCGCTTATAAAGGGACGGACCGGTAGTTACATCATCGGCTCAGAGTCCATGCCGCCACCCAGCTGGTGCACCTTAACCGCAAGAATCTTGATGGATGTTGCGTCAAGTTTTTCACCAAATGCCGGCATTTTGCCTTTACGGCCATTGCCAATGGTCTCCTTCAGGGCAGCCATATCACTACCGAAGCGGTAAATCGCGTCAGTCAGGTTCACGGCACCCGTTCCATAATCACCGTTGAGCATTGAACCTTTGGCATTCATGCCGTGGCAGGCGGCACAGTTTTCCTGGAAAACAGCGTTAACAGCACCGAACCTGTCTGCACCCGCAGTCAGTTCGCCATCTGCATCCAGTTTTGCTTCACCGGAGCCCAGCGCAGTTACAAAACCTGCAAGATTGTCGACATCTGCATCGGTCAGTTCGTCATTGCCGCCTTTGGCAGGCATTGCGCCTTCGCGGCCTTCGGTAATGGTTTCAACCAGTGCCGCCGGCCAGCCGCCAAAAAGCCAGTCATCGTCAGACAGGTTCGGGAATGCAAAACCGGCACTCACTACGCCTGCACCACCTGAACCATGACATGCCGCACAGTTATCACCGAACAGCACGCGAGCCCGGCCCAGTGCAAAGTGCTTCATATCATCATCAGCCAGAATCTGTTCGACACTCATTGAATCAAGTCGTGACATCGCATCACGGCGAAGCGATTCAATCTCTGCAATTTCCTGACGCGTCTCGTTTACATAGGTCCAGCCATCCTGGAATTTCAGATCGCCTGCCTTGATAGTCAGCTCGTTGTAGCCTTTGGCTTTCAGAGCATCAATCTCGGCCTGTGTCCATTTTTCGCCTGCGTAGTACTTCACACCTTCAAACTCATTATCGTAAATGAGATGCATGATGCCTTTGGTATGGCCGTCAACCAGAACTTCCTGACCGGTCACACCATTAATCACCCTCTGAAAACCATTATTGAATGGCGATGACGGATAAATGATGTAATAGCAGGTTACAAAGATCAGGCCTAGGTAAAAGCCCCAGCTCCACCATGTGGGAGCCGGGTTTTTCAATTCACGGATACCATCCCATTCGTGGCCCGTGCTGTTATCACTGGGATCATGATGATCACTCATGATTGTTCCTCCTCTCCGGATTTTTTTTCATCAGCTTTGTTATTATCAAACGGAAGCTTGCGTTGTTCATCGAAGTTGTCGTCGCTGGTACGGAAGAACCACACATACATGATTACCGTACCAACAACGAGCAAAATCGTTAAGAGACCAAAATCCATAAATTCAACTATCCTTATTTGCGGTAAGGCTGGCCGAACTTGTCATGGTAATAGTCAACACCCTCTTCAAAGTGCACCATGTTTCCGCGCGACTGAAGGTATGCAACCAGCGCATCCATTTCAGTTACATCCGATGCATCGGCATCAAATGCACGTACGTTCAGTGGCGTCGGTTTAAAGCTGTCGGTCCACTGTTCAACGTCACCATTCTTGTTCACCCACGTGTTGCGCTCGTAGCGGGCGCGCAGGTCATCTTCGCCGGCACCGTCATCTGCTGCTGCCTGGGCTTTCAGGTCGGCTTCCCAGTTGTCGATGTCACCCTGTTCATAAGGAACACCCAGTGTGCGCAGCGCTTCCATGCGTGCTCTTGTCTTGCTCGTATCAAGCACGTTGGTTTCCAGCCAGACGTAATTCGGCATGACCGATTCCGGCACTACCGAGGTTGGCTGAATCAGATGCTGTACATGCCAGGCATCGGTATATTTTGTGCCCACGCGAGCCAGATCAGGACCGGTACGCTTGGAACCCCAGACGTAGTTATGGTCGTAACGGGACTCGGCCGCCAGTGAGAAGTGGCCATAACGCTCCTTCTCATCACGGAAAGGACGAATCATCTGCGAGTGGCACAGATAGCACCCCTCCTTACGGTAGATTGCGTAGCCTTCAAGCTCCAGAGGAGTATAAGGGCGAACACCTTCAACCGCAGGCTCTGCATCATCCAGATAGTAAGGAGGCACGATTTCAACGATACCCCCCACAGCAACCAGCAGCGCCACGAATGTAGCCAGCAGGCCGAGATTACGCTCAATGTTGTCGTGCGGAATACTTAGTTTGAATTTATGATCAGACATATTATTCCCCTTATACCGAAGCAGTCGCTACTGACTGCTGGCCCTCTTCGGCCTTGGCAGCTTGCAGGGTCTTGATAAGATTGTAGAGCATGATCCCGAAGCCGACGGTTACCAGAGCACCGCCGATTGCACGCATCGCATAGAACGGGTGCATGGCTGCAACCGAGTCCGCAAAGGTGTAGACGAGGTTTCCGTAATCATCGAACGCACGCCACATCAGGCCCTGCAGTACACCCGAAGCCCACATTGCGGTGATGTAAAGAACAGCGCCAACCGTGTGAATCCAGAAGTGAACGTTGACCAGCTTCATGGAGTAGATTGGACGCCAGAGGTGGGTAATCATGTGATACAGGGCAGCAACCGAGATCATTGCATTCCAGCCCAGGGCGCCGGAGTGAACATGCCCGACAGTCCAGTCAGTATAATGTGAGAGGGCATTCACACTCTTGATCGACATCAGCGGGCCTTCGAATGTAGACATGCCGTAGAATGCCAGCGCCACAATCATGAAGCGCATGATCGGATCGGTACGAAGTTTGTGCCATGAGCCGGACATGGTCATCATACCGTTAATCATGCCCCCCCAGGACGGGAAGATCAGTGCAATAGACATGCCCGCACCAAGCGACTGCGTCCAGTCCGGTATCGCAGTATACTGCAGATGATGCGCACCAACCCATACGTACAGATACATGATCGACCAGAAGTGAATTACTGACAGACGATATGAAAAGATCGGGCGGCCTACATGTTTGGGAACGAAGTAGTACATGACACCGAGGAAGCCTGCAGTCAGGAAGAAGCCTACCGCATTATGGCCCCACCACCACTGTACCATCGCATCATGAACACCTGCGTAAGCTGAATATGAGAAACTCATATCAACCGGCAGAGCCATGCCGTTGAACACGAAGATGTACGACACCATGAACATCATGCCGAGGTAGAACCAGAGCGCTACATAGATATGTGACGTACGACGGTTCTTGATGGTCATGATGAAGTTCAGGCTGTAAAGAACCCAGGAGAGAGCCAGGATGATGTCAATCCACCATTCAGCCTCGTGATACTCTTTACCCTGGGTCATACCCAGCGGGAAAGTTAACAGCGCACATACCAGGCCGATCAGCCAGAGCCAGATCGCTGCCCATGCCAGTTTACTGCTCCAGATACGCACGTGGCAGGTACGTTGCACGATATAGAATGCTGATCCGTAAAGCAGGTAGCCTCCAAAAGCAAAAATTACCGTATTGGTATGCATCGGACGAAAACGCCCGAAGCTTAAATACGGGTTATCCAGGTTTAATGCCGGCCACGCCAGTTGAGACGCAATGAACGTCCCGAAAAAGGTGCCAACCAGGCCCATTGCGATACCAAGTATCACGCAGATTTTGACGATGTCGTAATCGTATTCTTGATGAGAAACTGCACTCACGATCACCCCTCCTCTCTGTTTAGATTTTTATTTTTCAACATATGATCCTCTTATGAAGCATACCCGGAAGTCGGCTGCACAATTATTAAATTTCCGGAACGTCAGAAAGCCGGTTTCTACTGTTCCCTAGTCACTCTTATTGGCATCTTCATCCATGTTTTTGCGAACCCAGCGGTAAAGCCAGGCAATAAACCCGGCTGCAAAAAACACGGTAAAAACAGCCAGGAATACAACCGGATCGCTAAAATCCCAGGCACTGGCCTGTGTGATGATGCTTCCGGGAGCTTCGCTTGCCTGTTTCATACACACCCTCCTTGCAATTTTTTATTCGGTATAAATGTTTGTTTGGCGTTTAGCATATTCAATCATTCATGTTCTTGACGGGATTGAAAAAAACTCAGTAAATGAACAGGCTTACTAAACTTACGATAGCAATGAAGCTAAAGTAATAAACAAATCCGAGAATAAAAGGCATATCCAACCTCCTGATTAAAACTTGACCTAGATCAACTTTTCCTGAGGCCGCTACATTAGCCACCCCCTCAGAGATTATCAACAGATTAAAAAAAATTTACTGTTTCGGTCAGAGAGACGCTGCTGCTCCTGCTGCATTTGAAACAGGGCAAAGCACAAAAATATTCTACAATAACCGTTATATATACTATAGTTACAACATATTAATATTTCAGTATCAGGACAATAAAACAGCTACCGACCACGCTGGCATCTGTATTACCTGATGGTTTTACTCAGGATTGAGCAGGGAAGAATAACCATAAATTTAATGTTACTTATACCTGCTCCTTCAGCATTTACCCTCTCGACATCGGATGCCGCTGATCACTGTTTACTTGACCTAGATCAATAAAAAGAGAGCTTCAACCTTCTGAACGGAGCAATTAATCGTTTCCATTACTGTGGCATTGCCCCTATGATTTTTTGCCTTCTTAATATACATGTAACAATTTAGCACGCAGGTGAGGTTTTCATGTCGGACGATAAAACGCCTAGCACATCCCATGGCGACAATATTATTTACGAAGTAAACACTGGCGGATCCACCGTACATGCCCGCCGTATGAAAGGCCGGTGGCGTAATGTTAAGTGGTGGGTGATGGGGCTGATTTACCTGCCGCTGTTTATACTGCCCTATATTCCCTGGGGTGACCGCCCGGCGATTCTGTGGGATATCCCTAACCGTAAATTCCACTTCTTTGATCTTACCGTCTGGCCACAGGATTTCTTCATTCTGGCTCTGATCCTGCTGTTCTGTTTCATGCTGCTGTTTGCCATGACCGCCATTGCAGGCCGGATTTTCTGTGGCTTTGTCTGTCCGCAAACCATCTGGGTCGATATCATGACCTGGATTGAACAGAAAGTTGAAGGGCCGCCAAAAAAACGCATCCAGCTTGACCAAAGCCCCTGGAATGCGAACAAAATCATCCGCCGTGGCGGCAAACACATTCTCTTTCTGGGTGTCTGTGTATTCACTGCCATTCATGTCGTCGCCTACTTCAGTGGCATCTGGGATCTCTATGCAGGCCTTGCAACATTTGATCTTAAAGCTGCCGAATGGATATCCCTCTCGGTCATTATCATCACCTGCTATGTTGATACAGGCCTGATCCGCGAACAGTTCTGCATGTGGGTCTGCCCTTATGCACGTATCCAGGGTGTATTCACCGATCAGGATACCCAGGTTATCTCATACGACCATCATCGCGGAGAGCCGCGCGGCCATATGAAAAGAGGTCAGGTTAATGAGGGCAATGGTGACTGCATCGACTGCAACCTCTGTGTTGTAACCTGTCCGACCGGTGTGGATATCCGTCAGGGCCAGCAGATCGGCTGTATTAATTGCGGTATCTGTGCTGATGCCTGCGACTCCGTCATGGAGAAAATTTCACGTCCTGCAGGCCTGATCCGCTTCGCTTCTTTCCATGAAATCGAAGAGAACATTAAAATTAAAAATCCTTACCTTCGTCCGCGCCCCCTGTTTTACGCCGCAGTCACGCTGTTTGCCATTATTGGCATTGTCTATGGTCTGGCCACCAAAACAGTGCTGGACATAAACGTGCGCCATGAGCGCTCGCCGCAATTCACCATGATGTCGGATGGCAGCATCCAGAATATGTATCACCTGGACATCCTTAACAAAACCGATCAGCCCGCAGATCTTGTTATTACCATCACAGGTCTCGACGGCATCACGAGCAATGTGGATGATAAAATATTTCACCTGAAGAGTGCTCAGGTGAAGAAGTTTATTATGCTTGCCCGTATGCCTCGTAAACAGCTTACCCGGGAGAGTCAGCCGATCACCATCACGCTGCAATCGAAAGATAACCCTGAAATCAGGGATGTATACAGATCGATGTTTATAGGACCCAAACAATGACAAACGACACTCAATCCACGACAAAAAAAGAGGCATCGGCATGGCGCAGTCCATGGGTGCGCTTCTGTATTGGCCTGTTGCTGACTGTCGTTGTCGTCAACGTAAGCTTTATAACGATCAGTGCGATTACTAACCCCGGCCTGGTTACTGAAGAGTATTACAGATACGGCATGCAGCAGAACAGAATCGATAAAATGTATCGCAAGCAGCTCGCCCGTGGCTGGCAGGTTGAGATGGTTATTCCTGCCAGCATCGAACCGGGCATGGCTTTTGACGTGAAGATTAAAGCCATGGACAGAGAGGGTGCCCCCATTTCGGGTGCGCGTTCGGAACTGGTCGCCTACCGTCCGAGTAATGCCGGTCAGGATACGACCATCGAACTAAGGGAACTCTCCGGCGGCAACTATGCCGCTTCTCTCAACCTGCCGGCTATCGGTATCTGGGATATCAACCTGCTGTTTGAATCTGAAGGAGAGAAGCACTCTCTGCGCCAGAGGATTTATGTTGGCAGTGAAAGCGACAGCAAAGCAAGCCGTTCAACGCTGGACACCATCGTCAACTGGCTGACTGACTGATTCATCGCCGCATTGCATGAATGACTCAAACATCACCGATGCAGGCGGATGCTTCCACTGCGGTCTGCCTATCCCTGTTGGCGGCCCTGTTGATTTTCAGATAGATGGCAAAACAGAGCACTTCTGCTGTCAGGCTTGCGCACAGGTCTGCCAGATTATCAACGATGCCGGTCTTGGACGCTTTTATGAGTACGCACCGGAAGAGCGGCAGTGGGAGACACCTGAAAGCGCCCCGGAAGATGCTGAAATCTTCGATCATTTTGAGGTGCAGCAGGATTTTGTAACGCAGCGCCCCGACGGTTCGCTGCAGGCACAGCTGCTCATCGAAGGCATTCACTGCCCTGCCTGCGTCTGGCTGATCGAACATACGCTGCAACAGATGGACGGTCTGCTCGGCGCAGAGGTGAACTACACCAAACATCGTCTTAAACTCAGCTGGAAGCCTGAGCTGCTCAAACTGTCCGATATCATCCGGCAGATTGGCCGCATCGGCTATTGTGCCCTGCCGTTTGAAGAGGATGAAGCGTTCAGACGTGCCAAGGAGAAACGTCAGGATCTGATGTTCCGCATGGTGTTTGCGGGGTTTGTTGTGGCAAATGTCATGACGGCTGCTGTCTGCCTCTATGCCGGCGATTTTCTGGGCATCGATGAGCGCTGGAGTTCTCTGTTTAAGTGGTACTCGATGGCATTCACCATAGCAACCATCGGCTACTCCGCCCGCAACTTCTTCACCTCTGCCCTGCGTGCTGTAAAAGTGCGCCGCCTGAACATGGATGTCCCGATCAGCATCGGCATTGGCGTCAGTTTCGCAGCCTCCGTATGGGCTACTGTTACCGGAGAGGGGCATGTATATTATGACTCCATCGCCATGTTTATCTTTCTCATTCTTATCGGCCGTTACCTGGAGCTTGCCGCACGTGAATCCGCGAGCTCTTCGACCCGGCATCTGCTGGCTCTGCTGCCCCGCTCCGCACGCGTTCTGGGAGAGAGTGGTGAAGATGAGAAACTGGTACCCCTGCGGCTGGTCAAAAGCGGCGCCATACTGCGTATCAAGCCCGGTGACAAAGTTCCTGTTGATGGCATCGTCATTTCAGGCGAGTCACGCATTGATGAATCGATGCTCTCGGGTGAATCGCTGCCTGTACATAAAAGCAGCGGCAGCAAAGTGGTCGGCGGCACTATCAACATCAACGGCACGCTGACCATTGAAGCCACCGATGTCGGTCACAGGTCGGTTTTATCACAGATTGTCGAGATGGTTGAAACCGCCCAGAACACCCGTGTCAGGGTACAGGGCATTGCAGACCGGATTGTGCCCTACTTCGTTGCTGTCATCCTCGCACTTGCTGTGATCACATTTATGTTCTGGATCTGGCAGGAGAGTGCCGCCATGGCCATCATGGCTGCTGTTTCCGTTTTAATTATCACCTGTCCATGTGCGCTGGGCCTGGCAACGCCGATGGCAGTGGCCGTAGGTGCGGGACTGGGCGGCAAACTCGGCACCCTGATCAAAACCGGTGATGTGCTTGAACAGTTAACATCGGTTGACCATATTGTGTTTGATAAAACCGGCACCCTGACATCCGGGAAGATCCGGATTCATCAGGCTGTCTGCCTGCAGGGTGATCAGACAGGTCTCTTTTCGCAGGTTCTGACACTGGAAAGCCACTCCGAACATCCGCTGGCTCAGGCCCTGACCGGCTATCTGTCAGAGCAGGGATACCGCTCTTCCGACTACAGGCTGGAGGCATTTGAAAATGTTCCCGGTCGCGGCATTGAAGGGTTGCTGATCAAAGGTAATGAAAAAACCGGCCTGCGGATTGGCTCCCTGGGCTGGCTGGAGAACGCCGGAGTCAGCATCACTGCGGATCTTCGGCGGCAGATGGAGAGCCGGGAATCGCTTGGCCTGACGGTTATTGCTGTTTTCACCGAACAGGAACTGCTTGGCTGGTTTGCACTCGGCGATGAACTGCGCCCGGAGGCCGGAAGTGTTATCAGCCATCTTCAGCAGGCAGGTATCGAGGTCAGCATTCTATCCGGTGACAGAAAGGCTGTCGTTGAAGCCATTGCCGCGCAATTGAGTTCGCAGCATCAGCCCCCGCTTCACCTGATGGCGGAAGTTCTTCCCGGTGATAAAACCGAGCGTATAAAGGCACTGCAGAAACAGGGTATGAAGGTCTGCATGGTGGGCGATGGCATTAATGATGCCCCCGCCCTGGCCCAGGCCGATGTTGGCATGGCTGTTGCCCATGCAACCGATGTCTCAGCCCATGCCTCTGATGCTGTTTTGCTGGGTGGACTGGAAAAAGTGCGTATGGCCATCGAGCTTTCCACTCAGACCATGCGAACAATCAAACAGAATCTCGGGATTTCACTGGGCTATAACGTGCTGGTCATCCCTCTGGCCATGGCCGGGCTGGTCCACCCGCTGCTTGCTGCCATTGCCATGCCTGCATCTTCGCTACTGGTAATTTTCAATGCTTTACGGATTCGCTCGAAAATGAAACGCTTTGAAACAAAGCTTCAGCAGGAGATTTAATGGACATTATCCTGATGCTTATCCCGGCCGCACTGTTAATCAGCGTCGTTGCCATTGTGGTTTTCTACTGGTCGGTTAACTCGGATCAGTATGAAGATATGGATGGTGAAGCGTATCGTATCCTGATGGATGATGACGACGAACTTATTCCCGGCAATGCAAAGAGAGTGAAAGAGAAACAGGAAACATCCCCGAAGCAGGACAAAGCATGATTAACCACCTCGGGAAAATAGCCCTCCTGTTTGTCGTGCTGGTAACGGGATATACCTTCTACTCAACAAAAATGGATATTGAGAAGCATGCCGCAGCCAACAGTACATTTGTTGACGATTCAGGCCGCCTGCATGTGCTCGGCCTGATACTTCCGGGCAGCACACTGCGCGAGGCTGAGATCAAGCTGAAAAGCCGGGCTGACACTGCCATCTACATCTATCCGGGTGAAAATGACGGGCGCGGAAGGGTTGCGCTGGAAGCATTCTTCCCGTCCATTGCCGATCACAGCAAGGTGATTCTGCAACTGGAGGCCAGCCAGGCCATGCTGGAAGCGATGCAGAAGAATGCCACAGCACCTCGCCTCTACCCCGATGGTGTCGCACGTATGAACCTCGGCAATGACGATGTGCTGGAGGTCCTCAAACTTCCCATTACGGGCCTGACCCTGATTCCGAGCCTGAAGATTGACAAAAAGATGCTTGCAGCCCGCTTTGGCAAGCCGGCAAAAGAGATTGAAGAGGGTGAAGGGGTTGTCCGGCAGGAGTACCCGGACGTTTACCTGACCACCATCCTCAGCCCTGACGGCAGAGCGAGACTGGATTTCGCTGTTCCTGATCTGCCTGTAACTTCCGAGGTATTGGTGAAAAAAACAGGCGACTAGCCCGGGCTAGGATTCGTTATCTGAATCCTTATCCTTCTCCGGAGGCTTGAGAAACTCTTTGGGCGTCGGTCCCCATGCGGCCCAGGCGATCCAGCCGAGAATCAGCAGCAGCAGACCGACTTCAAGAAAGATCGCCCACATCTCTGTTTAATCAGTTCGCCGGAGTTCCGGCCACGGGTGCATCCATCGCCCCGTGATCCACTGTTCCGTGATCCACTGTTCCGTGATCCACTGTTCCGTGATCCA
>JAVVEJ010000016.1:16534-48971 GCA_032251395.1 Mariprofundaceae bacterium
CCGTGATCCACTGTTCCGTGATCCACTGTTCCGTGATCCACTGTTCCGTGATCCATCGCCCCGTGATCCACTGTTCCGTGCTCCATACCCGAGTGCATGGCATGCATCCAGTCTGCTCCACGCACTGCGGTCATCAGCCCGAGCACAACAAGTACGACGCCTGCAACTTTAAGAAACCCGCCACGCATCCGGGGTGTCAGTTTGCGCATCAACACAGGCACAAACATCATCGCAGGCACGGTTCCCAGTCCGAATGCCAGCATGATCAGACCCGCCCGAGGCACCTCTCCGGAAGCCAGTGCCATCGCCAGTGCCGCATAGACCAGGCCACAGGGAAGCAGGCCGTTAAGGATGCCAACCATGTACCAGCTGACGGGATGCCTGCCTGCTGCTGCCCCCTTAATCCATTTTAACAGACCTGACAGCGGTGAAAAACGTGCCAGAAACTTCTGAAACGGGTCCGTCATCAAACCGGCCAGATGCATGCCGAATGCCACCATCATCACACCGGCCAGCAGAGCCAGTATCTGCTGGGCTGAATCAATCCACTCCACCCGGGTTAAAACAGCGCCAAGCAACCCTGTTAACAGCCCCAGCAGCACATAGGTCGAAACCCTGCCTGCCTGATAGGCAGCAAGCCCTGTCCACCACACATCGGGGCGGGATATGCTCAGCGCCGTCACCAGGCCGCCGCACATGCCGATACAGTGCATGCTCCCCAGGAATCCGATCATAAAGCCGGCTACAAGAACCGTTGTCATGGCTGTTGCTGCTCTGGCTGCTGACTGTTCAATTCATGATCCAGCAGCGCCTTCTTCAACGGAGCCACAAGCTTCTCATACTCACTAAGAGGTACCAGCTGCAGAATATCAACGCCCTCTTCACTGCGGATAAAATCGAGGCCCAGTTCAGGATAGAGCAGATGCAGATTGCCATCGCCCGTACTCACATTGGCTGCAGCCTTTCCATACACCGCTTCAAAGCTCTTTCGGTCAAGCCGGACAGGGGGCAGAAAGGTTATGCCGTTCACCTTCAAACGGCGCACCTCCCCGACGAACTCCGGTGGCACTCCGAACCTGACTGTTCCGTCGGGAAGAATGACAGGCCGGTATCCGGCCCTGATGATCTTTTCGACCATTTCCGGGCCTGCATCCAGATTCAGAATCATGCGGCCATCATCCGGAAGGTCATCGAAGAACACTTCCAGTTGAGGCTCTTCTGCCGAGTCCTTTCTGGCAAACACGGCAACTTCACCGGGCTCATCGAAACGCAGCTGCACGTCCGCAAATGTGGCTTCGCCAAGCACTACGCCCATAAAACGGGTCGAACCACTCCTCTCCACAGCCATCTGCCACTGTTCAATGGCAGGAACCTGATCATTATCACGCGGCCAGAAGGCATAAACCGTCAGAGCCAACAGCCCGGCTAAAAGAATTTTTTGAACGATATGCATATAATGTATCCCTGCTGCTGACAACGCTTTGACACGCCCAATCGCCTCGAACCGTATCGGGCAGCTCACTTTTCCCGAACCATACGCGAACCACGCCGCTTTGACACTGCTCCTGCACGTTGCAACAGCAATAAAGTTAGACCTTATGGCATCAATATTGTTAACTTCCACAACATCATGGCCCCGCAACATGTAACAGCAGACATTCTTCTCCGGCTGCCATCGTGGCTGGAGCGCTTTATGGCAGAGGAGCAACCTTCCTGCCACACAGCTGAAGAACGGATGCAGCTGGCAATCAGGCTGGCACGGCTCAACATTGAACACCGTACAGGCGGCCCGTTTGGTGCTGCTGTTTTTAATATGGCAACCGGCGATCTGGTTTCGGCAGGCGTTAATCTTGTTGTACGCTCCAGTTGCTCCATGGCACATGCGGAGATGATTGCCATCAGCAGCGCACAACAGAAGATGGGAACTTTTGACCTGGGTGCAGCAGGCGTTCCGCACTTCGAACTGGTTTCAAGCAGCGAGCCCTGTGCCATGTGTTTCGGCGCTCTGCCCTGGTCCGGCATCCGCCATCTTGTGTGTGGCGCACGTGATGAAGATGCGCGCGCCATCGGCTTTGACGAAGGGCCCAGACATCCTCACTGGATCAGGGAACTGGAGACGCGCGGTATCAGCGTTGATACCGGCATCTGCAGGACACAGGCTGTTGAAGTGCTTCAGCACTACGCAGAAACAGGAGGCGACATCTACAATGCCCGACAGGGGTCAAACGGGCGCTGACCGCACTTGTCTGAATCACTGCCGGGTATATATTTCCCGCATCCGTAACACAAAATCACACAGGTATACTTTGATAAGGGGAGTTAATTCATGAAAAAAACAATCGTTGCACTGGCAGCAGCGGTGCTACTTGCCGCACCTGCATTTGCCGGCGATCACGGCCACGACAGTCATGGTAAAAGTGACGCACACGCAGCACACGGCCCGGTTGCTGATAAAGTGATTGCCGAACAGCGCAAGGCACTGGCAGAAAATACCAAAGGCAAAGGTTTCGGCCCTCAGTCACCCCGTGACATCGACTCCGCAGCCGGCAATAACGGCCGCACCTTCAGTGCAGCACCCGCATATACAGCTATGAACCTCTGTAACATCCATTTCCACAAAAATGCCGAGCACAAAGGCGGCGAGTTCACCACCTACGCAGGTAACGGCGACGGCCACGGCTATATGAGCGGTTACAGATATAACGGCCACCTCAGTGATGCCGAGCTGACCCCGGCGAGCCACGAAATCTGCCCGAGTGCACATGGCGATCTGAAATCCGGTGATACCATTGAGGTTCACTATGTACACTCAACTGCGCAGGTGAAACCCGGCCCGACTCTGGGCTCCTGCCTGAGCGAAGCTATCGGCAACCCGCAACTGCGTGTAGAGACCCAGGTATACGTACTGGTCAACGACAAAAACGCCCTGGACTTCGACGAACTGACCAGGCACAAAAAAGTAAACGGCCTGCATCAGGCTCTGAACATTCCCGGCAACACCGGTACCCCCGTTCAGTATGCAGGCTCAACTACCGGCCCTTCATACAACGAGAAAGGCTCTCCTTTCCAGGTTTCATGGAGTGTTCGCCCGCAGGTTGCCAAAGTTAATATCGACTCTGTCGGCAAGTGGTGCAGAGGCAACACATTCGATGAGGACCATGCGCACGGCGTACGTAACCTTGTGCAGAACCCGGATCTTCTGTCTGACATCAGGTAACGTTCAGCAATCTGGGAAGAGGTAAAAGCCCGCCGTTACCGGCGGGCTTTCTTATGTTCGTCGAACATCTCAGGAAAAAGAAGCAAGTTCACCATAAAAACAGAGGGAAAACAGAGCAAGATGAGTGACCTTCTCTTCACTTTTGCTTATCCGTGTTTATCTGCGTCTGAAATTCTTCTTTTCTCTGTGCCTGAAGGTGAATCGCGCAGCGAGAGAGGCTACCCTGGGGGGCTGTGGCTAACTCCTCTCTTCCCCTGAGCCACTGGCCAGCGGCAGCGTAACCGTCACACTCAATCCATACTGTTCATGGTTCTTTATATCAAGCGCACCGCCGTACTTCTCCAGCAGCTCGTTGACGATTGCCAGTCCCAGGCCATGTCCGCCATCACCCCGTTTGCTTCTCGCCTGATTACCCCGGTAGAAACGCTCAACCAGTCTGGGTAGCTCTTTTTCCAGCACGCCTCTGCCCTGATCGACAATCTCCACCCGGCAGCTGTTGCCATCGCATACTGATGAGATGAAAAGGGTGCTGCCTTCCGGTGTATAGCGAAGCGCATTCTCAACCAGATTATCCAGAATGCGGTGCAGGTCGCTCTCAGCCATTCTCACTTTCACTGCCGGCTCCTGACCGGACCACTCAATCCCGACCTGCTTCTCCTCCAGTTGTGAAGCAAAACCATGCAGCACTGCCCGGCACACCTGTTGCAGGTTGGCCGAAGCCGAACTGTCAGGGCTGAAATTTTCAATCTGTTCAATCGTAAGCAGGGCATCAAGAAATACATTGGCACGCAACGACTCATCGGCAATCACGGTAACCGCCTCTTTCCTGGCTTCAACATCATCACCAAACGCTTCGATACTGCGGGCATAGCCGAGAATGGAGGTCAGCGGCGTTTTCAGATCGTGCATCAGATTGGCGAACAGTCTTTTGCGCTGCGCCTCGGCGCGATACTTCTCGGTAACATCGACGCAGAGAAGCAGCGCCTGCTTTTTGCCGAGCGGTGCCAGACGCGGTGCCAGCACCCGGTCTCCGACATGCATATCGGGCAGTGAAGCCGCTTCAGGCAACCGTTTCAGCGCCGACGAAAAGGCTCTGTTCCAATCCGGATCACGGTAATAGACCAGCATCGACTGCGGCAGATCAGGTGTGCGGTGCATGTTGAACGTCGTGTTGGCCTCTGCATTGGCTGCCATCACCCGGCCGAGACGATCCACACGCATCACTACTTCGTTGACTGCCGAAAAGAGCACATCCAGACGCCTGGCCCGGGTCGCCAGGGAGGACTCGAGATCTTTCTGGGCTGACTTGAACTTTTTCAGCTCGTTTTCGATCTCGCTGCGTTTCTCATTCAACCGCTGGACATGCAACCCCCAGAAAACGAGCAGCAGGACAACAACCGGCACCCAGAGACTCATGTGCCCCTCTTCCCCGGAGCGGAATAGCGGTAGCCGGCCCCGCGAACGGTTCTGATCGATTCAGACAGTCCATGACTGTCCAGCGCCTTGCGCAGACGCTTCACCGTCACATCCACAGTGCGCAACTCCACAAAGCTGTTCACGCCCCAGACATGGTCCAGCAGGTACTCCCGGCTTCTTACCTTGCCCGGCTTTTCCATCAGCACCTGCAGCAGCCTGAATTCAAGCGGCCTCAGATCAAGAACCTTACCATTGACCGTGACCTCCATGGCATCCTTATCAAGTTCAATGGCATCTTCCGCCTGAGCGGAAGCTGCGGCAGGGGCATTTGATCTGCGCAGCAGAGCCTGCACGCGTGCAACCAGCTCCTCAGGCTCAAAGGGTTTTGGCAGATAGTCATCTGCCCCCTCTTTCAGGCCATGCACCTTCTCCTCAGTAGAGCCCAGGGCTGTTACCATCAGGACGGGGAGGGTCGTAACAGAGGCATGTTTTCTGAGCCAGCGCAGAATATCCATACCGCGCTTTCCCGGCAGCATACGATCCAGAATCAGCAGGCGGTATGAATGTTCCTGCAGCATGCCAATCGCTTCATCACCATCGGTGGACCCGGCAACGGTGAGCCCCTCTTTTTTCAGATACATCTCCATCAGGCGTGCAATTGCCACATCATCCTCGACAATAAGCACATCCCGGTTCATCGATGTCTCTTCAAATGCCATTAACCCTTCCTGCCGAGCGCAAATTCATGTATCGCTGCATACTCATGCTCGAACTGTAGCGCTTTTTCGGTTAAAAGGCGGAACATGAACCTGAGAAGCTGATTGCCCAGCGCCGGATCTTCAAGTGTTATCACATCAAAATAGGGGCGGTCAATTGTCAGCACCTTCACATCACTCTCCGCTTTCAGCGTGGCCGAATGCAATCTCTCCTCATCCAGAAACGAGAAGAGTCCGAACACGTCCCCGGCAGTCAGCATGCTGTACCGGCGCCCTGAACGATCAGAAGCCGAAACCCTGCCTTCGATAATCATGGCCATCTCATTTTTCGAAACAGTTCCTGCCTCATATACAATTTCTCCGGCACTGCAGGTTCGCAGGTTCATGCAGCTGAACATTAACATTGCATCCTGCCGCTGCATGGCACTGGCAACAGGCAGGGCCCGAAACTTCATAAAATCCATATCTGCTGCAATGGCAGCCTCATAGCCTGCCTGATAATCCGTTTTATCAGGATACCGACCCATTTCGGTGTTATTCATATATTTCTCCTTCTATTTTAATAAGGCGGAAAGGTGAATCTCTTTTATGACACGCTGATGACAGCGTGACGGATGTCCACTATTGTCATACTGATGTCACATTCTCCATCTATCGTCCGGCGCACTTTAAATCCCATAGAGAGGAAACAATGAAAACAATTTTTAAAACTATTGCTACTGCTGCAATACTCGCTTTTACCACACCGGCTTTCGCTGGCGGCGTTGTTGTAGCTGAAGATGGCGAAAGCAAACTCAAACTGGAAGCCCTGTTCTATCTGAACACCTATGCCCAGAAAGCCGATACCACTACAGCCGCCGGCACCGTCTCAACCAAGACGACAGGCCTGGCTGTTGATCGTGCCTACTTCACCGCAAAGTACTACTTCAATAATGACTGGATGATGCGGCTGACTACCGATATGGGGCAGGAACCCGGTCTGGGCAAAGATCAGAACATCTATCTGAAGTATGCCTATGTTGAAGGCAAACTGATCGGCAAGGCTGCCGTCCTGCGTCTGGGCCAGTCTCACACCCCGTGGATCGACTACGAGCAGGGTCTCTGGGGCCATCGTTATGTTGCCAAAACTATGATCGACCAGTACAAATTCGACGACTCCTCCGACCTGGGTGCCGGCCTGAAGGGCGAGCTTGCAGACGGCATGGTTAACTACTTCGTGACCGCTACCAACGGCAGCGGCTACGGTACGGGCACCCGCACCAACGGTATCGACTTCAACAGCCGCCTCGGCTTTGAACCTGTTGACGGCCTTACCCTCGACTTCCAGTACCGCACCGGTACCCGCGGCACCAAAACCAGTGTTGCCGGTGTAGACGTTGCAGGTGTGAAGTCCACGCTGACCCAGATCATGGCGACTTACGGCATCGGTAAGGAGTTCCGTGTTGGTGCCAACTATATCTCCAACAAGGACAAAGCCGACTCAGCAACCGCATCAACTACTCATGGCGGCAATGTCTCCAGCGGGTTTGCGACAGCAGTAATTGGCGATGAGGTAAAAAGCACAGGCTATTCACTCTGGGCCTGGGGCAAGTTTGGCGACAACATGGGTGCATTCGCACGCTATGAGGATATGAAGAACCAGCTGACCGGTGTTGCTACCGACGAGAAGCTCACCCGCTATCTCGCCGGCGTGGAATACAGCCCGATCAAGAATGTTACTTTTGCGCTGGTTGCTGACCAGTCCAAACTGACCAACCGTGGCGGCGTTGCTGCCAACGGCCGCAAGGATACCCGTTACGGTCTCTACTCAAAGATCAAGCTGTAAATAAGCACATCACCTCCTGATGGGTTGAAAGGGACGGCTTCGGCCGTCCCTTTTTTTGTTTTATAGTCACGGTTTAGGCTTTCTGACCGTACTTGGATGTACGGCTTTAGTGAGCAGAGTCAAAACGACGCTTTTGGCTCTGCGTCACAAGGGTAAGGGCAGGAGGCCCGCATCCCGTATCAAGTAAACCCCCATGTCACACAGATGTCATATAGCTGACATAGGCTTGTCACAAAGCAGTCATAAAGTCCGGTCATAAAATTTCAATTGGGAGATACCAAACATGAAAAAACAACATGCCACTCTTATGGCTGCAACATTTCTGGGCCTTGCCTTTACCGGCCAGGCTGAAGCCCGGGATCAGATCCGCATTGTCGGCTCATCAACTGTATATCCATTCTCCAGTTATGTGGCTGAAGAGCTGGGTGCAACGACCCGCTACAAAACCCCTGTCATTGAATCCACAGGCTCCGGCGGCGGCATGAAGCTCTTCTGCGCCGGTGATGGCATGGACACACCGGATATCACCAATGCCTCCCGCCGTATGAAGGAGAGCGAGTTCAAACTGTGTGCTGACAATGGCGTGAAAGACATCACCGAAGTTGTGATCGGTTTTGATGGTATTGTGATTGCGCAGAGCAAGGGTAATGCGGAGATCAACCTGACCCGTAAAGAGATTCTTCTGGCTGTAGCTGCAGAAGTTCCGAGCCCGGATGGCTCCAGGCTGATCCCGAACCCGTACAGATTCTGGGATGAGATCAATGCAAGCCTGCCACACCGCCCTATCCTGTTTTACGGTCCGCCAACCTCTTCCGGCACCCGCGACGCATTTTCCGAGCTGGTGATGATACATCTCACCAAGAAAATGGATGTCTACACAAATCTCTACAAAGCCGATGCAAATAAAAACAAGGCATACAGGAAGTATAAAACCATTCGCCAGGATGGCGTCTATGTGCCAAGCGGTGAGAATGACAACCTGATTGTTCAAAAACTGATCAAGGATACAAATGCGTTCGGCATCTTCGGTTACTCTTTCCTTGAAGAGAACTCCGGCCGCATCGCCGCAGCTACCGTGGAAGGTGTAAGGGCGGAGCCTGAGAACATCTCTTCCGGCAAATATCCGGTATCACGCTCCCTGTTCTTCTACATCAAGAACTCTCACACAGATGCAGTGCCCGGCCTGAACGATTATGTCGAACTGTTTACTTCTGAAGAGATGATCGGTGAAGAGGGTAACCTCTCTGAAATCGGTCTGATTGCACTGCCTGAAGCAGAGCGTGATGCAACTCGTGCACGAGTTGCCAGTCGCTCCAGACTGACTGCAGATGAGCTGAAGAAGAGATAAGCAAAACAGACGACTTTTTCATGTTGTGCTGGCCGGAGCAATCCGGTCAGCTTTTTGTATATAGTAAACGGTGCGAGGTGGATAAACATTGAATGTTGCTGATCTGAGCTTCTATTTTTTTGCAGGCCTGCTGCCGCTATCCGTCATGGCATGGATGCTGGGTCGCAACAAAGTAACCGGCGCAACGACCAGTGAACGCTGGAACTCCCGTCCCGGTCACTACGGCTGGTACAGTGTTATCTGGCTTGCAGCACCTGCGCTGGCTGTTGCACTGCTGGCAGGCCTGCTTCATCTGACAGGCCTCTACCCGGTTTCCGGGACTGTTTTCCTGCCGGTTGCCTTCATGGCCGCTGCTGCAGGATGCTGGCAGGGGTTGCGGCTGATCCGCCCGTCTCTGCGTGCCATGTATGCAATTGAAAAAGTGATCCGGGGCCTGTTAATCACCGCTGCATTCACCTCAATCCTTACCACGATCGGAATCGTTATTGCGATCATTTTTGAGGCGGTCCAGTTCTTTGGCATTGTCAGCTTCTGGGACTTTATTACCGGCACACAGTGGTCGCCTGACGCTGCCTCCGGAGAAAATGTTCACGGCATGTTCGGCTCCATCCCTATTTTTGCCGGCACATTCATGATTACCCTGATTGCCATGATGGTTGCCGTTCCGATTGGTCTGCTATCGGCCATCTTCATTGCGGAATATGCCACTGAAAATTTCAGAAATATCGCCAAACCGGCATTGGAAATTCTGGCAGGTATCCCCACCGTCGTTTACGGATTTTTTGCTGCCATTACCGTAAGTCCTCTGGTGGTAAAATTTGCGGATTCGGTCGGTCTGCATGCCGACTATACCAATGCCCTGGCTCCGGGGCTGGTGATGGGCATCATGATCATTCCCTTTATCTCATCACTCTCCGATGATGTGATCCGTGCAGTCCCGCAAAGCATGCGCGAAGGCTCACTTGCCCTTGGCACCACCATGTCTGAAACAATCCGACAGATTCTGCTGCCTGCAGCCTTGCCGGGTATCGTAGCAGCCTTTCTGCTGGCCATATCGCGGGCACTGGGTGAAACCATGATTGTGGTCATGGCTGCCGGCCTGCGTCCGAACCTGACATGGAATCCGCTGGAAGGGATGACCACTGTAACTGTACGTATTGTTGATGCACTGACCGGCGATCAGGCTTTCGACTCGCCTGAAACACTTTCTGCTTTCGGTCTGGGGCTGGTGCTGCTGGTTATTACCCTGATCCTGAACGTCATTTCCATTTATGTGATCCGGCGCTTCCGCCAGAGCTACGAGTAGACGTTATGAGCCTGCAAATTAACGCCAACATGAAACGCCGCTATGCGGCCGAGAAACGCTTTAAAGCCTGTGCTGTTGCGGCTCTGGCTCTGGCCGGTGCATTTCTGCTCTTTTTCTTTTCCGACATGATTGCCAAGGGGCTGCCTGCACTGCAACAGGCAGAAATCCTTGTGGATGTGCATTACAGCGACACCAGCATGAAGAGCTACAGGAAGGCTGTGGACAAACCATTCCGGGAAATTGTCAGCCGCGGCTGGTTGCGCACGCTTCCCCTGTACATGGAAGATCATCCTGAACTGATGGGAACAACACAAGCCCGATGGGTGATTGCCGATGTCGATGTGGATCAGTATCTGAAAGGTAAAGCCCATCGCCTGAAAGAGAAATATCAGCTGCAGATAGATCAGCTGCAGAGTGAAGGCAGAGTAAAGCTCGCCTTCAACACGGGTTTCTTCACCAACGGCGATTCAAAAATGCCTGAACTTGCAGGCATCAAATCAGCCGTTGTCGGTTCTGTTTACGTGCTGCTTCTCACCATCGTTTTTGCCCTGCCAGTCGGGGTCATGACAGCGCTCTATCTGGAAGAGTTCGCACCGGACAACCGGCTCACGCAGACCATTGAAGTGAACATCAACAATCTGGCTGCCATTCCATCAATTCTGTTTGGCCTGCTGGGCCTGGCAATATTCATCAACTTCTTCGGCGCTCCCCGTTCATCAGCTCTCGCAGGCGGCCTGACACTGGCGCTGATGACACTGCCCATTATCATTATTACCACGCGTGCATCACTCCAGTCCGTTCCGGATTCGATCCGTGAGGCCGCCTTCGGTCTCGGAGCATCACGCTGGCAAACCGTGTGGCATCATGTGCTGCCGCTGGCTATGCCGGGCATTCTGACAGGTTCCATTATTGGTCTGGCTCAGGCCATGGGTGAAACCGCCCCACTGCTGATTATCGGCATGATGGCTTACGTGCCTGATGCCCCCGGCAGCATACTGGAAGCGGCGACCGTGCTTCCTGCCCAGATTTATACCTGGGCAGGAGAATCGATCCGTGCTTATGAAGAGCGTACGGCAGCCGCTATTCTTGTTCTTCTGACCGTTCTGCTCAGCCTCAATGGTCTGGCTGTCTATCTGCGTAAACAATTTGAGAGAAGGTGGTAAGATGAACACGCCCAAAGTAAGTATTCGCGACCTCAGACTCTGGTATGGTGAGAGCGAGGCGCTGCACGGCATTAATGTGGAGTTCGCAGAGAAAAGGGTCACGGCACTGATTGGCCCGTCCGGATGCGGAAAGTCGACGCTTCTGCGTTGCCTGAACCGTATGAACGACCGCATCGCAGCCTGCCGTATTGAGGGCCGGATACTGCTCGATGGTGATGATATCTATGCCCCGGAAGTGGATGTGGTTCAACTGCGCACACATGTTGGCATGGTGTTTCAGAAGCCCAACCCGTTTCCGAAGAGTATCTATGAGAATGTTGCCTATGCGCCGCGTATTCATGGCCTGGCCGACAAGGGTGCGGAGATGGATGAACTGGTCGAAACCGCCCTGCGCAGGGCCAGTATCTGGGATGAAGTAAAGGATAAGCTTCACTCCCCCGGTACCGCTCTCTCGGGTGGTCAGCAACAGCGCCTCTGTATCGCACGAACCATTGCAGTAAAGCCCAATGTGATTCTGATGGACGAGCCCTGCTCGGCACTTGATCCCATTGCAACAGCCAAGATCGAAGAGTTGATTGATGAACTGAAACAGGAGTTTACCATTATCATGGTAACGCACAGCATGCAGCAGGCGGCACGCATCTCGGATCAAACCGCCTTTTTCTACATGGGTGATCTTATTGAGTTTGGAAAAACCGGCAGGATTTTCACGCAACCGGAAAAACAGCAGACCGAAGACTATATTACCGGCCGGTTTGGGTAAGTTTTCCAATGCACCTGTTCAGACAGAGTTAATAAGGAGAGAGATATGCCACAACATACCATTAAACGCTTTGATGAAGAGCTGCACATACTGAAAGAGCTGGTCCTCTCTATGGGCGGACTTGTGGAACGGGCAATCGGGCATGCGGTAAAGTCAATGCTCGAACAGGACAAAAAACTTGCCAACAAAACGATCAACCGCGACAAGGCCATTAACGCGCTGGAAGTTCAGTGTGACGAGATGACCCGTGATATTCTGGTGCGCAGACAACCCGCAGCGGGCGATCTGCGCTTTATCATGGGCATTATCAAGCTGGTTACGGATCTGGAGCGTATGGGCGATCTGGCGGCCGGTATTGCCGAAGGCACGCTTCGTTCGCTGGAATACCCTCCCAAAAATTTTTCCAACCTCGATATCATGGGAGAAAAGGTACAGAAGCAGATCAACCGTACACTGGACGCGCTTTCGCGAGGCGACATCAAGCTGGCCATGACAGTAATCGAAAAGGATGCGGGCATCGATGTCCTCTATAAACGCATGTACCGTGAAATGCTCACCTATATGATGGAAGACCCGAGAGATATCACGGCCTCTATCATCCTCTCCAATGTTGCCAAGAATCTGGAACGCATCTCCGACCATGCCACCAATATTGCAGAGATGGTGATCTATATTGAGCGCGGCCATGACATCCGGCATGTCGACCACGAGGCTGCGGCAAAACTTTTATCAGGCGAAGAGATCTGATTACAACAAAGGAGACTCTGAAAAAAATCAGAGTATCCACGCAGGCAACGCGATGGTCTGCCACAATCCGACAGGAGAGTAAATTCATGGTGCACATCCGTGTGCGCCACCCCTGCAGGGCGGAGGCCCGTGCAATTGTGCTCTCCTGCACAATTGTGGACGACAACGTTGTCGCAGGTGAGCGGCAGGATGCACATATTCAAAGGCTCCCTAATCTCCTGCAGACGCAAACCTGTCCGCAGCCACTGCCATGGGCGGGCTTTTTCTATTGGCCGTATCAGTAACGCCACAGGATAAGCCGGCATAAATCACCCTCCCGGCAGGGCGTGGCTTGCCGTAAAATCAACCGCTCCATCCCTTTACCTGTTCAGGGCATTCATGTATTGTGCTACATCCTTTCGGGCACTGTTGACGAAAGGAATCAGGCAGTGAGCAGGAGAGGTGAATGAACGTGCTGGCGAACCCTGGGGAGAACCCGATCGAAGAGCCGGAGACCGTGCCGCAGGATGACCAGAAGAGTTATGAGCAGCTTGTTAACAGGCAGGGAATAAGCGACAAAAAAATAGGCCAGCTGATCACCAAATATCTGCAGGAGCAGGAGCTAAGACCCTACCAGGCGGAGCTCATCAAGCTGCAGCAGCACCTGGAAAATACCAGACAGCGCATGATCATCCTCTTCGAGGGGCGCGATGCGGCCGGCAAAGGCGGAACCATTCGGCGCGTGACGCGTTACATGAATGTAAAGCACTACCGCATTATCGCCCTGGGAAAACCGACCGAAGAGCAGCGCAGCCAGTGGTCTTTTCAGAGATATGTGTCCCAGTTCCCTCGCGGAGGTGAAATCGTCCTCTTCGACCGAAGCTGGTATAACCGCGCCATGGTTGAGCCGGTATTCGGCTTCTGTACGGATGATGAGTACAAGCAGTTCATGCGCGGTGTAGTCGGTTTCGAAAAGGACCTGATTCGCCAGAAGACCATTCTGGTCAAGTTCTACTTCAGTGTTACAAAAAAGGTACAGAAGAGCCGCTTTGAAAGGCGAAAAACTGATCCGTTGAGATACTGGAAACTCAGTGAAGTGGACATGCAGGCGCAGGAGCGCTGGGATGACTTCACCAAAATGAAATATGAGATGCTCAAACGCACCCACTCCAGCTCCGCACCCTGGACGGTCATTCGCTCCATTGACAAGCATCAGGCGCGGCTGAATGTTATCAAGACGATCCTCAATGCCGTGAATTACGAGAACCATGATGAGAGCCTCGATTACTTAACCGATGATAACATTGTCATCTCCGGAGCAAGAGAGATTGAACTGATGGAGAAGCAGCTGCTTAAGAAAGGAAAATTCATCAGCTAATCCGGACCGGGGACAACATGGGCAACAGGCCAGCTGAATGAGAAACACGCTACGCAACATCCTGTTGCCGACGATCTTTACGATTCTGGCATACGGTTTCTGGATCAGCCCCGACTTCAAGGAGATTTCCGCCGGTGTGGCGATCTTTCTGTTCGGCATGGTGTCGCTGGAAGAGGGGTTCAAGAGATTTACCGGCGGCTTACTCGAAAAAATTCTGAAAAGGACAACAGACAGACTCTGGAAAAGCATCTCCTTCGGCATCGTCTCAACGAGCATCATGCAGTCCAGTTCGCTGATTTCCATAATCGCGATCTCCTTCCTTGGCGCGGGGTTGATCGGCCTTTCCCAGGGCATCGGCATTATCTTCGGTGCCAACCTTGGCACTACAACCGGTGCATGGCTGATTGCCGGGCTGGGCCTGAAGGTAAATATTTCGGCCTATGCGATGCCAATGCTGGTATTTGGTGTCATTCTTATTTTCCAGAGCTCCCGCCACCTTAAAGGTGTCGGCTATATCCTGACGGGGCTCGGTTTCCTTTTCCTTGGTATCCACTATATGAAGGAGGGATTTGAAGCCTTCAAGGCAGCCATCAACCTGACCGAATATGCAGTAACAGGCTATCCGGGACTCTTTCTCTTCACGCTGATCGGCATCCTTGCCACCGTCATCATGCAATCCAGCCATGCCACACTGGTGCTGGTTATCACAGCCCTCGCAGCACAACAGGTCTCTTACGAAAATGCGCTGGCACTGGCGATCGGCGGCAACATCGGCACGACGATTACAGCTGTTCTTGGTGCACTCGGTTCCAATGCGTCCGGCAAACGGCTGGCCGGAGCGCATTTTATCTTCAATATGGTTACCGGCCTGATTGCCATCCTGTTTATTCATCAGTTTCTTGCAGCTGTAGACTCGATCAGTGCCGCTGCAGGCATTGCAGAAACTGATTACACACTGAAGCTGGCTGTGTTCCATACTCTGTTCAATCTGGTTGGAATTATGGTGATGATCCCGTTCACCAATCATCTGGTACGCTTTCTGGAGTATGCGATCAAGGCTGAACCGGATCGTACTGCCCGGCCGAAATATCTGAATGCATCAGCACTTGAGTTTGCTCATACCGCACTGGAGGCGTTGCGTAAGGAGACAGCCCGTATCTATGAGAAATCAACCGGGATTATCACCAAAGGGCTCTCGCTGAACAAAAAGGCCGTATTCTCCGATGCTGAGACAGTGCAGTTAATCCGGCGGCATAACAGACCACTGGCTTTCGATATTGATGCTGCATATGAAACAGAGATCAAGAGCCTCTACAGTGCGGTTCTCGATTTTATCAACCGCCTGCCCGGCAACACCGCCATATCCAAACAGTTAAACAGAATCTGGCAGGCAAACCAGTCGATCACCATTACCCTGAAGGATGTAAAGCACCTGCAGAAAAACATGCTGCGCTATATCGGCTCGAACAACCCGCACATCTCCGAAGAGTATAACTTTCTCCGCCAGCGTATTGCCAATGTACTGCGCCGGCTGGAAAAGATAAGAAACGGGGATGATTCATCCACTTCCATTCTGGCGCTGGACGCACTGAAGCTGACACTTGAGAAAAATGCAGCCCTGCTGCACGAACGTATGGATCAGCTGATCCGGAACGGGGACATTTCAGCAGAGATGGCGATCTCGCTGATGAAAGACAGTATCTATACAAATCAGATCATTCACCACCTGATTGAAGCCAACAGTAACTACCTCAAATCCGAAGAGGGTGTTGAAACAGAAGCCGAGCACCTGATTGCACTGGACAGGGATGAGATCGGCTCCGTGTTAAGCGAGACAAAAAAGTGATTCAGGCCGGGCCTGTTCGACCGGCAGACCGTTCACGGGAGGGATTATGAAACTGAAAAAACTTCTCAAAAAACTTGCTGCATACTTTGATGAACCCAGGAACCGGCAACTGCAGACCGATGAGGGACTCTCCAGAGTGCTGAAGAAGCTGAAAAGAAAAGAGCAGAAGCTTCAGGCAGCAGTTGAACAGGAGCGTAACGCCGAAGAGAGAGAGCTGCTTGAACAGGAGTTGAAGATCGTCCACAGCCAGCGGGAAAAAGGTATAAGCCTGCTGTCGGAAACAAGAAAGGGAAGCGTTGTGGAGAAATAGCCTGAAATAACGGCATCACAAACCGACCCATGTGATACAGGCTTAAGGAAGCGCTGATTACAGGCAGGCTGCCTGTTAATCAGCATCTCCTTAACATCATGCCGCCTGTAGCGTAATTACAGGCACCATAGTAACGTACATGCCACCCCGTCGTGGCGGCCATCAGGAGGAGAGGAAATGGTAAGAAGAAGTCCTATTACAAACATGTTTGCCGGTTCTCCGGTAAAACCGTTGCAGAATCATATCGGCAAGGTTCACGAATGTGCGAAAATGCTTGAGCCGTTCTTTCAGGCCATGCTCGAAAAAGACTACGATCAGGCTGCCCTTCTGCAGAAAGATATCCACAGGCTGGAAGTTGAAGCCGATGATCTGAAACACGAGCTTCGTATTCACCTGCCGAATTCACTGTTCATGCCGATGCCGCGTGAACGCATTCTGGATATCGTGACCATCCAGGACCGGATCGCCAACACGGTCAAGTATGTGACCGGAATAGTCATCAGCCGCAAGATGGAATTCCCGGACGAGATTGCCGAACTGGTGACGGTTTATGTTGAGCGCTGTGTTGCGGCTTCCCGTCAGGCCAAGCGTGTGATTAACGAGCTTGATGAACTCGTTGAGGTCGGCTTCCGCGGGCGTGAAGTCAACAGCGTGGAAGAGATGATCAACGATCTGGACAAAATCGAGTATGAGGCAGACAAACTGGAAAACCAGATCAATAATGCCCTGTTTGCGATTGAAAATGACCTGAATCCGGTTGCTGTGATGTTTCTCTATCGCGTGATTCGCAAGATCGGTGAAGTGGCCGATATCGCCCAGCGCGTTGGCGCCCGCGTCGAACTGTTACTGGCACGATAGAAAAGGGAATCAGGAGAGAATCGTGGATATTCTTGTTGCGAATTCAACGGTATTGATTGCCATGGCCGTCCTCTTCGGCCTGTTTATGGCCTGGGGCATCGGCGCAAATGACGTTGCCAATGCCATGGGCACATCGGTCGGCTCAGGTGCGCTTACCTTCAGACAGGCGGTGATCATTGCCGCTATATTCGAATGTGCCGGTGCGGTTCTCGCCGGCGGTGAAGTCACCGCAACCATCCGTAAGGGCATAGTCGATGTCTCATCGCTGGGTAATACGCCGGAGCTTCTGGTTTACGGCATGCTGGCCTCGCTGCTTGCTGCCGGTATCTGGCTGATGGTTGCCACCCGCATGGGCTGGCCTGTTTCCACAACCCACTCCATTGTCGGCGCCATCGTCGGTTTCGGTGCAGTGGGCATCGGTATGGAAGCGGTTCAGTGGAGCAAGGTGGGCACCATCGCCATGAGTTGGGTGACCTCTCCGCTGATGGCGGGTGCAATCGCCTTTGCACTGTTCAGAAGTATTCAGAAGCTGGTTATCGACACTGAAGATCCGATTGCCATGGCGAAAAAATATGTGCCTTACTACATCTTTCTCGTTGGCTTTACGATGGCGATGGTGACGCTGCTTAAAGGGCTGAAACATGTCGGTGTGAAGTTGCCATTCGAGCAGAATCTTGTTTATGCCACGCTCATCGGTGTGATTATTGCACTGATTGGTACCGTCATGATCAAGAGACTGAAATTCCCGCCGAAAGCGGATAAAAAGTTCCACTATGCCAACATGGAGAAGATATTCGGTGTACTGATGATTTTCACGGCTATTGCGATGGCCTTTGCACACGGCTCCAATGACGTAGCCAATGCCATTGGACCCGTTGCTGCAGTTTTCGGCATCGTGCAGAGCGCTGGTGAGATCGTCTCGAAATCTGCCACACCGGTCTGGATTCTGCTCCTTGGCGGTGGCGGTATCGTCTTTGGCCTGGTGACTTACGGTCACAAAGTGATTGCCACAGTCGGATCGGGCATTACTGAGCTGACACCCAGCCGTGGTTTTGCCGCCACACTCGGTGCAGCCTCTACGGTTGTAATCGCCTCGGGAACAGGGCTGCCAATCTCGACCACGCATACGCTGGTGGGCGCTGTGCTCGGTGTCGGCCTTGCCCGCGGTATCGGTGCGCTGAACATCAGTGTGATCCAGACCATCTTTATGTCCTGGATCATCACCCTGCCTGCCGGAGCCATTCTCTCGATCTTCTTCTTCTTCACATTCAAGGGCATGTTTTCTTAATTGATATGGCCGGGGGCGTGATTCGGGGTATCCATGCCCCTCACCCTTCGGGCAGCCCATTCTGAACAATAACCGTCCACAATTGTGCAGGAGAGCACAATTGCACGGGCTTCCGCCCTGCAAGGGCGGTGCACACGGATGTGCACCATGAATTCGGCTATCCTGCCGATTTGTGATTCGGGGTATCCATGCCCCTCACCCTTCGGGCGGAAAGACCGTCCAAATCGGCTATCCTGCCGATTTGTCCTGCCCCCGACCTTTAATCGCTCCGCAAGAGTGATGCTCGGCATCCTACCTCGCACTACCATGCAGCGCCTGTTGGCGTCCACAATTGTGCAGGAGAGCACAATTGCACGGGCCTCCGCCCTGCAGGGGTGGCGCACACGGATGTGCACCATGAATTTACTATCCTGTAGAATTGTGTCGGTCTTGCTACGTTCACTAAAGCCACCCATCCATGGGTGGATTAGTTTATCATCCACACCAGAGGTTGACCTGAACTGAAACTACTGGTCTGATTTTCGCATGGAGAACTCACCTCTTTCCGGCACCATGCCTCTTTCAGTTACACAACTGACCGCCGGTATCAAACAGCTGCTGGAGAGCCGCTACTCGGGTATTGAGGTGGCGGGCGAGGTTTCAAGGCTGACCAGGCACGCATCCGGCCATATCTACTTCACCATCAAGGATGCCCACGCCTCAATCTCGGCTGTGATATGGCGCTCCGCAGCCGTGCGGCTGACGCTTCTGCCTAAAGACGGGGAGCAGTTTATCTTTACAGGACACATCAGTGTCTATGAACCCCGCGGCACCTATCAACTGATTGTTCGCAAGGTTGAGGCGGCGGGCGCCGGGCAGCTTGCTGCCGAATTCGAACGCCGGAAAGCACTGTTTTCTGAGCGCGGCTGGTTTGATCCGGAGATCAAGAAGGCGCTTCCTCCACTGCCTGAACATATCGGCATCATCACCTCTGAAACCGCGGCCGCCTTTGAAGATGTGAAGAAAGTACTGGCGACACGACCGGGGTGGCTAAGGCTTACGCTGGCTCCGGCTGTCGTGCAGGGAGATGCCGCCCCGGCCTCAATCAGACATGCCATAAAGAGGCTGAACCGGATGCAGTCCGGGCCCGACCTGATTCTTCTTGTTCGCGGTGGCGGCAGCATGGAGGATCTCTGGTGCTTTAATGATGAACTGGTTGTCAAAGCAATCGTGGAGTCCGGAATTCCGGTCATTACCGGCATTGGTCACGAAATCGACACCACGCTGGCAGACTTTGCCGCAGATGTCCGGGCGGCGACGCCATCCAATGCAGCAGAACTGGCCTCCCCCGACCGCGACACACTGAGAAGCCAGCTTCCAAAGGTATCCCGGCTTCAGCACATCTGGCAGCAGGCTCAGGATCGACGCCATCAGCATTGTGAGCGAGGCGCCATACAGCTGACAGCAAATTTCCGGCAGCAGATTGCATTCCGCCATCGACTGCTTACTGAAATACGGCAGAAGCTCGCCCTGCAGGAACCACGCAGACAGCTTCGACTCAGGGAGCAGACACTCCACCGCTGCCAGCAACACCTGACCACCTTCCGGCTGCACGGCAGGAACAGGCAGCAGCAGAAACTTGAACAGCTTCGTCAGCAATTGATCTGGCTGCAGAGAAAACAGATCGAAATCATCAGGCAATCCGTCGCGGGTCTGACCAGGCAGCTGCATGATCTGGGTCCGACACAGGTGCTGAAGCGCGGTTACACCATGAGCATGGATGCAGAGGGGAAGCTGCTTACTTCGGTAAATCAGCTGGCTGCCGGTGACAGCGTCGATATCCGCTTCCATGACGGCATTGCGGCAGCTGAAACCAGAAAGATTTCAAAGGCTTCCCGAGCATGAAACAGCTGCTCTTTTCTGTTGCCCTGCTGATGGCGGCAACCCCTGCCTGTGCCGAAACATACCGGGCGGTTCAGGGGGATATGCTCACCATAGAGAAACAACTTCCCGATGGCGCTGTAACCCTGCACTGCTTTGGCAAGTCATGGCCTGTCATTCGAACCGGACCCGGCATGGTCAGAGCCTGGATTGGTGTGGATATGAAGACCAGCCCCGGCAGCCATGCTCTGAAATGGTCAGTAACCACCCCGAAATCCGGAACGGCCCGATTTGTTGAAAAGCTTTCTGTCAGCAAAGGCGAGTTCAGGGTCTCTCATATCACAGTTGACAGGAAAATGGCGGTGTTCGGAAAAGAGGAGCTCAAACGCATCCGGGCCGACCAGCAGAGGCTCAAAAACAGTTATGTTGCCCGGGTTGATGCCCGGCCCGAGTTGCGGATATCCGGAATGCCCGTTGAAGGCATTATGTCGACCCCTTTTGGCGCCCAGCGCTATGTGAACGGAGAGGCGCGCTCACCCCACTCCGGTATTGATATTGCCGCAGCAGAGGGCACCCCGGTTGTCACTCCGCTGGCAGGCAGGGTTCTTGTCGTTTCAAAGATGTATCTCAACGGCAATACGGTTGCGATCGGGCACGGTTATGGTGTCGTCTCTGTATTTTCACACCTGAAAACAGCCACTGTCAAAGAGGGTGACTGGATTGAAGCGGGTAGCAATATTGGAGAGGTGGGCCAGACAGGCAGGGCAACCGGCCCCCATCTTCATTGGGGTGTCCGCTTCAGGCAGGCCCGCATCAATCCTGAATCGATGCTGGTGAAAGATCAGAGGCAATAATCATAATCTTCTGCCTGACCTATTAAGGAAGCGCTGATTAATTCGGCGCTGCCTGGCAGTGTGAGGCACTGATGCCGAACATCATTTTTGCCTTGACGCTCTGATTTTTGCCAGGATGGCAATAAATCAGCATCTCCTTAACATTCCGGCCGGATTTCCCTGTAATATCCACATTTTTTACCAGTAGCCATCCCCTGAATATGCTATTGAGATGAAAGACAAAACAGGCGAGGCTGTGGCTGCCAACAATGACCGGCTTGCAGACTCAAGCCGTAAAACAGTGCATAATATCGAATTCAAAAGCCCCCGCAGGGGCCGTGAGGTGAAGTAAAACCATGACTGATGTAATCAAGATTCTCGCAATTGACGACGAAGATACCGTCCAGAGTATTCTGGCCGCCTTTATCAATCGTTTTCTGGAAGAAAAGGGCGTTCAGAGCAGCATTAAAACACTGAGTGACCCGGTTCAGGGCCTGTTTGAACTCACCACACAGGGAACCCAGTACAACGCTATTCTGCTCGATGTACGCCTTCCTAAGCTGACCGGCGATGAGATCTACAACAGTCTGATTCATGTCAATCCGGAGCTGCTTGAACAGGTAATCTTTGTAACCGGTTATCCGGATGATCTGACAGATCGTTTCCCTGATATGGCTCTGAAGATATTGCAGAAGCCATTCCGCTATCAGGATTTCACGAAAAAGCTGAACACCATTCTGAAACTGGCCTGATAAGCCGGACGCCTTCACATCGCATGCCAAAGAGACTCCGCACATGGATTGCAACACCGGCTGAAACCAGGACGATCCGGGTTGTCACTTCTCTCTGCATTGCAGTGGCCATTGGCGCCCTTCTGTGGCCGCAGATCAGACCCGCCTCTGATGCAGGAAAACCGGCCGCCTCGATAGAGTCACCTGCAGTTGCGGTAAAGCCACAGAAATCAGCACACCATTCCGTCAGAACCAGCCCTGTCGCTGAACCCGGAAAAGCCGCCGGGCCGGCAGAGCAGCTGCAACCCGTACCGCCGCCTCTGCCGGCAAGCGCGCCGCCGAAGCAGCCGAGCAGTCCGGTTGCCTCGAAAACAGTTGCCAGCGGCTATTATGTTCAACTCGGTGCATTCAGGGACCAAAAACGGGCCCGGACACTCTCCGGCAGACTGAGCCCGACATGGGAAACCCATATCGCATCCCGCCCCAATGGAATGCTCGCCGTCTGGGTCGGGCCGTATGCAACATCAGGAGAAGCTTCCCGTGCACGGGAGAAGATTGCTTCAGTTGCAAAACTGAAAGGTTTTGTCGTCAAGCACTAACCCATGAGCACGGTTTCAGGCAGGCAGGGCATTGTTGCCGCAGGGCATCCTGTTACAGCCGAGGCCGGGGCACACATGCTTGAGGATGGCGGCAATGCCGTCGATGCGGCGGTGGCTGCGGCCTGCACATCATTTATTGCAGAGCCTGTACTGACTGGTGCCGGTGGTGGCGGGTTTATGCTGATCCACAACAGCACAGGCCGGAATATATTTTACGATGGCTTTTCCCGCATGCCTGCAAGGCCTGTCGATGATCAGTGTCTGCCTGATTTCAGAGCCATCCCTGTCGATTTCGGCGACACCATTCAGACCTTCCATATCGGGCAGGCATCGGTTGCCACACCGTCACTGCTTGCCATGCTGTTTGCCGCCCACAAAAAGCAGGGACACCTGCCCATTGAAGTGGTAATGCAGCCGGCTATTGCAGCTGCCAGAAACGGGGTGCACCTCAATGAACTGCAGGCCTCGTTTATCCATCTGCTTGAGCCGATCCTGACAGCTGAGGCGGCATGCCGGAGGCTGCATACAAATGGTGACAGCCTGCTGGCTGAAGGCGATCTCTTCCGCAACCCTGATCTGGCCAATACGCTGGAGATGCTCTCTATCGAAGGTGTTCGTGAAATGTATGAAGGCGATCTTGCCCGTGCCATTGTTTCTGCTGTCGACAAAGGCGGATTGCTCTCGATGGATGATTTGAGAGGCGAACAGGTTACGCTTCGCAAACCTCTCTCAAGCAGCCTCTTTGGCGGCATACTGCTGACCAACCCCCCGCCCTCTTCCGGCGGATGCCTGATAAGCTTTGCCGCGAAGCTTCTCGAGACCCTGATGAGACGCTATCCGGAACACCCTTTTCCCGTCCTGCTCACCGAGGCACTTCGTGAGACCAGCCGCCGCCGTGGAAATGATTTTGACCACAAGGTTTACGAAAGGGATATGGCCGAGGCGTTTCTTGCAGAAGAGCGTATCCGGCACAGTCTGGAGCAGATTCGCAGGCGTCTGGGAGGGGAGCCGGGTACCGCATCAAAAGAGCCGGAGAACCGTCATGGAAGCACCACCCACATCAGCGTGGTCGACAGGGAGGGAACTGCAGTCTCCGTCACCAGCAGTAATGGCGAAGGCTCCGGCATTGTCGTGCCCGGAACAGGCATCCATCTGAACAACATGCTGGGGGAAGAGGATATCAATCCGCTCGGTTTCCATAAGCTGCCTGCAGGAGCTACCCTCTCATCGATGATGGCGCCCTCCATGCTGCTTAAAAACGGCAGGCCGGTGGTAACACTGGGAAGTGGCGGCTCCAATCGCCTGCGTGGTGCCATTGTTCAGGTTCTCTGCCGCTACACATTGATGGAGCAGTCAATCCACCATGCCGTCTTTGCACCCCGCCTGCACAATGAAGGCAATCGCCTTGATGTGGAGCCGGGAGGCCTGAATGACGCATGCCGGCAACAGCTTATGGAACTGGGCTGGGAGGTTTGCGACTGGGAGAATCAAAGCGTCTATTTTGGCGGCGTACATGCCATCTGCATGGATGAGAAGGGACGCCTTGACGGTGCCGGAGATCCCAGACGCGGCGGATCGGTCGCATGGGCCTGAGTCACGTTCATATTGCATTGGGCGGCAATCTCGGTGATGTAAAACAGACCTTCATTCAGGCACGCAATGAACTCAATGCAGCAGCTGAAATCAGACTGCTCGAAAGTTCGAAACTCTATAAAACCCCGCCTGCCGGCCCGGCCGGACAACCCGACTACCTCAATGCCGTGGTTGAGGTAGAGACCTCCTTTAAACCCGGTACCCTGCTGGCCCTCCTGCACCGGATTGAAGATGCCCACGGGCGCATGCGAACCGAACGCTGGGGAGCCAGAACACTCGATCTCGATATCCTCACTTACGGGGATGTTCAGCTGACAAGTGAGGCGCTGACCATTCCACATGCTATGATCAGCAAACGGATGTTTGTACTGCGCCCCCTATGCGACATCGCGCCTAAGTGGCAACATCCGCTATTGAAGGTGACGGCAGAGCAGATGCTGGATCAGCTGCTCAGAGAGGGAGAGCCGCCGTTACCCGAGGGAGAGGTCTGGTAAGAGAATGAACACAGGCAAGTCATTAGAGATATCCCACATTGCTGTTGAAGGTGCAATCGGCGTGGGCAAAACCACAGTCGCGCGGAAGCTTGCGGACAGGCTCGCCTCCTCCACCCTGCTGGAGAGCATTGATGACAATCCCTTTGTTGAACTCTTCTACCAGAATCCATCACGTCACGCCCTTGCTGTTCAGCTCTCCTTTCTCTTTTCACGCCTGAAACAGTGGCAGGGCATCCACCAGCAGGAGCTTTTCTCCCAGGGACTGGTCAGTGACTACCTCTTCGCCAAGGATCGTCTGTTTGCCAGCATCAATCTGACCGATGAGGAGTTCATTCTCTACGATCAGGTGGCAAGACTTGTCTCTGTAGATATTCCCAGACCCGACCTGGTCATCTATCTGCAATCCAGGCCCGATGTGATTATGGAACGCATCCGCAGCAGAAACCGGAGCACGGAGCGCGGGCTGACCCCGGACTATCTGAAACAGGTGATGGCCGGTTATGACAACTTCTTCTTCCACTATCAGGAGACACCGCTGCTGATTGTGCAGACCGACAAACTCAACTTTGCCGAGAACGATGAGGATATGGATGCCCTGATTGACCGTGCCCGCAATATGCGCTCCAGCACCGAATTCTGGGCGGATTATAGTTAGACCGTTCGATCACCTTCACGATTTTGGCAGGCCATCCCCTGGCCTGAGGAGCCCCAAATGAAACCAAGAATCAGCATGATCACACTGGGTGTACGCGACCTGCAAAAATCGATTCAGTTCTATGAAACGGGTCTGGGATTCCCGCGCATGGAATCCCCGCCGGAAGTCGCCTTCTTCACCCTCAACGGCACATGGCTCGGCCTCTATGGTCGTGAGTCACTGGCCGGGGATGCCGCGGTTCCATCCGAAGGCAGCGGTTTTGGCGGAGTAACACTTTCGCATAATCTGAAATCGGAAGTCGAAGTTGATCAGGTCATGGATGAGGCTGCCGCCGCAGGGGCAGAAATCGTCAAACCCGCGCAGAAGGCCTTCTGGGGTGGTTATCACGGCTACTTCAGAGACCCGGACGGGCACCTCTGGGAAATCGCCCACAACCCCCTCTTCTGGGTCGGCCCTGAAGATGTCGAACAGACTTTAAAAGGCCATCCATAAAATCACCTGCCCGAACGGTAAACTCCATATCGGTAAAGGTTTGACTGATAGCAGTCTGTCGGACTTAGGGAGATGCTGATTTATTGCCATCCTGGCAAAAATCAGCATCTCCCTAACATCAGAGTTCATACCGGATCATCACTCTGATAACCCTGCCATTGGCTGTAATCAATGGGCCGAACAAAAAAAATAACCACTGTTGGCACTCAATTAATTTAACCGGTAGAGTTCACGAATCCTGAAAGACGGTACTGCCCCTGTTGAACGAACACGCAGACTGAAGCGGAAAGGAAGAGATGACTAAAAGAGTGACTGCGGCCACGCTTGCAAAGGCGAAAGCTGCAAACAGGAAATCCGTATGGCTGACCGCCTGCGACACCACTTCGGCACAGCTGGCCGAGGCTGCCGGTGTCGATGTGCTGCTGGTTGGCGACTCCCTCGGTATGGTGGCACTGGGCTTTGATTCCACCATCCCCGTTACCCTTGACCAGATGATTCATCATACCGCTGCCGTGGTTCGCGGCCGCAGCGAAGCATGGGTGGTCTGTGACCTCCCCTTCGGCACCTATCAGCAATCGCCTGAGCAGGCATTTGAAACTTCAGTTCGTGTGCTGCAGGAGACCGGTTGCGATGCGGTGAAGCTGGAGGGAGGCATCCCGATGGCCGGGACCATTGCCTTCCTTGCCGATCGTGGCATTGCCGTGGTGGCCCATATCGGCCTTACGCCGCAATCGGTAAAAAAGTTCGGCAGCTACAGGCCGCGCGGCAACAATCCCGGGGAGTACCAGGCCATTCTGGATGATGCCAGGGCTGTGAGCGAGGCAGGTGCGGTGGCGCTGGTGCTTGAGTGTGTGCCTGCGGAACTTGCCGGAGAGATCACCAAAACTGTAACCATTCCGACGGTCGGCATCGGTGCAGGCACCGGTTGTGACGCTCAGGTGCTGGTCTGGCACGATCTGCTTGGCCTCTCCGAAAAGAACCCGCCCTTTGCTCCGGCCTACACCAACCTGCGTGAACAGATCACCACTGCCATTTCGGCATGGTCGGAAGATGTGAGAACCGGAGACTTTCCAAAATGAGAATCATTTTTTCTTCGTCATTCCCGCGAAGGCGGGAATCCGGTTTTTTACAAATGACTATGGATTCCGGCTTCCGCCGGAATGACGTGGCCCGATGATGAACATGATCTCCCTCTCCCCGTCTGTAGCTGCGCCGAAGCAGATGCAAATCAAGATGGTAAAGCACAAAATTCGTGTTTTATTTTGTGCCCATCTTGATGCAGGTGCTGAGGAAATTCGCAGATACTTCGCGGGTGCCTTTTCTTGGTTCTTCTTTGATTCGGGCATCCTGCCCTCACCCTGTACCCCGGGGCACCATCTCTCTCGCAGACTCGATTCACCTTGCGGGCGGCTTACAGCCGTCCAAATGGTTCCAACCATGTGTGGGCAAGCAAAGAAGAACGAAAACCCTCTTTATTCGGTTGTGCTGCCATGAACATCGTAACCACCGCCACGGAGCTGCAGCGCATCCTTGCCCCTGTCCGCAGCCATGACCGCATTGCCTTTGTGCCGACAATGGGCTGCCTGCATGAAGGACATCTGAGCCTGATCAGAAAAGCCAGACGGCTTGCCGATATCGTGGTGGTCAGTATTTATGTGAACCCGATGCAGTTCGGACCTGATGAGGATTTCGACGCCTACCCGCGCACCTTCGAGCAGGACTGCAGGCTTTGTGAGCAAGAGGGGGTAACCGTTATTTTCCACCCGGAAAACCTCTACCCCGCCGATGGCATCAGGGTATCGCTGCAAGTACACGAACTGGGCGACTGCCTGTGCGGTGCTGCACGCCCCGGCCATTTCGACGGTGTGGTCACCGTGGTGAACATGCTCTTTAACATCGTCCGGCCCGATATCGCCATTTTCGGTGAGAAGGATTATCAGCAGTTCACCATCATCAGCCGCATGGGGAGTGACCTGCAGATGAATGTTGAAATTATTGGCGGCTCGACCCTGAGAGAACCCGATGGGCTGGCAATGAGCAGCCGCAACCGCTACCTGAGTGAAGATGACCGCAGCAGAGCACCTCGCCTGCATGAAACGTTGCAATCGATGCAGGCCCTGTTCGAGCAGGGTGAAACCGGCAGCGACAAACTGATTGCCCTGGGCAAGACAAAACTGGCTGATGCAGGCATCAGGCCCGAATATCTGGAAATTCGCGATGCACAAAATCTGAAGCCTGTGAGATATGTGGGTGACACCCCTGCCCGCATCTTTATTGCCGCAAAAATTGGCAATGCCCGCCTGATTGATAACATTGCGCTTGAACGCGTTACGGAGACCATGCTATGAAGCTGACCATGCTTAAATCCAAACTGCACCGCGCCACGGTCACCCATGCGGAGCTGGACTACGAAGGCTCGTGCGCCATTGATCAGAACCTGCTTGATGCGGCCGGTATTCTTCCGTTCGAACAGCTGCACATCTATAACGTGGCCAACGGTGAGCGTTTCACCACCTATGCCATCACAGCCCCGAGAGGCTCCGGCACCATCGGTGTAAACGGTGCCGCAGCACACAAGGCCAGCCCCGGTGACCTTTTGATTATCTGCACCTATGCGGAGCTTGAAGCCAGGGAGGCCGAACATTTTCAGCCCGTGCTGGTCTACCTGAACAGAGACAACGGCATCACCCACACCAGCCACGGCCGCCTTGCCGCAGTCTGAGCGGGAGCGCGGCAACCGTTGCCCATGGAGCAGTGGCAGTGCGCTCTACCGCGCCTACCACGATGAGGAGTGGGGCGTACCGGTTCACGATGACCGCAAACATTTCGAGTTCCTGATTCTGGAGGGTGCGCAGGCGGGCCTGAGCTGGAGCACCATTCTGAACAAGCGTGAAGGCTACCGGGCTGCCTATGATGGTTTTGACCCGGTGAAGGTAGCGGCCTACAACGAGGCGAAAATAACGGAGCTGTTGAATAATCCGGATATTGTGCGCAATCGCCTGAAAGTACATGCCTCAGTCAGCAACGCCCGGCACTTTCTTGAAGTGCAACGCGAGTTCGGCAGCTTCGATGCCTATATCTGGGGTTTTGTGAACAACAAAACGATCATCAACCGGTTCCGGAAGATGTCAGAACTGCCTGCTACCAGCCCCGAGTCGAACGCCCTGAGCAAAGACCTGAAAAAACGGGGATTCCGGTTTGTCGGCCCGACCATCATCTACGCACATATGCAGGCCATCGGTCTGGTTAACGACCATCTTACCAGCTGCTTCCGGCATGGTGAACTGACAGCAGTTCAGGACCATTAATCCTAAAACTTTGCAAACAAAAAAGTGAAAAAGAGAAGGGCTGCGAAAAAGAACAGCTTCCAGAAGAGGGCCTCTCTCCTTGAAACCCTGCTGTTACGCCAGACATTTTTTGGCTTCAGCCAGCGTTTCTCATATCGCCTGGATCGACCGGCTTGCCTGGATGAGTGCTTTGCTGCACTGTCTTTATTGCCGGAAATAACAATCACCCCTTTGGAGAACCTGTTGTCAGGGGCCAATTTTATCACCCCTTACAGGCCATGGGTACAGCATATTTCCGTAACAATCGGCATCTCTGCTACTGTTGAGCCATGCATGGCCTGAAAAACAGCAAGACCAGGGGTTTTGATTATGTCGCGGATCGCGATGCCCGGGCAGTGATTCTCGGTTCCATGCCCGGAGTCGAATCACTCCGGCTGCAGCAATACTATGCCCACCCCCGCAATCTGTTCTGGGATTTCATGGGTGAACTTTTCGATGCGGGCAGGTCGTCTCCCTACCCTGAACGGCTGCTGAGACTTAAACAGCACCATATCGCGCTGTGGGATGTAGCCCGTCAATGTGAGCGCAGCGGCAGCCTGGACCACAATATCAAAGCCGGCTCCATTATCCCTAACGATTTCAGTCTGTTTTTTTCCATGCATCCCGGTATCAGGGCCGTTTTCCTGAATGGCCGGAAAGCGGCAGCCATCTACCGACAGAGCATCATCCCGAACCTGCCGGAACCATTCCGCTCCATACCATGTCACACCCTTCCATCCACCAGCCCTGCCCATGCTGCGATGAGCCGTGAAGAGAAGTTGAACAAGTGGCTGCAAGTTCGTAAAAGTGTTGCTACGCTCAACCCATGAATCGAACCATTACACTCATCCGCCACGCCAAGTCTGACTGGAGCCATCCCGAACTCTCCGACTTCGACAGGCCGCTCAATGGTCGCGGCAGACATGATGCGCCACGCATGGGCAACGTCCTGAAAGAGCGCGGTACAACCTTTGATCTGGTTATTTCGAGTCCGGCCTGCCGTGCCATCACCACGGCCGGAAAGATTTGCGGGGAAATCGGCTATCTTCCGGAGAATATAGTACAGATTCCCGACCTCTATCTGGCATCGGCATCGGAGATGATCAGCATCATTCAATCGACAGATGATGCCATCAAACACCTTGCACTGGTTGCCCACAATCCCGGCATCACCACGCTGGCCAACAGGCTGGGAGAGATGCAGATCACCAACATCCCGACCTGCGGCATCACTATCTTCGAAACCGGCATTGATTCATGGAGCAGACTGGAATCCGGCTGCTGCCATACCGTCGATTTCCTCTATCCGAAGTTGTTTTGATACATAAGCATTAACCACAGAGACTCAGAGCCACAGAGTTTTCATTATGTTTTCTATTTTCTGCGTCTTCGTGGCTGAAGGTGAATCGCACAGCGAGAGAGGCTCCCCTGGGGGACTGTGGTGAAAAAACATTCTTCCACTTGAAATCCGGTAACTGCATCCCCATATAGTTTCAAACACCTTATAAACCAGTTTAACAAACAGAGAGAGGATATAATGACCGAGACCAAAGAGACGTTAAGTTTTCAGACCGAAGTAAAACAGCTGCTGGATCTGATGATCCACTCACTCTACTCCAACAAGGAGATCTTTCTTCGTGAACTGATCTCCAACGCATCCGATGCGGCCGATAAACTCCGTTTTGAAGCCACAACCGATGACGCCCTGTTTGAAGGCGACTCCGATCTGCATGTCTTTATCGGTGTCGACAGGGAGGCCCGCACTATTACCATCCGCGATAACGGTATCGGCATGAATCGCGATGAAGTGATTGCAAATATCGGCACCATCGCCCGTTCAGGCACGAAAGAGTTTTTCGGCCAGCTCACCGGTAATCAGGAGAAGGATGCACACCTGATCGGCCAGTTCGGTGTCGGGTTCTACTCCTCTTTTCTGGTGGCAGACAAGGTCACCCTGACCAGCCGACGCGCAGGCCTGACCGGTGAACACGGTGTTCGCTGGGAATCAACCGGTGACGGCGAATATTCGCTTGAGACCATTGAGAAGCCCGGGCGCGGTACCGAAATCACGCTGCACCTGCGCGAAGATGCGAGCGAATACCTCGATGACTGGAAACTGAAATCGATCATCCATAAATATGCGGATCATATCCCCTTCCCGATCCGCATGCTGGGCACTGCCGCCGGTGGTGAAGAGGGCGAAGAGGTGAAACCGGCAGAGGTGGAGACCGTCAACCAGGCATCCGCCCTCTGGACACGTCCGAAATCCGAGCTCAATGAAGAGGAGTACAACAACTTCTACAAGCATGTTTCCCACGATTTCGAGGATCCTCTGGCCCGCATCCACCAGAAACTTGAAGGCAAATATGAGTACACGCTGCTTCTCTATCTGCCAAAACGGGCCCCGTTCGATCTCTGGCAGGCTGAAGCCAAGCATGGTGTGAAACTGTATGTGCGCCGTGTATTCATCATGGAAGCCAATGAAGAGCTGCTGCCGCGTTATCTCCGTTTCGTTCGCGGTGTGATGGACAGCAATGATCTGCCGCTGAACGTATCGCGTGAAATCCTGCAGAAGAGCCCTGCCATGGATGCAATGAAGAAGGGTGCAACCAAACGGATTCTGGCTCTGCTCGAGGAGATGGCCAAAGAGAGACCTGAAGAGTATGCATCCTTCTGGGGTGAGTTCGGCAATGCCATCAAAGAGGGTATCATTGAGGACTTTGCCAACAAGGAGAAGATCGCAGCCCTGCTCCGCTTCGCCTCCACAGAGTCCGATGAGCAGAGCGTATCGCTTGCCGACTATGTCAGCCGTATGAAAGAGGGGCAGGATAAGATCTACTATATCACTGCCGAAAGCCTGTCGGCTGCCAAGGGCAGTCCGCATCTTGAGCTTTTGCGTAAAAAAGGTGTGGAAGCACTACTGCTGCACGACCGCATTGATGAGTGGCTGGTCTCGCACCTGACAGAGTTCGACGGCAAGAGTCTCCAGTCCATCGCCAAGGGCGAGCTTGATCTCTCCGGTATCGCCTCTGACGGGAAAACAGCCGAGGAAGATGCCAGAGAGCAGGAGGAGAAGGCGAAAAGTGCCGGCCCTGCCGTTGAGAAGATCAGGGAGGCGCTCGGTGATCGGGTGAAAAATGTCCGTGTCACCAGCCGCCTGACCGAGTCGCCTGCCTGTCTGGTTGCCGATCAGCATGATCTCTCCGGCAATATGGACCGAATCCTGAAACAGCTGGGCCAGAATGCTCCGGGCATGAAACCGATCCTGGAGATCAATCCGGATCATGCGCTGGTTCAAAGGCTGGCGAAGGCTCGCAAGAAAGAGCTGATTGCCGATCTCTCATCCGTGCTGTTTGATCAGGCGCTGCTGGCCGAAGGAGCGCTACCGGACGATCCGGCCGGTTTCGTCCGCAGGGTCAACGCCCTGCTGATTAAATAATTGATCAAATAATCGATCAAGCAACCAACAAGGGGGAGCCAAAGTGCTCCCCCTTTCTGTTTCAGCTCCACAATTGCCATCCAGCGCCAAAGCGCCTAAAGTCGTTTCTGTTCTTGGGGAGGGCCAAGGGAGATGATTTCAAACCACAATTCCAATCTGAATGTTTCATCTGAGCGTTTTGCTCGGAGGGAAATAAGTACTGTAATGGGATGGTCCGTCCCGCTCCCATACGGCATCGCAATGTGCCAAAATAGG
>JAVVEJ010000017.1:0-48422 GCA_032251395.1 Mariprofundaceae bacterium
CAGGAGTCCACTTAAGAAACCGGATTTACTGTCCAACCAAATGGGTCCACCTGTCGCCGACACTAAAGCACTAGGACAACTACTTGTGGTTCTTAGAAAACGGGTCGATATAGATAAAGCGTTTGATGAGTGTATTAAGAGAACTTTAAAAGCACGAAACATCTTTGTTCATGAGTTTTCACACGAATTTGACCTAAGATCGGAAGTGGGTATACGGCAAGGTATTAAGTTTCTTCTAGATACTCTTGATGATCTTGAGGAAGTCATAAAAATAATGAAAGCTTTAATAATATCATTTGGTAGAGATAAAGAATTAGCAGACTCTGAATTAGAAAAATACTGGCGCGAATATGGGGATTTGAATGAATTGGAAGCATTCTATCTTCCTGCACTTACTGAAATATTTAAGAGAAAGTAATTGTAGGTATGCGCATAAATAACAATCGGGCAAGTTCGTTTCCTTTGGTAGCTGGGACCTCGCTAGTCGCTCGGCCTCTTACACAAATCGTTAGGCCCAAAATTGAAAGGTGCATTTAGCATCAGGAGACTAAAATGAAAAAATGTATTGTTATTATTCTAGCTTCTTTTGGAATGTTCGGAAGCCAAGCTTATGCTCAAAATGATATGTATGATGGTGTATCTTCAAGTAATAAATGGAATGCACGTTCAATTTGCCAAACAGCTAGAATGATGGTTAAGGATCGACTATCTGAAATTGAAAAAAAACATGTTTATAACCAAAAATGTACAGTAATAAAGTTAACCGCACCTCTTCCAGGTAATTATTCTCAATACAGACCTTATGCGGCGACTTGGAAAAACGGTGTTGCTTTAAGGGTTTTTGAAACAAGCAAGGGTCTTAAGGTTATGGGAATATCTAAAAATGGCGTTCCATTTTCATGGAATGATGATCATAAACCTATTGCAAAAAGTAAATCTCATTTTATTGAAGAGTGCACTCAGTTATTTGTTAATAAAGTGAATGCAAAGAATATAACAGTAACCAGCTCCAAAAAATATGATGATCTCAGTGGAGCCAATGTTGAAATTACATACATAGGAACAGGAGGGGTGAAAACTGTTGGAAGCTGTCTATTTGATCGCACTAAAATGACAATGGCTACTAGTAAAGTTAAGTCAGATAAATATTCTAAAATTATTTACTCCAATTATTAGAAAAGTGAAATTGGAGTATCCCGATTTATGAATGACTTCCGTTTCGCTTCAGCCCCTCATACAAGACGTTAGAGCGGGTGATTGAATGAATGAGGCCGCGGATAACAGGCTGCGTGTGATCATCATGTGTAAGGCTCCGGTAGCGGGTCGTGTGAAAACACGGCTCTCGCCTCCTTTCACGCCTGAAGATGCAGCCCGGCTTCATCAGTCGATGGCTGAAGCGGTGATTGAGCGAACTTCCAGCATGTTTTCAAATGTCTGGATTGCATCAGATGATATTTCACATCCCTTTTTTGAGGGCTTTAACCTGCCTCTGGCAGAGCAGGGTGAGGGCGATCTGGGTGATCGGATGACACGTTTGATGCAACAGGCATTTAATGATGGTGCCGGTTCTGTTCTGTTTCTGGGTACGGACTCCCCGCACATGCCGGAATCACGCCTTGTTGAAGCTGTTGAACGTCTTAACGACCACGATGTGGTGATTGGTCCTGTTGAGGATGGCGGTTATGACCTGATCGCCATGAACAGACCCTGCCCGAAGCTCTTTGAAAACATTTCGTGGAGTACGGAACAGGTGTTGCAGCAGACTGTTCAGCAGGCCGAAGCCGCTTCGATCAGCCTGGCATTTCTGGATATGGGTTATGACCTCGACAGGCCGGAGAGCCTGCACAGAGCCGCTCCTATCTGGAATGCTCCTGTTCCGCCGCCCGAAAAATATCGGAATAACTGAGTTTCAGATGCGCAATATCCTGACTGAGCTGTGAATAGACTCCGGTGCTGGTCATCGGCAGTTGCAGTGGTTTAAGGAGGAAGGATTCGGTCTCCGGTATGTGAGTCCGCTTTCCGGCCGACCAGATGTCCTGATGCTCATCCTCCTCACATATCGCCTCCAGCAGGAGGTGGGATATCTGAACCAGCATGATCACGGCCTGTAGATCAGAGGGCCATGTGTCGGGCTCGTGCCATTCCGGATGGTGGTGGTAATAGATGAAGTGGTGAATGCTTCGTGGAAGACGCCAGTGAAGGGCCAGCATCATGCCGGCATCTATATGTGTGTAGCCCAGAACATCCCATTCAGCCTTAAGCGGCGGAGTGCCCGAAGCAATGGCATCGCGCAGCCGGCCGAGTTTCTCCTCATCCTCACAATGGAGAATCACCAGCTTGCCGATATCGTGGAGCATGCCGAAGAGGCCGGCTGCGCGCCCTTCAAGAACATGGCTGTATGCCGCCAGCGATCTTGCAATGAGTGATACGGCCTGGCTGTGGAACCATATCCGGCGAATCTCACCCTCGGGCGCATCTCTGTCACCAAAATCGGGAACCACCATCTGCAGTATCAGGTCGTGCGCAGTATCCATGCCCAGCCGCGTCAGGGCCAGGGCAACACTGGTTACCGGCCTGGCTCCCGGCGTGGCATAGGCAGCTGAATTACAGACCTCCAGCACATGTGCTGAGATCACAGGATCCTGCTCCACCACCGTGGCCAGATCGGATGGTGAGGCATCCGGCGCATTCAGTATGGCCTGTATACGGTACCAGATATCCGGCAGCGGCGGAATTTCACTGATCGCAGACCTTAGTCTTTTCAGTACATCGGCATGAATGGGAGGGGGCGAACGCAGGTCGAGCGGCAGAGTTTCCGGCGCCTCGGGTGATGCCTTAAAAGCCCACAGCAGGGTACCCGGCTCTGTCTCTTCCCGGGAACTGCTCACACTGCCGACTGTATCGAGCCCTATTCGCTCCGGTTTTGCCTGCAGCTGTTCATGAAGTTCGGAGAAGCTTGAGACCTGCGGCAACCCTTTCATGGTCTTCAGCGACAGCGGGGCGGGATCACCCAGCCGGTTTATCATCTCCAGCACAGCTTCACAATCTGCCGGGCGATTTTCCGGATCCTTCTCCAGAAGCTTCATGATGATTTCGGAGAGGGCTTTGGATACCCCGGGATTGATGTTTTCGGGGGGTGTCGGCTTATGGCGAACCTGCTTCTCCATGATTTCGAATTCACCGCCGCCACTTGAGATGAACGGGAGCTTTCCTGTGGCCATACGGTAAAGCATGATGCCAAAGGCGTAGAGATCGGTCCGCGCATTGATCGGATTGCCCACGATCTGCTCCGGCGCCATATAATAGTAGCTGCCAACGGCAATGCCTGTGGAGGTAATGTCATCTTCACGCTGCTGGGTTTTGGCCAGGCCGAAATCCATCAGCTTGATGCCGCCACTGTTCTCCAGCAACACATTGGAGAGCTTCAGATCCCGATGTATCACATTCTGTTTATGTGCCATCCGGAGCCCCGACAGAATGCCCCGGGAGAGCGTTATGATCTCACCCGTCTCAAGTGCGCCCCGGTATTTTGTGAAGTCCTTGAGTGTGCAGCCCTCAACAAGCTCCATAATCAGGGCGATCGTGTTCCTGTGGTCGTGGGAGTCGAGAAGCCTGATAATATTGTCATGGTTAAGTTGCCCATGCGTACGCGCCTCGCGGCGGAAGCGTTCCAGCTGTTTGGGATCATCTATCAGATGCTGGTGCAGAACCTTGAGTGCAACATCCCGCTGCAACTCTTCATCGTAAGCATGAAAAACCATCCCCATGCCGCCCTGACCGATGGGCCGGATCAGACGGTAGTGGCCGATTTTTGCAGGGTTGCCCCCCTTGCTCAGGATGTCGCCGCAGGAGAGACAGAAAGCTTGAGTGTCGGCATACCATGTACCGCAGCTGGGGCATTGCATAATGGCTTGATTGTTAGCTGTAGAGGGGTGAAGTCAAGATACTATTAGCCCTGCATCATCCAGCCAGCCATGTGAGGCATCAGGCAGCGAATCGGCGTAGGGGATATATGGCTTAATGTCGAGAACAGGGGTGCCGTCAAGCATATCAAGGGTCTCTATCTCAAGCATCCGCCCTTTTACGCCAGCAAGTCTGACGGCGGAGAGTCCTATACTGTTGGGACGATGCGGCGCACGGGTAGCCAGCACACCCCGCCGCTGTCTGGGCCCTCTCGGAGGCGTGACCGTAGGATTCCAGCCCCGGTTCAGGTGCATCCAGTAGATGACCCAGATATGGGAAAAACTTTCAAGATCCCTGACAGCCTGTTCCAGATTCACCCCGCTGTTCAGTTCAATGGTAGCCGTGACATGTTCGCCCAGAGCAGGTTGCCTGGGCGCTGCATAACGCTCTTTAAACGGGCTGTGCACCACGCCGATCGGATGCATGCATATCTGCTCATCGCTGCCTGATAAAAAGGGATCGGTATAATTTTTTGCAGGCTTGCTGCCTCCGGGTCGCACTGTCATAAATCCGTCATCAACTGACGGTTAATGGATAGGTAATAGACAGGTTGTTTGCTTTCATGCCCACTTTAGCGACGCCGCCTTTCTGTAATTCACCGAAGAGAATCGCCTCGGCCAGAGGCTTTTTAATGCTCTCCTGAATCAGGCGGGCCATCGGTCTGGCACCCATCAGCGGATCATACCCGTGCTCAGCCAGCCATGCCTTTGCCTTGCTGCTTACGTCCAGCTCAACTTTTTTCTCAGCAAGCTGTATCTCAAGCTCCACCAGGAACTTGTCGACCACATGCAGAATGGTGCTCCTGTCAAGCGGCTCAAAGCCGATGCTGGCATCCAGACGATTACGGAATTCAGGTGTGAAGAGACGCTTGATTGCCTCTTCATCGGCATCCATGCGGGGGCGTGGATTGAATCCGATCGTGCCCTGTTGCAGCTCAAACGCGCCTGCATTGCTGGTCATGATCAGGACGATATGCCTGAAATCGGCAGAGCGCCCGCTGTTGTCTGTCAGACGACCATAATCCATTACCTGCAACAGGACATTGAAAAGATCCTGATGTGCCTTCTCTATCTCATCAAGCAGCAGAACCGCATGCGGTGTTCTGTTGACGGCCTCGGTCAGCAATCCACCCTGTTCAAAACCGACGTAGCCCGGAGGCGCACCGATCAGGCGTGAAACAGCATGCGATTCCATGTATTCCGACATATCGAAGCGAATCATCTCAACACCCATAATCCGGGCCAGCTGCCTGGCCACCTCGGTTTTACCGACGCCCGTCGGCCCGGTAAACAGAAAGTTGCCAATCGGTTTCTCAGACTGGGTGAGGCCGGCTCTGGAGAGCTTGATGCTGGCTGCCAATTGCTCAATGGCATGATCCTGACCGAAGACCGAGAGCTTCAGGTTACGTTCGAGATTGCGCAGTCCTTTCCTGTCCGATGCCGATACCTGTCGTGCAGGAATGCGCGCCATTCTGGCAATGGTTGCCTCAATATCAGGGATGCCCAGCTGTTTTTTGCGCTTCGCCGCCGGCAGCAGGTGAATCGCCGCACCGGCTTCATCCAGCACATCTATCGCTGAATCCGGCAGCTTCCTATCTGTAACATATCTTGAAGCCAGCCTGGCTGCGGTTTCAATCGCTTTCCGGCTATATCGGATTTCATGGTGTGCTTCGAAACGTGATTTCAGTCCGAGCAATATTTCAATGGTATGCTCAACCGACGGCTCATCAACATCGACTTTCTGAAAACGGCGGGAGAGGGCGCTCTCCTTCTCAAAAATACGGCGATACTCCTGATAGGTTGTAGCCCCGATACAGCGCAACTCACCATTGGCCAGAGCCGGCTTAAGCAGGTTCGAGACATCCATGGCACTGCCATTGGCAGCGCCTGCACCAACGATGGTATGAATCTCATCAATAAAGAGAATGGCGTTGGGCTCTTTTTCCATGGCATGCAGCACCGCTTTAAGGCGCTCCTCGAAGTCGCCGCGATATTTGGTACCTGCAAGCAGCGCTCCCATATCAAGCGACCAGACCTTCCCGTGCAACAGCAACTCGGGAACATCTCCATCCACAATTCTCAGGGCCAGGCCTTCGGCTATCGCGGTTTTGCCGACACCTGCTTCGCCCACCAGCAGGGGATTATTTTTTCTTCTGCGGCAGAGAATATGTATGCAGCGTGAGAGCTCTTCGCTGCGCCCGATAAGCGGGTCGATTTTTCCTTTTCTTGCGCGCTCTATAAGATCGACACAGTAGCGCTTAAGGGGTGACGCCTGCGGATCCGGCTGGTCGGCAGCAGTGCCGGGCCCTGGCTCCTGAAATCCTTTATCACTATCCGCCATGCTGTGGGAGATGTAGGTCACAACATCAAGACGGGTAACCCCCATATTGTTCAGATAGTAGACAGCATGTGAATCCTTCTCGGAAAAGATGGCAACCAGTGCATGCGTACCGGTGACTTCGTGTTTTCCGGCAGACTGGACATGCATTACAGCACGCTGGATAACCCGCTGCAGACCGATACTGGCGGTGGTTTCTCCAACACCCTCGGGAAGGAGTGCAACATGTGCCTGGATGAAGTTGTTAAGCTCAATCCGAAGCACGTTGGTATCCACTTTCAGGCCCTGCAGGACTTTTTTTGATTCGGGATTATCAAGCAGACCGAGCAGCAGGTGCTCAACGGTGACAAATTCGCTGCGACGCATATGCGCATCGCGGAAGACGTCGTTCAGTGACTGTTCAAGGTCTTCACTCAATATTCCCATTATTTATCACCTCATTTGATATCCATATCCATATCGTCAGCGGACCGTGGTTTTGGAGCCTCAATCAGGCTCCTGCCAGTCTGTCAGCCGCCGCTCTCCACCTCAATCCTGCATCTGAGTGGATGTCCATGTGCTACACAGTAGTTTTCTACCTGAAGCACTTTGCTCTCTGCAACATCTTTCGGGCAGGTTGCGCAGACCGCCTGCCCTTCATGATGAATGCGCAACATGATTTTCGATGCTTCATCCCCGGATTTGCCAAACAGGCTACAGAGCAGATCAACCACAAACTCCATAGGCGTGTAATCATCATTGAGCATAATGACCTTATACATTGGCGGCTTTTTCAGCTGCGGCTTTCCTGCCTGGATTTCGGGTGTCTGAATTGTCGTCATATCCATAGCACGAATTTTAGTCTTTTTGCAGGTAGAGTGCGAGAGTTGAAAAGGCAAAGGCAAAACCGGATAGTTCCACATGGATAGTGCAGCCGGATGCTGAACAGGCGCTGCAAAGCCGTGTCAGGCATGGATGCCGAACATCACTTTGGCTTCCATAATTGAACATCTGCACAGGTGCTGTTATTCATGGATTTCATACCCAACTACAGGAGATCGCCATGGCGGAGCTGAAATGTATTCTATGGGATGTAGACGGCACGCTGGCCGATACCGAGCGTGATGGCCACCGAGTCGCATTCAACATGGCTTTTGAGGAGGCGGGTCATAACCGCAGCTGGGATGTGCCGACCTACGGGGAGCTTCTGGCTGTAACAGGCGGCAAGGAGCGCATCCGCTTCGATATCGAGCGCGGTGATATGCCGGAGATGCCCTATGAAGAGATTGCGGGGCTGCATGCCCGCAAAACCGAACATTATCAGAGCCTGATTGCCGAGGGGCGTATTCCCCTTCGTCCGGGTGTTCGCCGTCTGCTTAATGAGGCCTTTGAGGCGGGCATTACGCTGGGTATTGCTACCACGACAACGCCGTCAGCACTCGATGCACTGATTGAGCACTCGCTGGGCCGTGAGTGGTTTGACCGCTTTGCCATTCTGGCCGCCGGTGACATTGTAGCGGCCAAAAAACCCGCTCCCGATATCTACACCTATGCAATGGATCAGCTGGGTGTTGCAGCACAGAACACCATTGCGCTTGAGGATTCGGAAAACGGCTGGAAATCGGCCAGTGCCGCCGGTCTTAAATGCGTTGTCACAGTCAATGATTACACCAGGCTGCACGACTTTAGCGGCGCTGACCTTGTGGTCTCAGGGCTCGGCGAACCCGATCATGATGGCGTTGTACTGTTCTCCAATCCGCATGCGCTGAGCCTGCACCACGTACAGCTGAAACATCTTCAGGCCATCATGGCAGCCGGTTGAATGAGCGCCCCCTCATTTTTTGATTCACACTGCCATCTTGATTTCCCACAGTTTAATGATGACCGGGATGAGGTGTTGCGTCGGATGCAGGAGGAGGGCGTTGACCGCTGCGTCTCGGTGGCGGTTGATTTTGAGCATCTTCCCCGTTTGCAGAGTTTGGCAGAGCAGCATGATAATATCTGGTTTTCAGTGGGCATTCACCCCAACCATGAAGTCGATGAAGAGCCGACAGTTGAGCAGCTCTGTGCACTCTCAAACCACCCCAAATGTGTTGCCGTTGGCGAGACCGGCATGGATTTTTATCGCCACCGTGTTGACCCAGCGCTCCAGGAAGCACGTTTCCGCACTCATATTCGTGCCGCCCGGCAGCTGGGCAAACCTGTGATCGTTCATAATCGCGATGCCGACAACGAGAGCATCCGCATCCTGACTGAAGCAGAGATCGGAAAGTGTGGCGGTATCATGCACTGCTTCTCAGCCGGCTGGGATACCGCCCGCGCCGCCCTTGATCTGGGCATGTATATCTCATTTTCCGGCAACGTCACATTCAAACGCAATGATGAACTTCGTGAAGTGGCCCGGCAGGTGCCGATGGACCGGCTGCTGATTGAAACCGATGCTCCATACCTTGCACCGATGCCGCACAGGGGCAAACGCAATGAACCTGCCTATGTAAAACATGTGGCCCGGTGCATTGCCGACGTCAAAGGGCTCTCCATCCGGGAGATGGCTGAAGCATCCACAAGCAACGCCCTGAAAGTTTTCGGCATCTGATCTGTTGATGAAGAATCTGCTTGATGCCATCCCCGCAGAGCTGCCCGAAGAGCTTATTGAGACGATTGCAGGTAACGAAAGCGTCCGTATTGAACGCATTGTTTCACATGGGCATGTAACAGAAGAGGGGTTCTGGTACGATCAGAATGAAGATGAGTTCGTGCTGCTTCTGCAGGGGGAGGCGGAGCTGGAGTTCGAGGATGCCACCGTGCGCCTCAAAAAAGGGGACTGTTTAACCATCAGGGCGCATCAGAGGCACCGGGTGAAATGGACTACCCCGGATCAGCCCACCATCTGGCTTGCTGTCTGTTTTTAACTGCCCGGAGCCTCCTGTTCCGGCTTAATTGACTGACTGCATCATCTTTTCAACCACAAATAGCCCGAGCAGGGAGTCTTGCACCATTTTTCTGAACAACTGTTCGCAGAACTTTTCCAGAGTATCGGCCTCAAAACTGTAGCTGTTTCCATCACCGTCCCGGATATTCCTGCCGGGATTATCAAAGACTTTTTCCAGAGGCCCGAAGGAGCCGAACCCCGCAACTCTTCCCCCGTCCGGGCTCTGGCTATGCTTTTGCCAGAACATGGTAAGAGGAATACGTGACGGCTTGCCATTGACTGTACAGTCAATAAAGCTGCTTGCGGGATCGTTAAAAATGATATCCAGACTTCTTTTTGCAGCCTCTTCATAGAGGCCGGTGAGTGATATGCCGGCGGCTCTGCTTCTGATCCTGTCGATCTCATCCTCTGAGACAGTCACCTTCCCGAGCCCGGAACGCATCACCGTTTTTCCGGCGGTAAACTCCTCGTAATGATCGGTGACAGACCATGCGCCGGGAATCTGATTGAAAGGGAGATCAGGGCCATGATAGATGGGGGTAATGTGTGAGGGGGTGCTCATGTCCTGAATATGGTGAAGGGCCCTTCCTGCGAGTTCAAACGCTCTCCTGAGCGCACGATCTTTTTTATCCGGAGTCGGGGCGCTCTCCGCCTGCTGAATATGCTGGCTCAGACTCTTTACCCGTTTGCCGAGAATATGGTCTGACGTGGGGTGGACCATGAAGAGACCCCAGAATCTTGTCGCTTTAAGGAGCTTGTTCTCCCTGTAGAAATGCCAGTTGGTTGCCCGGTCAAAGACGGGAAACCTGTCTGCCTCCACAGAGCCCTTAGCAACATCATCGGCATAGGTGCTGAGCTTCTGCCCAAAACCGCTCCGGCTCCGTGTTGTGAAAATATCCACAGCTTTGGCTGTGATCTCCCTGTGTGCTTCCGGTTTCATTTCCCCTCCATCGTTTAATACCCGGTTCCGGTTAACCGATAACTATCCAGCCATTGACGAGCACAACCCTGATGGCTGTCACTGGCCGGGACTGTCAACGCCTGCCTGCCTGCGCCGTTCCCGGAAGAAGCGTCTGAGCAGTGCGCCGCACTCCTCTGCCAGCACGCCTGAGACCACTTCCGGCTGATGGTTCAGCCTTTTATCACTCAGAACCTTAGAGAGAGACTCTACAGCGCCCGTCTTCGGGTCTGTAGCACCGTAAACGACACGCCCGATGCGGGCATGCACAATCGCACCGGCGCACATCGTGCATGGCTCAAGCGTAACATAGAGCGTGGCGCCGGTGAGGCGATAGTTTTCTGCCGCTTCGCAGGCTATGCGGATGACCCGCATCTCGGCGTGGGCCGAGGCATCATGGGTAGTAATCGGAGCGTTGTAGGAAGCAAACTCCCGTCCATTGACAGTGACCAGCACGGCACCTACAGGCACTTCACCATTTTCTGCTGCAATTTCGGCCTGTTGCAGCGCCATGTTCATGTAGTCAGCATCAGTTTTCCGGCTCATGGTGGTTTACCGTCTGCTGCTTTTCGGATCGTAACGGTCACGCAGTCCCTCACCGAGAAGGTTGTATCCCAGCACCGTGATCAGAATGGCAAGGCCGGGATAGAGCGAGAGCCACCATGCAATCTGAATATTGTCTTTTCCCTCGGTCAGCATGTTGCCCCAACTTGGGTCAGGCGGCTGTACACCCAGGCCCAGGAAAGAGAGTCCGGATTCAACCAGCACGGCGCCGGCAACACCCAGCACGGCAGAGATAACTATCGGCCCCATGGCGTTGGGCAGCATATAGCGCCAGATCAGCTGGAAGGAGGAGATGCCAAGGCTCTGTGCAGCCATAATGAACTCCCGCTGCCGGAGAGAGAGAAACTCAGCCCGAACCAGTCGGGTCACACCCATCCATGAAGTCAGACCTATAACAATCATGATATTCCAGATCGATGGTTCCAGAAATGCGATCACTGCCAGTATCAGGAAAAAAGTGGGAAAACAGAGCACCATATCGGTTGCCCGCATCAGCAGGGTATCGGTTCTGCCACCGTAATGGCCGGCAATGGCACCGAGGCAGATGCCGATCAGCAGCGAGATACCCACCGCTACAAAGCCAACCGCAAGCGATACCCGGGCCCCGTAGAGCATGCGTGAAAGCACATCGCGCCCGAGCGTGTCCGTGCCGCACCAGTGCTCCCACGAAGGGGGAAGCAGGATCTCACGCACATTGATCATCGAAGGGTCATAGGGTGCAATCCACGGTGCCAGCAGGGCGGCACAGGCAACCGATGCAACAATCAGGCCACCGATCAGCAACAGAGGATGATTGAACCACGTGGATATGGTGACGCGCTTATTCATCTTGTTTCTTCAAGCCTCTGTGTGCCAGGCAGGATGCCTAAATGCCGTGGGCGCATGGATGCGCAAGAGCGGCCCTCTGTGTCTCTGTGGTTCATATTATCTGCCACCGTGGTGAATTCTCGGATCGGCCCATGCGTAGGAGAGGTCGGCCAGCAGATTGCCCATCAGGGTCAGCACCGCACCAATAACAGTTATACCCATCACCAGCGGATAGTCGCGCGACAGTACCGCTTCATAGAACAGCAGGCCCATGCCGGGAATGGAGAAGAGCTGTTCAACAATGACAGAGCCGCCGATCAGCCCCGGAATCGAGAGCCCCAGCAGGGTAATAATCGGCAGCAGCGCATTCTTCAGTGCCAGCCGATATCGAATCTCCTGCTCCGGCACGCCCATGGCACGTGCCGTGGTGATGTAGTCGGAGCGGATGACATCAAGCATGCCGCTACGCATATACCGGCTCATGCCAGCCAGGCCACCTATGGCAGATACAAATACAGGCAGAATCAGATGCTTGAGCAGATCGAACTGCTGCTCCCAGAATCCCATCTGTTGCCAGCCATAATCGTGGATACCGGAAATTGGCAGCAGATTGATATTTACGCCCAGTGCAATCATCAGCAGCAGGCCCAGCCAGAAGGAGGGGATGGCAAAGCCGATAAAAACAAAAATGGTCATGCCCCGGTCAAACCATGAATTCTGACGCACGGCAGATGCAACACCGATCGGAATGGCAATGGCAAGAATCAGCAGCATGGCAAGGATATTGATCCAGAGAGTAACCGGCAGGCGCTCAGCCACCTTGTCGAGAACCGGGCGCCCGTCCGATGAAAAAGAGGTGCCGAAATCAAGAAAGACCAGTCTTTTCAACCAGTTCCAATACTGTTCATAAAGTGGCTTGTCAAGGCCGTAGTATGCCCGGAGCCGCTCTATATCCTGGGTTGAGACCTTGGGATTGAACTCATTGCCGACCACGCTCGGTTCACCGGGCGCCAGATGCATCATGCCGAAAGAGATGATGGTGATACCGATCAGCAGGGGGATCATTCCAAGCAGACGTTTGAACGCATACTGTTTCATTGAGCCGGAGTGTAGAGAAGAATCCTGCGGCCTGTAAGTCTCTTGTTATTCACTCTGCCGGCAGCTAACTTTTTCAACCATATGAACACCCGGCATCACGACCACCATGACCATTCGGATCACGGGCATCTGAATGCCGCACTGGCACTGACGGCGCTGTTTGCGGCTGTTGAGCTCGCAGGCGGACTTATCTCAGGCTCTCTGGCGCTGCTGGCCGATGCTGGACATATGGTTTCAGACGTTGCAGCACTTGCGATTGCCTCGGTTGCGGCACAGATCGCCGGGAAACCGGCTCACAAGGGGATGACCTACGGTTATGGCCGTGCAAAGATTCTCGCCGCCCAGATTAATGGCCTTGCGCTCTGCTTCCTTGCCGGCTGGATTGTCTGGGAGGCGGTTGGCCGAATCGTTTCACCTCCCGAGGTGGACGGCTCCATTATGCTTGCTGTTGCATTCATCGGACTGATCATCAACCTGATTGTGCTCCGCTGGCTGCATGGTGGTGAAGATATCAACACCAGAGCCGCATACTGGCATGTGCTTGGCGATGCCCTCGGTTCGGTTGCAGCGCTTGCAGGCGGCGTAGTCATTCTCACAACCGGATGGATGCTGATTGATCCTCTGCTTTCATTCGCAATCAGCACCTTGCTGGCCTGGGGCGGCTGGAGACTGATACGCCAGACCACATCTGAACTGATGGAAGCCGTACCTGCAGGGATCGACATGGAAAACATTGAGACAAGCCTCAGCCGGATTACAGGTGTTTGCGGCATCCATCATATTCACATCCGGAAACTGCCCAGCGGTGAACTGGCTATCTCCGCCCATGTGGAGTGTGAAGATATCTCCCTATGGAATGACATATTGGTGCAGCTGCATGGTTGCGTGGCAGATTTCGGGATTACGCATGCTACCTTTCAGCCGGAAGCAGGGCTCTGCCACTCCGGTAACGGCGAGTGCCGTTGATGCCGCTTGTATATCGCTCCGGGGCCGTCTCAGCCAAATTCCCCTACACCGCCTCTCTGTATATGATCGACCAGGTCGGTTAGGGTTCCGGTCCTGATATTGATGGAGGCCTCATGAAAGAGTCGAGTACACAGGCAGAAGTTACCACAGCAGACGTAAGACAGCCTTTTCCGAATTCAAAAAAAGTCTATATCGAAGGCTCCCGTGCTGATATCCGGGTACCCATGCGCCAGATTTCCCTGTCGCCGACAACAACTTCTGAAGGTGTTGAAGAGAACCCTCCCATTCTTGTTTATGACACATCAGGCCCGTATACCGATCCCGATGCTGAACTTGATCTGCAGAAGGGGCTGCCCGATGTGCGCAGCAGATGGATCGAAGAGCGTGATGACACCCTGTCTCTGACCGGCCTCTCCTCGAAGTATGGCAATGAGCGCCGTGATGATGAAGGGCTTGATCACCTGCGTTTCGAGCATCTGAAACAGCCACGTAAGGCCAAAACCGGCAGGAACGTTTCCCAGATGCACTATGCACGTCAGGGGATTATCACGCCTGAGATGGAGTTTGTGGCAATCCGCGAAAATCAGCGCCGTGAGCACCTGCGTGAAATCACCCGCCAGCATCCGGGCGAATCATTCGGCGCCAGTATCCCGCATGTGATTACACCGGAATTTGTGCGCGATGAAGTAGCGCGCGGGCGGGCCATAATCCCTGCCAACATCAACCACCCTGAGCTTGAGCCAATGATTATCGGCCGGAACTTCCTGGTGAAAATCAACGGCAATATCGGTAATTCGGCTGTTACCTCTTCTATTGAAGAGGAGGTTGAGAAGATGACCTGGGCGACCCGCTGGGGCTCGGACACCATCATGGATCTCTCAACCGGCAAAAATATCCATGAAACACGCGAATGGATTATCCGCAACTCGGCCGTTCCGATTGGTACGGTTCCAATCTATCAGGCGCTGGAGAAGGTGAATGGCATTGCCGAAGATCTGACCTGGGAAGTGTTCCGTGATACGCTGATTGAGCAGGCAGAGCAGGGTGTGGATTACTTCACCATCCATGCAGGAGTATTGCTGCGCTATGTTCCGATGACGGCCAACCGTCTGGCAGGCATCGTATCACGTGGCGGTGCGATCATGGCCAAGTGGTGCCTGGCGCATCACCAGGAGAGCTTCCTCTACACTCACTTTGAAGATATCTGTGAAATCATGAAGGCCTATGATATTGCTTTCTCTCTGGGTGACGGTCTGCGCCCCGGTGCGATTGCCGATGCCAACGATGAGGCCCAGTTCAGCGAACTGCGCACACTCGGAGAACTCACCAAAGTTGCCTGGAAGCACGATGTGCAGGTGATGATTGAGGGGCCGGGTCATGTACCGATGCACATGATCAAGGCCAACATGGATGAGCAGCTTAAACACTGCGATGAAGCGCCATTCTATACACTGGGGCCGCTGACCACCGATATTGCACCCGGTTACGACCACATCACGTCCGGCATCGGAGCAGCCCAGATCGGCTGGTATGGCTGTGCCATGCTCTGCTATGTCACACCGAAAGAGCATCTGGGACTGCCCAACAGGGATGATGTAAAAACAGGCGTAATCACCTACAAGATATCCGCCCATGCGGCAGACCTTGCCAAAGGGCATCCCGGCGCACAGCAGCGTGATGATGCGCTCTCCAAGGCACGTTTCGAGTTCCGCTGGGAGGATCAGTTCAACCTGAGCCTTGATCCGGACACGGCACGCTCATTCCATGATGAGACCATGCCGAAAGAGAGTGGCAAGGTAGCTCACTTCTGCTCCATGTGCGGGCCTAAATTCTGCTCAATGAAGATCACACAGGATGTACGCGATTATGCCAAAGAGCATGGAATGGGTGATGAAGAGGCCATTGAAAGCGGTATGGCCGAACAGTCCGAGGCATTCACCCGTAAGGGAAGTGAAATCTACCACAAGGCTTAACATCGATGGCAGGAGGCCACTGATCATATTGATCAAACACCTTGCCGATCCGGCCATAGAATCTATGCTAGGAGTATAGAGAAAGTCTTCAGGAGAGAGCCATGACTACTGCGCTTAACATCATGAATCCCAAAGCCCCGCATTGCCTGATTGATACTCCGATTCAGGAAATCATCCAGCGTTTTGCGGATGAAGATGTAACAGGCATGCTTGTTGTGGATGAAAAGAGGCATCTGTTTGGCATCATCACGGAGTCCGATCTCATTGACCAGCAGGCGAGCCTGCATATACCTACTGCCATGGCCATTTTCGACATGGTGATTCCCATGGGTGAGGACCGTTTTGAAGAGGAGCTTGCGCGGATGGCCGCCATGACGGCAGCGGACCTGATGGCCACAGAGGTGAAAACCGTTTCACCGGAGACCAAAATTGATGAAATCGCCTCACTGATGAGCGAAGGCAATGTTCACCATCTTCCGGTGGTGAAAAATGACAAGATTGAAGGGCTGATCTCCAAGCATGATCTGATCAAGGCCCTGGCAAAAAAACAGAAATAACTGCACAACAGATGACTCAGACAGGCCTGCAGAATGAAGCGGCAACCGTTGCCTGCGCCCGGAAGCTGGCCGGAGAGCTCAAGCCGGGGCAGGTGATTGCGCTATCCGGCGAACTGGGTGCCGGTAAAAGTGTATTTGCCCGCGCATTGATGCGTGCGTTAGGTGTCACCGATGAAGCGCTGCCAAGCCCGACCTTCGCATTGATCCAGACCTATGATGGCAGGGATTGTCAGATCGCCCACATGGACTGGTATCGCCTCGATGATGCCGATGAGATTGAGATGCTCGGTGTACGGGATTACTTTGAACCGCCCTGGATCACCATCATCGAATGGCCGGAGCGGGCACCCGGTCTGATTCCGGCCAGCGCTATCCGCCTGACACTTCATTGTGTGGATGATGATCCTGATGCGAGACTGATTGAGGCAGGTAATAACCAGCAAGGCTGTTATTGACAAGGTCAGTAGCGAAGGCGTTCTGCCAGCTCTTCACGGGAGAGTGAACCGACCGCCACCTCCATTGTCCATATGAACACATCTTCTACGCTGTAGTCCGGTTCATATCCATTGATATCGAGAAACACCAGCATACAGGCAGCAGCAATGCGTTTATTGCCATCAACAAAAGGGTGATTGCGGGCCAGTGAATAGCAGTATTGGGCTGCCGTCTCAAAAATATCCTGCGTATAGTTCCAGGTGTGGCGAGCCTGTCCCAGAGCGGATTCAAGACTGTTTTGATCGCGCAGACCATGGCCACCGCCAAATGCTTCGATCTGCTCCTGATGAATCAGCAGTGCGATAGCAAGATCAATGAAAACCGGCTCTTTCAAACGTCAGCCAGTTTCTGAAAGGCGGCCCGGTATTTTTTGATGATTTTGTCATGCGATGTCCTGGCCTGCTCCATCTTCGCATCCAACGGCATCATGACAATACGCCCGTTCTCCTTGGTGATCTCTAGCTGCTGGCCTTCATCCAGATGCAGCTCCTGCACCACATCGGCAGGGATGGTAGTCACCAGACTTGAACCCACTTTTCTCAATGCAACTCTGCTCATTTCAACACCTCGTATATACGCAAGTATATATATTAAGCAGGCTCAAAAGCAAGATTGAAAACAAGAAAGGCCCATCCCGCCCGTGTGTCTCTTAACAGCCTTGTCACAGGCTTACCCCAAAACCACTGCTCTCCCACATAAACCAAGCAAGCTCCAACGTCTTTGCCTTATTCATATGATCAAGCCAGAGTTCTCCGGTGACACTTCAATCCATATCCAGAGAAGCAATACGTGAACTGGCCCTGATGCAGGGTTTTGATCTCTGCTGCTTCACAAAACCTGTGCTTTCACCGCAGCACAAAGCGCAGCTCGATGCGTGGGTTGGCAGCGGCATGCATGGTGAGATGGGCTATATGGCCGAAGAGACGCGCATGGAGCGCCGTAAAGAGCCTGAGAGCATGCTGGAGGGCATCCGAACGGTTATTGCTCTTGGCATGAAACATGTGCCACCGCCCTATTCACTGGATGAAGCCATTGATAAAAAGGGCAGGGGCGTGGTTGCCTCCTATGCACACGGGGATGACTACCATGATGTGATGAAAAAGCGGCTGAAGGCCTTTGCACGTGATCTGGATGAATATCTCGGGCCACACGATCAGCGGGTTTATGTCGATACCGCACCGGTACTGGAACATGCACTGGCGGAGCGGGCCGGGCTTGGCTGGCAGGGGAAACATACGCTGACCATTAACCGCGAACATGGTTCATACCTGATGCTGGGCGAGATATTCACCACAGCCGAAATTGAGCCTGATGCACCGGCCGGATCTCACTGCGGTACATGCACCGCCTGCATTGATGTCTGCCCGACCAGAGCGATTGTTGCTCCGTTTGTCGTTGATGCGCGACTCTGCATCTCTTACCTGACCATCGAATCTCGCGGCTTTACTCCGCTTGAACTCCGCCCTTTGATGGGTAATCGCATCTACGGTTGTGACGATTGCCAGATGGTCTGCCCGTGGAACAGCAAGGCAGAGGTGGTAAGGCTTGACCATCTCAACCCGCGTGATGAAAACATCCTGCCGGAACTTGCCACACTGTTCGGGCTCGATGACGAAGGGTTCAGGGAGCATTTCCGTAAATCTCCCATGAAGCGGCCGGGCAGGGCGGGGCTGCTGAGAAATGTCGCCATTGCCATGGGAAATTCGGGCAATCCCGACTATATCCCGCTGCTGATCAGGGCACTGGATGATCCGGAACCCCTGATTCGCGGGCACGCTGCATGGGCACTGGGTTGCCTCTATCCGTATGCAAAGGGTGAAGAAATTGTTGCTCAACTGGAGTATCATGCTGCCCGTGAAACAGATGAAGAGGTGTTAAATGAGCTTCATCGATCCCTTGAAAATATTGGAGAGAGCATATGATGAGACCCAGGGCCTTTATTTTTGACCTGGATGGAACCCTGGTTGATGCACTGCCGGATATTCAGGCCAATGCCAACCGGGCACTGAAACAGTGTGGCTACGACTTTCAGATGACGCTGGCGGAGACGCAGCCGCATGTCGGTGGTGGTGCGCAGAAGCTGGCCTCCAGTGTTTTGGGTAAGCCGATGGATGACCCGGCAACCATGGAACTCTACCACGCATTTGCCGATATTTATGAACAGCACCCTGCCGACTATGGCGGGCCGTTTCCGGGTGTGATGGAGACGCTGAATGCATTGAGAGAGAGGGGAATCCCAATCTGCTGCGTTACGGCCAAGCCTGCCAAGGCACGCATAAAGGTGCTCGATGCGCTGGGTTTGACCCCATACCTGACACTGGCTCTCTCGCCTGAAGATGGTTTTGCCAAGAAACCCGCACCGGACATGCTGCTTGAGTGCTGCCGGGCGATGGGTGTTGATCCATCTGAAACCGTGATGGTGGGGGATACCCGTTTCGATGTGGAGGCAGGATTCAATGCCAGGTGTCATACTGTCGCCTTCGCAGAGCACGGTTATCAGGATGTGCCGGAAGAGTATGCCGATCGTGTGGTAAGCCTGTCCGATTTCAGAGATCTGCTGAAGCTGCTCGATGACTAAGGCTGTCACCGGCATCTACGGCATCCTTCCCGCCGACCTTGAGATGCAGGATCTGCTTGATCGTGCCGAAGCGGCACTCAAAGGTGGCGTGAAAACGTTACAGTTGCGCGATAAAAAGCAGGGGTTCAGGGCAGCCCTGAAGCGTGGAAAGGCGCTGAAGGCGCTTACAGCGCGTTATGATGCAAAACTGATTGTCAATGACTCCATCCAGCTCGCAGATGAAACCGGGGCTGACGGTGTGCATCTGGGCAGGGGTGATATCGAAAGCCTTGCCCTGGTCCGCCAAAACGCCGGAGCAGGGTTGCTTCTGGGTGTCACATGCCGTGCAGATGCGGCATTCGGCAAACATGCAATCGAGAGCGGGGCGGATTACCTCTCATTCGGAGCCCTGTTCCCGACAGTCACGAAGCCGGAAGTGCCTGCGATTGGACTTTTTCGCCTGCAAAAAGCGAGAGATATGTTTCCTGACGCCAATATTGTCGCCATCGGCGGTATTACGCTGGAAGCACTTGCTGCGGTTAAAGCTACAGGTGCCGACAGTGCTGCCGTGATTTCCGCTCTCTTTGCAGCCGATGATATTGAAAACAGGGCCAGAGCTATGGTTGAGGCATGGAAGAGGGGTTAAGCTTCTCTGAAAAACCTGCCGGCCCGGCTGCATGTCTGGCCATAGGTGGTTCAGACTCATGTGCAGGCGCCGGTATTCAGGCTGATCTGCAGACATTCTCCGCCTTTGGCATCAAGGGTTGCTCCGCCATAACCGCCCTGACGGCACAGAATCCGGATGATATATCCAGAATAGAACCTGTACCTCTGGCGCAGCTGGAGGCAGAAATCCGTGCTGTTTTTGACTATTATGATGTCAAAGCCGTCAAAACAGGCATGCTGTATGACAGAAAAAGGGTTGAGCTTGTTGTATCGCTGCTCAATGAGCTGCACGCTGGCAAGCCGGTAGTCGCAGACCCGGTCATGGTTTCAAGTAGCGGCAAAAGGCTGCTGGACGAGGATGCTGTTACCGTTATGAAACAGAAACTGTTTCCGATCGCATCCCTGATTACCCCCAATGTTCCGGAAGCAGAGCTGCTGCTGCACGAAAAGGCGGGCAGAGAGGCCTCAGCACGACTTTTCAGGAAATTTTCAGCACCCGTATTGCTCAAGGGTGGACATATTCGGGGGGAAAGACTTCTTGACCAGCTCTACGTTGACGGGGAGGAGATCGCTTTTCCGCATCAGCGACAGCCGTGGAGCCGGGAAAAGTCCCATGGAACAGGCTGCCGTCTTGCCTCTGCTATTACAGCTTCACTGGCTAAGGGCGCATCGCTTTCCGTGGCGGTTTCAGAAGCCATTGGCTGGCTGCAAAACAGCTGACCCTCTTACCATCAGCATGGGTTGATCTTCAATTTGATAAGCGTTACCTTGTAACGCTATTGGGAGAGAGCAGATGGCACGAACACGCTATACGATCACAGACGGTGACCGCTGGTTTGCCTATCGATGGGTGGAGAAGAAGCTGAAAAACCCGTCGTGGCTCGGTGAATATCGCACCTACAAGGCATCACGGGCCTTTGAACTCATCAATGAGAGTGGTATTCGTCACCCGACAGAGAGTCTGAATCGATGGTGTGAATCCTGGCTCAAGTCCAGAGAGTGGGAACAGCTGAAAAATGCCATTCGGGCAAGCAGAAGACGCGCCCATAACCCCGATACCAAAACCGTGACCTTGTCACGCAATGCATGGCTGCTGCTGAACTACGTGTCAACGAAAGAGGCGTGTACACTCTCCGAAGCCATTGAAAGGCACCTGGCACGAAACAGTGTTGAGGACAGCTGATTAGTGGGAAACAGCACCTTCCGGCATGGCAGCCGGCACATCTTTAATCTCACCAAACCGCTCTTCATATTTTGCAACATTATCAACAAGAGCGGCTGCAATCCGCCTGGCATGAGAAGGGGAGACGACCACGCGGGCGTTTACTGTGCCGACAGGCGGGGTGACCATAATAAAATCGAGCACAAACTCCTCCTGCGTATGAACAACCACCATGTTATTGGCGTAAACACCACCCTGAATCTCCGTCGGTATCTGAATCTGGATCTCCTTCGGTTTCTGTCTGTCACTGTTGCTCATGGTTCCCCCTTTCTCCTTTTATCGATTTCGGCCTTTGACTCTCTGTAAAGAGCCTCCAGCGCCTCAAGATCCAGCTCAGCAAGGTTCAGATCACGTTTTTTGGCCAGTGCTTCAATACCCCTGAATCGCTCAGAAAACTTGCGGTTGGTGTGCATAAGACCGATTTCGGCATCCAGTCCAAGCTTTCTGCCCAGATTAACCAGGGTGAAAAGCAGATCGCCGAATTCATCCTCAATACGTGAAATATCAGAGCCGGACCTTACCTCTGCAGCAAGTTCCGAGAGCTCCTCGTCCATCTTTTCGATGACATCAGATGCCTCTTTCCAGTCAAAACCGACCCTTGCTGCACGCTTCTGCAGTTTCAGTGCATAGGCGAGGGCAGGTAGTGGTGGAATTCCATCCATCAGGCTCTGGCGCTCTCCGTGCTCGGCGTCCTTGAGCTGTTCCCACTGCTCAAGCACATCAGACGGTTTTGCATTCTCAAAGACATGCGGGTGGCGGTAGATCATCTTCCGGATCAGGGATTCAAACACATCACCAAGATTGAACTCACCATGCTCATCGGCAATGACTGAATAGAATGCGATCTGGATCAGCAGATCGCCAAGTTCGTTCTTCAGCAGTGACCAGTCGTTGTGGTCAACGGCCCTGTCAATCGCCTCAAGCACCTCGTGGGTCTCTTCAAGCGTATAGGTCCGAAGAGAGGAGAGTGTCTGCTCATTGTCCCACGGACACTCTTCACGCAATACTTTCATAAGAGTGTCTAACTTACTGAAATAGTTATCCTGATTTAATATTCTATTCGGCATATATCTCTCTTTGTAACTTTACATAATATCCATTATGCGACGTTGTATTTTTGAGACGAAGTCGCCTCAGGCGTTTTCGAACATAACAGAACCTGCCCACTCCGAGCAATCGTCTTGTGGTCATAAGGAGGAAGAAACATGCTTATCGAGGTGGCAAGTGAGGCGCGCAGCAAGGGGCCCCTGCTTGCGGGGAAAGCGAAGCCCCGAACATGCCACGCCGCGGAGCGGCTCCGGGTCTCTAGTAACACCCGTACTTTATATCATACATGATAATTTTGTGGTACAGACACCCCCTATCTGTACCACACACAAAAAGGCGGAAAACAGCCATCGAAAAACGCTAAGGCGTTTTCGATTCGGAGCACGTTATGAGTAGTCACCGCGTGCAAGTAACCCTCGACAACGAATCGTTTGCTGCTGTGCATCGGGTTTCGTTACTCACTGGCTGTAGCATGTCCAGCGTTATCGCCGGATTGCTTCAACCCAACGTTTCCGCCCTCACTGAGCTTGCTGATGTGCTGGAGAAAGCCAAAACCCTTCGCGAAGGCCTGTCAGATGGTGCTGACTACGTTTTCCGTATCGCTTGCGAGCATGCATCCACCAAGTGCGCGCCAGATCTTGAGCAGTGTATAGACAACTCATCTGAGAACGACTTAGAGCCCGTTTTCAACCCTTTTGCGAACCTGCATAAGCCTGAACCGGCAAAAACGCCTTCAGCTGGCATTGAGCAATGGGAATTTGACCTTTTTAACAAGGGACCGTCAGACGGTGGAGGCCTGTATGATCACAATTAACCAGTGCAAAGATGCCGAAATCCGTTTTCGAGTTCCGTCACATATGAAAGATGATTTCCTGCGTATGTGCAGGAATCGAGATGTCCCCGCGTCCCATCTGCTGCGGCGATTTGTCCGCTCCGCCCTGGTGGCGCGCGTGCCTGATATGGATGACGAAATAAGGCAGAGGCCGGTAAGCGTTTATGACTGTCCCCGCTGTGGTGCGAGTGAAGTTGGCGATATCAACGGCTTCAACCTTTGTCAGGAGTGCCGCCTTGTATGGCGCACGCTCCCCTCGCCCGAACCTGTTTATGACAACCAAAAAGGAGGAATGAAAAGATGAATATCAATATAGAACATAGCGAACACATAACGATTCCGGGGCTAACTGAATCTGCGGTTGAGTCTCGCACGCCCACGCTCATTGAAGTTATGGAGTTTCTTTCGCGCGTAACGGAAAGGCTTCCGGAAGAAATGTTTGAACAGGCGCAACCTGATCATCCTATCTGCCAGCTCCATGAGGCGTGCTTGCGTGAACTTTTCCGGCGATTTGGTGACGGTTTCGACCTCAAACTTGCCATCGAGTCGGCAAATGACCCATTCCCGCTCTATGTGAAAAGAGCATGATTGGCTCTCTTTCCCTCAGAAGCGTTTTGTTACCAGAAGGTAAAGCTGTGCATGGGTTTTCCACGGATAGGCCAGTGCTGCGCCACCCGAGTGGCGCGCTGGCCGGCCATCGGTGGGAAACCTGTGTGCAGGTGGTTTCATTTGCCTCACGGTCTTTTTTTGGTCTACCGTTGCTACAACGTGGCCGCGATTTTTTGGCCGTGTCGGAACAGTGTACCGCCACCGGACTATCCATTATGCGACGTAATATTATTTTACAAGGGGACTTCATATTCAGCTGTAGAATCGATTCTAAGGCGTTTTTGGAATCTCCCCTAACCCTTACCATTCAGAATTGAGGCAATATACATTGATATGGTGAAACGGGAAATTGCACAGCTGGAGAACAGCAGAAACGGACGCAGTGAAAAAGTGTGCAGCTATCTCATCAGCCGGAATGTTTTAATAATATCTCTTCCCGGCAACGGCCATCTCCGGACATCTGCCCGGATCATGCGCGATGGCTACATGTCCGGCTTCCTGCAGGGCGCTACCCTGACGGCAGCCACGCCGGTGCATTTCCGCATAAATGGCGTTAATCACCACCCATTTGCGCACGCACCACTCCGGAGCCAGCAGGACATCTTCCGAGGCTGTGCCGGTCAGCCGGTGTACCGCCCAGCTGGCTGGCATCCGCTCCAGCATGTCACAGGCAAGGCTGACATACTCGGACTGGCTCAGCAGTTGTATATTTCCCTTCCGCCATTCATGTGCCAGCATGGTACGGCGCACCACATGCAGGGGGTGCAGCTTGATGCCGTCGGTACCGGTCTCCCGCACACGGGCAAGCGTCTCCAGCATCATGGCCCTGTCTTCGCCGGGAAGGCCAAGAATCAGATGCGTGCAGACCGACAGCCCGCGTTCCCGGGTGGCAATCACCGTGTCGTGATACTCAGCAAAACTGTGACCCCGGTTAATACGCTGCAGCGTTTTGTCATGGGCAGACTGCAGGCCGTACTCCAGCCATATCTCATACCCCCGCTGCTGATATGTGACGAGCAGCTCCAGCACCTCCTCGCTTACGCAGTCCGGACGTGTACCGATCACCAGTCCGACAACATCAGGACACTGCAAGGCCTGCTCATAGAGAAAACGCAGATTTTCGACCGGTGCATAGGTATTGGAATAGGCCTGGAAATAGGCCAGTACTTTTGTGGCTCCGGTACGCTTTCTGACAATCTTCCGGCCGGCTTCGATCTGGGCAGCAATGTCCGGCTCTTTCCTGCGGCTGTTGGGGTTGAAACTCACGTTATTGCAATAGATGCAACCGCCCCGCCCCCTTGTTCCGTCGATATTGGGACAGGTAAAATCGGCATTCACCGTCACCTTGTGCACCTTTTCTGTAAAGCGCTGTTTCAGATAGTCACCGAAGCTGTAGATGGGGCCCGGCATGTTCTATGCTTCGATCCAGACACGCCCTTGACGACCGTGGTAATAGCCGTTGCAGAAACAGTCATGCGCAGGGGCGCCGCCTGTCAGGGCGTTCAGCGCCGCATCGCCTGTCAGCAGACCATCTGCAGCGGCACGGAAATGGTGGAGTGTTTCCGGCATGCCGGAAGCCTGTGGAGAGAGGCGCAGGGTACGCACACCGAATCCGGCCAGTTCTGCCAGATGGTTAATTGCGGTAAACGGGCGGTGCGACATAATCTGGGTGCCGTTAATGGTGGCAAAGTCATGGTCATCCAGGGTATGCATCTCAATGCCATCAGGATTAAGGAAGCAGACATGCCGGCACTCCTGTTTGCTCAGGCCGTGTGAGCGGGCGGTATAACAGCGGGCGGAGAACGTTAATGGCAAATGCCCATGGGCAAAATACTCCACTTCGACATCACTCTGCCCCACTACATCGGGAATATCCTTTGCCGGAAGCTCAAGCGGCAACACAACACGCTTTGCACCGTTCCGGCACATCTGTTGCAACGTACCATGGCTGTAGATGTTCATGTGGGGCCCGGCAACGAACTCAACCCCCAGCCTCGAAGCAACGGCAACCGAAGCCATGTCGTTCGCCTCAATGGTCAGACCCATCTCTCCGGCAGCAGCAGTCAGATCACGGATAAATTGCAGTTCCCTCTCTGTCGTCGGCATGGCCAGCGTGGAGAGAACCACCTCCTTACCTGACTCCTGCAGCTGAGCAGCCAGTTTGAGCTGCCATTCGACGCCGGAAATCGAGCGCTTGGAACAGACCACCTCACCGAGATAGAGAATGTCCACATCACTCTCTTCAGCCATAGAGAGGTAAAACTCCCGGATTTTTGCTTCCGGCCAGCCGAACAGCAGTGGTCCGATAGCAATTTTCATCGCAGCTTCTGGTATCAAGCGGTTCACCGCCATGCATCCTCATAGGCACCTGTCGTATGGGCGCCCCCTTCGCTTGTCGCAGCCAGACTGGTCATCCACTCTTTTTGCACCGCATAGCCATCCGGATCTCCCGCACAGGCATCCACTGCTGCGCGCCAGGTGGAGACCACCGTACGGACATAATGCTTGTTGCGCTGACGCCCTTCTATCTTCAGCCCCTGCACGCCGGCAGCAAAAATCTCCGGCAGCATCTCCAGCACATTCAGGCTGTAGGGAGCCTCCATCACATGCCCCTGCTTACCGGCGGCCTCAAACCGGCCTTTGCATAGCGTGGGATAGGCAGCGGCTTCACCCGGAGCAAACCGGTTGATGAGCATGCCGTCCAGCTTTACATCCAGCCGGTCATTCTCCTCCTCGAAACGAACGGCATGTGCCGGTGAGCATACGCCATGCATATTCGGTGAATCGCCGGTGACATAGGAGGAGAGCCAGCAGCGGCCTTCGGCCATTACGCAGAGCCCGCCGGAAGCGAATATTTCAATCTCCAGACTGGATTTGGAGCAGATTTCACGTATCGCATCCAGCGTCAGAATCCGCGGCAGGACGGCACGCCGGATTCCGAATTCGCGCGCATAAAATTCCAGGGCTTCATAGTTGCCGGCGCTGGCCTGCACGGAGAGATGTCGGCGAAGATTCGGATGCTTCTCTTTGGCATAGGCCAGCAGGGCAATGTCGGAGATAATGACTGCATCCGCACCCAGTTCTGCCGCCATATCGACGGAGGAAGTCCAGTCAGCGGCATTGCGTGGACCGGGCGACGTGTTGACTGCTACAAAGACCTGTGCATTCCGGCTGTGTGCATAACGGATTCCCTCCTCCGCCTCCTCACAGCTGAAATTCAGCCCCTCGAAATTACGTGCATTGGAGGCATTGCGGAAACCCAGGTAGACGGTGTCGCCGCCCGCATCCACAGCTGCTTTCAATGCCGGCAGGTTACCAGCCGGACACACCAGTTCCGGCTTCGTATAATCTGTTGTGCTCATTAGGCGGCCTGTGTCGAACGAACAGGCCGGGGGCGCCGCTCCAGTTGCTGTTTGAGCGCCGCATGCTCTTCACTGAGGCTGCACAACTCCATCTTAAGGGCCTTGACCTTCTCAGCTGATGACAGGCCGAACTTCTCCCCGACAGCAATGCCGGCATGCGCAAGCTGCTGATCGAGAAACGCAACAGCACCAGTTGCCTGTGCAGCCATACGCCAAAGCGTGCCCGCTGCACGCCTTCCCAGATGCTGATCAAGTTCAGCACGCAGATCAAAATCAAGATTGGCCAGGATATTTTTAAACATCAGGCCGGTGGATGTATCCCCTGTCAGCAACAGGCGGCGGGAAAAGAAGAGTGTGTCGGTGTCTTCCAGGCCCAGACAGAGTGCAGTCAGCGCCAGTAAATCGCCGCAGATAGTGACATCAGGCGCTTCGTCCGCCCGGGCCTGGATATGCAAACCCTGCCGGTCAACATGCATGAACAGTTCTATTTCACCGTCAGGCGTACGGAACAGAAAAAGCTTTCCGGAGAGCGGCTGCAGACACGTTTGCCTGTCGGAGGTAAAGATACGACCGAGCAGTGACTCAAGCACCTGTACCTGGAGAAACCCCGGCAACAACTGCAGAAAAACTTCCGGTTGTGGCAATACTTTCAGCTTCAACATTGCCAGAACTCCTGATACGCAAGCCGGAACATGCGTCTATATTATTTTAACCACGGGTTAACCACAGTGCGGGACGAACCTGTTGCAGAGCGATTGAGCGATGAGCAGTTGCCCGCTATCGAACTGCTCCAGGACGCTCAACAGGGCGTGGCATACAATTAAAAACAGTGCCCCACAGCCTTGACCTGTATCAACTGTTTCGTCCCGGTCTGCTCCCCTGCTTCAGACTCATCGTGCGAAGAGCGGATCAGGGGCAAACCATAAACCGGATCGGAATTGCCGGCAAGCTGTGTGGTCGGAATGTGTTAGCCGGAAAGGGCCAATACCTGCAGGCTATAAGTGGAGAAAGGCCGGGTCGGCGGCTATCTGATCTTTTTGCCTTGCAGGAAGGCCCCGAGCTTTCTGTCTGCGGCTTCAATATGGGAAAGCAGCCATTCGCGCAGGAAATCGGCAAGCTCCAGCTTTTCAGCCCATGATTGCCGGATATGATGGGATTTCAGCTCCTGTTGTGTTTCCAGCACGCTATCAACCTGGCGAAGCAGAATGTCATGCAGCTCTTTGTGATCCTGATAGTCCGGATAGCCATGCAGCTTCATGAACTCTTCCTCACCATGAAAATGCACTTTGGTCTGATCTATAAAATGAGCCAGCGTGTCATCGATCAGCGCCTGGTCTCCATGACCTACCAGAATGTCATGCAATCTGTTCAGCGTGGTTACCAGTGCTTCATGCTGCCTGTCTATCTTTTCGATACCCACCTGATAAGCATCAGACCAGGCAAAGAAAGGAGTTGATTTATCCGGTGATTTCATCAGTTGGCTTTCCCCGTTTTATTAACGCTTATAACGTATAAATATCCCGTCTTCATTCATTGACCTAGATCAATATCCGCCTTACCATCTTCCTCGTTTGCAATTTTACCCGAAATGCTTTCAGATGCGCCATGTTACCTTCGCGCTATGAAGGGAATTTCTCAGCAGCAGGAGAGGCGCACACATGCGTGATGAGTTAACTTATCAAATCCTTAAAACCATTCCTCTGTTTAAGGAGACGGATGACTCCTATCTAAACCTGATCATTGATCAGGCACGCTTTGTCGATCTGGAAAAGGGCGCATTTGTATTCCATAAAGGAGCCCTGTGCAAAGGGTTTTACGTTGTGGTGCATGGCAGCCTTAAAATCTCATTCATATCCATGGAAGGGAAAGAACATGTAGTCAGGATCGTCGGTCCGGGCCAGAGCTTTGGCGAAGCGGCAATGTTTCTGAACAAGCCATTTCCGGCAACTGCCCAGACCATGTCGCAGGTCAAGGCACTTTTCATCCCCAAAGAAGTGGTCTTTCAATGTATCAACGAAAATCCCAGCTTTGCCCTTGGCATGCTCGCCGGATTGAGCCGGCGCGTGCACCTTTTTGCATCAAGACTGGAATCCCTGGCTCTGGACTCAAGCCAGCAACGGGTGATCGGTTATCTGTTGCAGCATCAGCGCCCGGTGGATGCCAAGCATGGCAGGAAAAATGTCGATCTGCCGGCAAATAAAGCCACCATTGCTTCGCATCTGAATCTGGCACCGGAAACCCTGTCCAGGGTTCTGCAGCAGCTTAGTGAAAGCGGGTTAATCAGTGTGGAAGGCAAGGTTATCTGCATCCTGGATGAGGAAAAATTGCGCGAATTCAATATGTAGCAGGGCAGTGACCGCCAGCTTGCAAACCTTGTTGTGCGCACAGTATAAGAGAGCCTTTACAATATTGGCATATATGCAAAAACAGAGGGTCGCCAGTGATGGCGACCCTCTGTTTCTGTTTCTATATATAGTTGGTACTCCCAAGGGGAATCGAACCCCTGTTACCGGCGTGAGAGGCCAGCGTCCTAACCGCTAGACGATGGGAGCCTGTGAAAGGTCGCGCAGTGTAACCGCACGGCTTCTTTTCCGTCAATGGCCCACCAGCATATTGATGCTCTTCATCAGGCTCTTCCCATCCAGTTGCTGCTTAACCAGGTAAGCATCTGCACCGGCTTCAAGGCCGCGCATTCTATCCTCAGCACTTTCACGTGTAGAGATGATAAGGATTGGAATATCCTCATATTTTGCCTGATTGCGCATGTGGCGAACAAGGCCAAAACCATCAAGGCGAGGCATTTCAAGGTCGGTAATCACCATGTCATAGCTGCCTGAATCAAGCTTGGCCAGCGCATCAAGTCCATCAATAGCTGTATCAACGCTGAATCCGATGCTCTCCAGAATTCCCTGTTCAACCTTGCGTGCAATTAATGAGTCGTCGACAAGAAGCAGATGCAGATTCAGCCTCTCCTGTTCCTCAATGACGATATCCAGATCGTCGTCCGGCGAGGTTCGGCCCATCTCTTTAATGCCATACGGTTCAAGAAGCAGGAGGATGGATCCGTCAGCTGCAATCGTATTCCCCATCAGGCCTTGTGGCTGATAGCGTTTTATATAGGGGTCCAGATCACGCACCACGATTTCGTGGTCATCCAGAAGCTCATCGATCACAATGCCAACGAAACCCTCAATATGCTCCGAAATAAGCACGTACGGGTAATCAGACAGCGCACCCTGATCTTTTGTCATCACGCTTCTGAGATCCACGATTGGAACCAGATGATTGCCATAGCGGATAAAATCCTTGCCGCCGGCACCCTTCTCCAGCGTCTGTTTCTTCAGCGGAACCGCCTGTTCGATCATATGTGTCAGCATGCCGAAGCGCTGATCCCCCATTCTGAACAGAAGCGCGTGTTGCACAGCAATACGTACCGGCAGTGAGAGAATAAAACGGGTTCCCTCCCCTACCATGGTATGAATCCGGATGGAGCCGGTCAGCCGGCGCAGTGCATCCTGCACCACATTCATACCGATACCACGTCCAGCCAGATCAGTCACGTTGCTGTGGGTGGAAAACCCCGGACGGAAGATCATCTCCAGAATCTCGGCAGAATCCATTGCATCGGCCTCAACCTGCGTGGTTACACCCCGCTCAACTGCTGTCCGTTTCACGATTTCACTATCAATACCGCGACCGTCATCGACCACTTCGATTCGAACTTCATTTCCGCTCTGCCTGGCGATAATAGTGATCTGCCCCTCTTCAGGTTTGCCCGCATTCCTGCGCTCTTCAGGAGACTCGATACCATGGGCAACAGCATTATTCAGCAGATGCACCATCGGTTCGATCAGGGTCTCAGCAACCCCCTGGTCGATCTCCACACTTTCGCCGGCAATCTGAAGATTTACCCGTTTATCGGCACGCACGGCAACATCACGAATAGCACGTGGAAATGTTGAGAAAATAGTGTCCAGAGGCCTCAGCATCAGCGAAAGAACCTGATCCCGGAGGTCTTTAAGCATAATCCCGCTTCGGGCCTGACCGTGCCTGTACTCATCAACGAAGTGTCTGGTTCTGCGCACATGGCCGGCAATGGCATCATCCAGCCCGTGTATTGATGCCTCCAGCCTCTTCTCATCTCCTGTTGAAAGTTCCGTTCTGAACTGCTGCCATTCACGTCTTAGTGCGCGCATCTCCAGATGCAGTGACTGCATGACCTTTTCAACGGATTCACCGCGGGACTGCTCAGTGCTCAACTCAATAACATGGTTGGAGAGCTCTTCCAGGCGCTCTGCATCAACCCTGAGGAAACGGCCGGAACTTTTCCTCTGGCCTGTTGCCTTCATCTCAACTTGTGAAACATCCGGCCTGAAATCATCCAGCCCGCCGCTATCGGCCTCAGGCAGAGGCATCATTGAGATGTTCTCAAAACTCTCCTCTGATTCATCCGTAATCTCTGTAAACGGAGAGCCCTCTTCCGCCACGACGCCTGCTATGCCGGCAAGTGCTTCCGGCAACGACTCAAGAAGATCAGCGGTCTCGTCAATAACGGAGTCCACTCTCTCTTTCCGGCCCTTTTTCCACTCTGCCGCTTCATCGGCTCCGATAACAAGCCCCGAGGATGCGGCGTAAGCCTTCTCACTTTCAGCCTCTGCAACCGTTGCCTGACCTGAATCCTTTCTGATCGACTCAACAATCTGATTGTAGGAGTTGCGAAGCGTGTCCGGTTCAAGAAGCTCATGGCTATCAGGGTCTTTAAGCCGATGCTCAAGTTTGTCATGCAGATCAAACAGAAACTGAACCATTGCAGGAGTGCGCCACTCAGGGTGTTCAATCAGTTGCTCAATGGCATCCTCAAAAAGATGCCCGACGCCGCCAATATCGTTAACGCCAAGCATAAGAGCTGAACCCTTGATGGTGTGTGCGTCACGCCGAAGCTCTACAAACTCATCGTCGCCCAGCTTGCCGGATTCAAAATTTACCAGGTGCTGGTTGATTGAGGACAACCGTTCTTTTGCCTCATCAAAGAATGAGGCGAGAAAGTTGGATAGATCGAAGCCGGACAATGCCTACTCGCTTCGTGTTATACTAGATTTTTCAGTGTTTCTGCAGTCTCATTCAGACGCTGAGATGTTACACGGGACTTCTGCATCTGTGTTGCCTGATCCTGTAGCAGATCGGATATCTGACGCATCGTGAGCACAAACTCCTGACTGCTCTCATCCTGCCTGCCTGTTGCCTGTGCAATGGTACGAACAGCCTGACTGGTCTTTTTGGACATGCTCTGCATTTTCTCCAGAGCCTCGCTTGCACGCTGTGCAATTTCCAGACCCTGCGCCACCTCTGCAAGACCCTCCTGTGTCACTTCGATTGATTCCCGGGTTGAGATATGCACATCGTTAACCACCGTCTGAATCTCATCAGTAAATGCGCGGGCACGCTCTGAGAGGCGCCGCACCTCACCGGCAACAACTGCAAACCGTTTGCCGAATTCACCGGCGGCAGCCGACTCAATGGATGCATTCAGTGCCAGCAGGTGGGTTTCATCCGCAATCTCCTGAATTGAACTTACCGAATCAAGAATCTGCTCCGCCTTACGGCCGGCATCGGCTACCTTTTCAGCAATAATTGTCACTTCCTGCCGAATTTTATCCATGTACCCGATCGCCTCTTTCACCGCTTTGGCACCCTCATCCGCAGACTGGCTTGTTGCCATGGCGATTCGCTCAACGCTTGTTGCAGTTAATGCAATCTTCTTGGCCTGTTCCGACATATCTCCCAACTCGGCTGTTACGCCTGCCACAGATCGGGCCTGTGTATCAGAAGCGTTGGCCTGCTGCTCCACAGCACCGATAATCTCGACCGAAGAGTCGGACACCTCCCCGGCAACAGCGGAGATGGAAGCGGACACCCTGGTTACAAAGCCTCTGCTTGTGACCGCCAGAATGATCACCACCAGCACAATGATTCCGATATTGATCAGTGCCAGCTGTTCAATCTGGGAAGTTTTATCGTTTGTAGCCTGAGAGAGAGCGCCTTTCAGGCGGTCGGTCACCGTTCCCATCTTCTCCTGTCCCACAGACACCAGACTCTGCGCTACAATGGTCACATTCCCCGCCATCGCTTCAGGAATTTTACCGCTGACAATATCATCAGCAATGCCGATCACTTCCTGCATCAGCTCAAACACCTCCTGCAGCTCTTTATTGTCCGCATCAGTCAGAACCGGAAGCGCCGCCACTTCGCCATAGAGTCGTAGAAACTCCTGAGAAGCGACCTCCAGTTTGGTTACATCTTCCGGGTTTCTGGTCAGTGTGTAGTCGTTCAGAGGTAGCAGCACGTTGGGCAGGGATGATTTAAACTGCTCCAGTCTTGCCTGCTGGTCATAAAGTTCCGAGAGCTCCCCCACACCGGTTCCGGCACGGTTGAAAGCGAACAGAACCGCTCCAATCAGTACCGCAAATAACAGCATTGAAAGTATAGTGTTCCGATTTGCCATCTGGCGTAAATTCGGAGCTTTCTGTGTTTCTGCATTTGTCATATCTAAGTTCCCCTCTGAACAAAACCGGATAATTTTCGGGCCTGTTTCGAACAACAGGCATCATGTCTTTAATCTGTTTTTTTTGCAAGATATCCAGCCATTATTCAAAGAACACCCGGGTATTCAACAGCTGGAATATTTCTCCATCAATCTCTATCTCCCCCCGGAGATGGGTATGATTATCTTTTTCCACCTCGGGCACACTGCTTCTGGCGACACGGTAGAGCATGGCTGTTTCATCCACCCAGATACCCAGATGCATTCTCGGATGACGCAGAATCAGGAACCGGGAGGCGGCAGTCAGTGCACCACGCTCACTTTTCAGATGCAGCACCTTGCCGGGATCAACAATACAGACAATCTGGCCGCGGATATTGGTCACACCCAGCAGATGGTCCGGAGCCATCGGTACCGGCGTAAGCTTCAAAGGCCTGAGAATCTCCGCAACATCCTGTACCGGCACCAGATAGACCTCGCCGTTCATGGCGACCTTCATCAACTCTTCCTGTTCAGGTGATTCGACCGGAAGCTCTTCCGCATCCGCCGAAGCTGTTACTGTTTCATCTTCTTCCATCACTTCCCCTCTTTAGTGCACTGCCGAGCTGATCCGGTCGTACATGCCAAGCATTTTCCTCACTCTCGCCTGCAGTTTCATCGGCTCAACCGGTTTACAGATATAGTCATCGGCACCGCTATCAAGGCTGGAAACCTCGTCCTCCTCCTCTTTGCGGGAGGTAAGCATGACCAGCGCAATGCCATCATACTTGCTCTGTTCGCGGACTTTGCCAACCAGTTCCATGCCTGACATGTTTGGCATCTCATAATCGGTGAGCACCAGACTTAAAGAATCACCCAGTCGCTGAATGATTTCCCATCCCTGTTCGCCATCTTCGGCTTCGATCACATCATAGCCATCGGACTGCAGCACAAACTTCACCAGGCTGCGAATGCTCCTGGAATCATCCACAATCATTACTCTCTTTTTTCCCGATAATTTGGCGCCGGCACTTCTGACCTGCTCTCTCTGTTTTTTCATTTCACCCAGAGAGATCAGCTTCCCCTCTCCATCCAGCCTGTCCCGCAGTCTGAAACCCTCCGGAGGCGTGGCGTTCCGCATCACCTCTTCCAGGCTGGTAATGCCGGCCAGTGCTTTGTTTAATCCATCTTCAAAAAGCGTAAACATCCCCTCCTCACGGGCAGCCTGCATCAGTTCACGATCCGGGGCACTCCGGGAGATAAGCTCGCGCATTCTATCGTTCACATAGAGAACCTCATGCATACCGATACGTCCTTTATAGCCGATCTGCATGCACTCTTTGCACCCGACAGGTTCATAAAAGTGAACCTCTTCGGGAATATCAAAACGTTCAATCAACGCCTCATCCGGCCGGGCCCTCTTTTTACAATGCGGACAGAGCCTTCGTGAAAGACGCTGTGCAACAACCAGATTAAGGGATGATGAGAGCATGGTAGATTCAATCCCCATATCAATCAGCCGTGTGATTGTCGAGGGAGCATCATTGGTATGCAGTGTTGAGAGCACCAGATGGCCTGTCTGGGCTGCGTGCAGTGCGATCTCTGCCGTCTCTTCATCACGAATCTCGCCAACCATCACCACATCGGGATCCTGTCGTAAAATCGAGCGAAGTGCGGCAGCAAACGTCATGCCTGCCTTGGCATTAATCTGAACCTGATTAATGCCCTTAATCTGGAACTCAACCGGATCTTCAACCGTAACCAGATTGGTCTCCTCATCCTTAATGTGGTGCAGAAAAGAGTAGAGTGTTGTGGTCTTACCACTACCGGTCGGTCCGGTTACCAGCACAGCCCCGGTTGGCCGGGATATGCACTCGCGCACACGTGCATCCGCTTTTTTCTCAAACCCGAGCAGATCCAGATTAAGGGATAGCCCGCTTTTGTCCAGAATGCGCATCACCACCTTTTCGCCATGCATGGAGGGAAGTGTCGAAATGCGCATGTCGTAGCTTTTGCCCCACAGTTTGATGCGGGCACGACCATCCTGAGGCGTGCGGGTGTTGGAAATATCCAGTTTTGACATGATTTTGATTCGGGAGGCAACCAGAGGGTGTGCCCTGACCGGAAACTGCAGTGCCGGACGCAGCCGGCCATCGACGCGCAGCCGGACAAGAGTGCTCTTCTCACCGGCTTCGATATGGATATCCGAACTCCCCATCTTCATCGCCTGAACAATGATGCCGTTAACAAGTTTGATAATCGGAGAGTCTTCCGCCCCTCTTTTCAGATCATCCAGACTGACCTGCTCTTTCTCGTCCCCTGCGGCTGAAAAGCTGTCATCATCGCTTAAGCCCTCCATAGCCGCATCAAAGGCAGCATCTCCCTGATAAAACTCACGAATCTTTTGCTCAATGACATCAGGCCGGGCAAATACGGGCTTAACACGCAGACCCAGCTTAAACTGAATTGCATCCAGATTGGCAAAATCCATCGGCTCGCCGGTGGCGATAATGATCTCTCCCCCCTGTGAATCAATAGGAACGAATTTATGATCGATGCAGAGCTGCTCCGAACACGTTTGCAGCAGTGTTTCATTGGGCTGGAATCCGGAAATATCCAGATAGGGGACTTTATAGATACGGGCGAGCGTCTGCAGTATCAGATCTGCATTAACGTCTCCCATGGTCAGAAGGGCCAGCAGCAGGCGACCTCTCTTCCCTTCCCTGCTCTGAAGGGCCTCAGCTACCTGTTCCCGAGTAACAACTTCGCTTGCAATGAGTTGCTGCTGCTGCTGAAGCATGCTTGCCTGCCCCCGTTATCATTGACCGTATGTTAATACAGCAGGTTAACATAGGGCGCTAACAGCCCAAAATCAAGAAGATAATTTATTTTAACGAATGATTGACGGAAAAGCCCCCTTTTCCTATTGATGCTGCCCGGATAGTCTGGGCAGCTATGCAATGGATAAATCTCTTCCACAGGTACAGCCTGGCAGCCGCACTTATTCTGTCATCTCTGATATCCGTATCATGCGTGCAGAAAAAGGGAGATCAGGCAGTAGCGGGCACCCCCTCTGTTGCAACGGAAGCGATCATACCCGATACCATCATTCCCGATAGCGAACCTGAGCAACACTATCCCGGCAGCAGCGAACTTTTCAAAGGCCTTCCCTTTTCCGACCTGGCTGCCTCCCAGGCCGAGGTGAAACGGCATGTGCTTCCTCACTGGCCAAAGATCGCTGAGCGTTCCAGATATGTGCGCGGCCGCCTGCTTGCCGTTCTTGAAGCGATGGATGCGCCTTCAGGCCTGCAGGCTATTCCTGTTATCGAGTCGGGCTACAACCCTTATGCGCTCTCACATGCCGGAGCCATGGGGCTGTGGCAACTGATGCCAAGAACAGCAAAAGGTCTTGGAGTCAGCAGTAGCGGCGGGCTCAACGGCCGTCGTAACGTAGAGATCAGCACACAGGCAGCTGCAGATTATCTCATCTCAATGCGTGAAAGATTTGGCCACTGGCCGCTGGCCTTTGCCGCCTATCATCTGGGCCCTACAGCAGTTGCCAGACGCCTGAAACATTCACCATGGAGGCCTGAAGACGGGTTGAACAGTATGCCCGTACCGTCGGTGACCCGTGCCTATGTCCGGCATGTGATTGGTTTTGCTGCCCTGCTGCATATGAAGAGCATTGAGTTTCCGGAGCCGTTTCCAACCACCGTGCTGGAACTTCTGCCGCCGGTCGATCTGAAAATGCTCGCATCAGTCTCGGGCCTTGATCGTGAAACCCTGTTCCTGTTCAACCCGGGGCTGGATCATTCTCAATATCTGAAAGATGAAGTGGCCCTGCACATCCCCCGGGAGCATGAGGCCATCGTGGTACAGAAACTTGAAGAGGTCGGTCCTGAATATGTAAACGCCACGATACAGAGCGGCGATTCACTCTGGACGCTTGCACGCAGACACCACACATCGGTCACCCACCTGCGCAGACTGAATCCGGAGCTCGGCAACCTGCTCAGCATCGGCAAGCAGCTGAAAGTTCCCGCCAATCAGCTGGCCCGCGCCAATCCACTGCCCAATCCGCTGCTGTCGCAGGGAAGAAGAATCCGTTACAAGGTTCGCTCCGGTGATTCCCTCTGGGTCATAGCTCAGCGCTTTGGCACTACTGCAAGGGATATCGCCCGCTCCAATCAGATTTCACAAGACAAGTTGATTCGTCCCGGAGACACACTGTGGATTCTCGCCCGCATCCGCCCAAGCTGATAGCAGTGTTGCTGCTGTCGATGTTGATAGCGGCATGCTCCTCACAGGATCAAGCTACCCCGGCAGTTGAACAGCCTGACACCACTGTCGCTGCCGCTCCGGCCCATGGCGACCGTCTGGTTGATGCCTCCATCGGCGATGCCTCCAATCTTATCCCGATGATCGCCGGTGATGCCAGCAGCCATGCCATTGCAGGACAGCTCTATCTCTCCCTGCTGAAGTATGACCGCAATCTTGATCTGACCGGACAACTGGCTGAAAGATGGGAGGTGTCGAATGACCGGTTAAGTATCACTTTTCATCTGAAAAAGAGTCTGAAATGGACGGATGGTGTGCCATTCACCTCCGCCGATTGCGCTTTCACTCTTGCCCTGATTCAGCATGAACAGACGCAGAGCGCCTATAAATCCGATTATGCCAAAGTGGTGCGCTTTGAAACACCGGACAGGCTCACCTTCCGCGTCTTCTATTCCGAGCCCTACTCTCCGGCACTTTCGACATGGTCTTCACTCGCCATCCTTCCGAAACATGTGTTTGAAAATGAAGACATCATGAAAACCGGTCTCTCACGCCGGCCGAAAGCGACCATCGGCCCCTATACTCTGGCCGACTGGCAAGGGCAGCAGTCGATCCTGATGCGTGCCAATCCCGACTACTTTGATGGTGATGTATGGATTACCGAGCGCCTGACCCGGATCATTCCCGACCCGGCCACCCAGTTTCTGGAGCTGTCGGCAGGCCATCTCGACTCCATGGGCCTGACGCCGACCCAGTACCGCCGCCTGTTTGAAACCAGGGCGGAACTTAAAAGCAACTACCGGCGTTATAAATATCTCAACTTTGTCTACACCTACCTCGGCTTTAACCTGACCCGTAAACCGTTTGACGATCCACGGGTGCGTCAGGCACTGGCCTTTGCCATTGATCGTCAGGAGCTGGTTGATGGTGTACTGCTCGGTCTTGGGGAGACCATTGCCACCCCCTACAAGCCCGGCACCTACTGGGTAAACGAGAAGCTGAAACCCAGACCGTACAATGCAGAAAAAGCCAGAGCACTGCTTGCAGAGGCAGGCTGGAGAGACAGCGACGGTGACGGCACTCTCGACAAGGATGGAAAGCCCTTCAAATTCACCATCCTGACCAACAATGGCAATAAACAGCGTGCCGACACTGCCACCATCATCCAGCACCGCCTGAAAAATATCGGCGTTAAAATCGAAGTACGCCTGGTGGAGTGGTCGGCCTTTATTGAAAACTTCATCAATAACCGCAATTTCGAAGCGGTACTGCTCGGCTGGTCACTGAGCCCTGACCCGGATCAGTACAACATCTGGCACTCCTCACAAACCGGCGCACGCCAGTTTAACTTTCTCACCTACAACAACCCGAAGGTGGACGATGCGCTGATCGCAGCCACGCGCACCTTCGACAGGGCAGAGCGCAAGAAGTATTACGACATTGTGCAGCAGGAGATTCATAACGACGTGCCGATGGTATTTCTTTATGCCCCCTTCTCACTGCCAGCCATACACAAACGCATCCATGGTATCGATCCGGCCCCTGCCGGTATCGGTCATAACAGTGAAAAGTGGTTCGTGCCTCTGGAGATGCAGAAGTATCAGGTTGGTATCGCCCCCTGACTATTCAGCTTCAGCATGAAACGCCTGATGTGAAGCGCCGACCTGGACTCTCAGGCCATAGACCCATGTGCTGCCACCGACAGTTCCTGCTGTTGTTGCAGAGAGAGCGTTGGTGTTGCTCCGGTATTGAACATCCGGCGAGATGGCAACGTAGTCATTGATCTGCCAGCGGTAGTAGAGCTCGGCAACGACTGGATTAGCGGCATTGGTAAAGGTCGATTTAAAATCGGATGAGAGGCCGTTCCATGCCACACCCAGCGCAATCAGATGATTTTCGGCGTAGCTGTGCTCAATGGCCAGCGAGGCGTGTGATATAGTCTCGTCAGTGGCTTTGGCATTGTTCCAGCCCAATCGTGCCGACCAGAGCGTTGCTTCATCGACTGCACCATCGGCATTGGCATAAACACCAAAGGTGCGACTCCTGTTGGCACCACCCAGATGCTGTGGAAGCTCGGAGCTCCGTCCCCAGCCACCCAGTCTGAAACCGACCTCGCCGGGCAGATGCAGTTCGGCAAGCGTAAAGAGGCCTTTTTTCAGTCCGCTGCTTTTCTCCCTGCCGAATTTGAGCAGTTCAGCGTAACTCCTGTCCGGATTGTCCCCCAGCCCGTAGCCGTTGCCCACCATAACCGTTACACCAACCGCATCCCTGCCGCCGTAGTTGAAAATAACCGATGGCGTATAGTCCGGAAAGGCAATGGCCGGATTATTGACCAGCGAATCGGCCAGGAACTGGCTGGTTTCATCGTTTGAGACGGCTGTCGCATCGGCAAAGATTGTGAGGTCCTGAATGCCAATGGAGATGTGCAGGGGATCAAAATCAATCCCGTAGGCGATACCCGACAGTTGAATACGCCCCTTTCCGTCTCTGTCGACAGCCGTACCTGCATCGGCATTGGCGCCGGCAATGACAGTGCTGGCACTGGTTGCCGGTGTCGATGAACCCTCACCGTAGATGTGCAGCCTGCCGGCCCCGACATCGATACCCATGACAAGATCGATACTGCCGACCACATCCCTGTTGATGCTATTGTTCTGTTTGCTGGTCTGCTGGCCGACAATGGTTGTGCCTGCTTCGATTGTCACGCCTGCCACAGCCTGGCTGGTTAAAAGCAGTATGGCTGCCACAGCTGAACCGGTCAGCCTGGTTACTCTGTTCATTCTTTTCTCCGTTTCCTGTCTGATCCCGGCTGTTTGGAAAAACAGGCGGCATCAGAAGCATCCGTCTCAGATGCGATAACTTCCACCCAGCCAGTTGCTCCGGATACCGACGGCCAGCGTGTGAACAGGCCCTAATTGCATGGCAATACCTCACTCAACGAATAAGGCCATCATGCCGATAGTAGCGCCACATTAAAACAGGGAGGCCACAGAGGAATATCGCCAGCACCACACTCGATGATGGCGGCAGATCAAAAAATTCAGCACAGAGTACCCCCGCCACCGATCCGAGCAGGGCTACGACCACGGCCTGCCAGAGCGGCCCGTTCGTATCCCCGCGCCATACCATCAGCGCCGGAAGCAGCAACATGCCGAACACAAGGATAATGCCGAGGGCATGAATGGCAGGAACAACTGCGACAGCCAGTGCCAGATAAAAGAGCAGGCGCTGAAGGTAGGTGTCGTTACCGGCGAAGTGTAATATCGAAACTGCTGCAACTCCGGCAACAGCAAGCACGATGAGATCGGACCAGTCGGCACCGAGCAGAATTCCGAACATCAGATCACTCATATGCCCTTCGGCATGCGGCAAACTTGAGAGCAGTATCATACCCGTTGCCGCCGCCACGGCGTATGCAGCAGCCATCACCGCCTCTTTCGGAAGCTTCGAGGCATGCGGCAATCCGGCCAGAATAAAGACGCAGACGAGTGTGACACCTCCGGCCCACATGGGGCCGGAGCTATCCGTAGCAAGACCGATGGCATAACCTGTTGCGGCAATTTGAGCCAGCGCCAGATCGATGAAGACGATGCGACGAGCAAGCACCTTCTGGCCTAGACAGGGCATGAACAGCGAGAGAATCAGGCAGGCCAGCAGACTGGTAAGCAGGAACATTACTGCGCTCCCCGCTTCACCAGCAGATCGATCAGAGCAATATAGGCTTCGCCGCCCTCACCCTCGACAGCATCCGGCATAATCAGACATGGGATGCCGCCTCTTTCACACACCCTGCGGGCTGTTTGCGTATCGTGGTAAGGCTCCAGCCATAACGATGTGGCCTCTCCCTGCTGCAGACGGGCAACCAGACGATCCAGATGTGCTGTTGATGGCTCGATACCCGGTTTCGGCTCAATGAAATCGATCACCCTGATGCCGAAACGATCGACGAAGTAGCGGTAGGAGTCGTGATAGGTTACCACTGCCGCTACGCTCCGGCTCTGCCACTGTTTCATCCGCTGAGCAATCCGATCACCGAATCGTCCGGCACGCTCGACATATGCATCGGCATGTTCGGAATCGACCTCCCCCATCTTTGCAGCCAGTGCCTTTGCCACTACGACCACGTGCAGCGGATCGAGCCACCAGTGCGGATTGCCCTCCGGATGCACATCACCCATCGAACGATCCACTGCAACATCTGCACCAATCACATCGATATAGTCCGCACCGACAAAGTAACCACGACCGCCGGGACGGATAGCGCCATTTCTCGATAGCTGGATCAGTGGCGGCAACCAGCCGGACTCCAATCCGAGCCCGACCGAGAAGAGAATATCCGCGCCTGCAAGATATCGCGCCAGGGTCGGTTTTGGCGGCACGAAGTGCGGATCCTGACCAGCTCTGGCCAGCATACGCACCTCGCAATCACTGCCGCACACAGCCTGAGCGATCTGGGCAAGTGCAGGCAGCGTGGCAACGACAGCCGGACGAGACTCCGCCTTCGCTGTGGATGAGAAGAGAAGCAGAGCTGTTAATAGCGTTATTGCATACTTCATAACCACCCCCCTTAATAGGCGTGTGCGCCGTGCGGGCCGATGGCGACCACCCAGCGGAAATACCAGGCATTGGCACGTTCTCCCACAGCAATTCCCAGATCGGCAGCACTCCCGGGGAGTGCATCGCGTGTATGTTTGTGTTGCAGCGTCAGGCTCTGAAACTCGCTGACTCTCCACACCAGGCCGGCCGAGATAGCCTTTTCGGCAGTCAGCAGACGGGTCGCAAGATCCCGCTCACGCGAGTAATCAAAACGACTGAACAGGTGCCAGTTTCTGTTTAACGCAACGTCCGCTAGCAGATAGCTGCCATCGGTGATTAGGGTTGAGCCTGCTCCATGCTCCTGCCAGCGACGAATCCACTCAGCCTCGATATTGAAACCGGAGTGATCGGCATACAGCTGTTTCCATGCCAGATGCGATGATGCCAGACGTGTTTGTGAGCCGGACGGTACAATACCGTTTTTGCCCTGAATATAGGTACCGCCAAGCTCCAGCGTGGCGTCATCACTGGTATCCCAAACCCCGGTCCAGCGGGCAAGTGCGGCATACTGACTGGCTCCGGTCGGGTCGAAGGCGACATCGTTTTGTGTGCTGAACAGGCCGGCGGTCAGCGTTTGAACCGAGTCACCGATAAAAATCGGCCGATCAATCAGCAGGCCATCGCCGGCAAATATCTCCGGACCGAACAGGTTGACCAGTCCATTGGGGCGATCCGCATAGATCAATGCATGCGGGTGGATGGCATTCACCCTGCCAATCGGCAAAAATTTACGCCCTGCCTTCACATTGAATCCGTACGGGAGATAGCCGGTGATATATCCCTCTTCAACGGCCATGCCGCCATCGGCGCCCGTGACCGTGACATCGAGGCGTGCATGCGGATCGATGTTGGCACCGAATATAAACTCGGCCTCGGACAGCGGCAGAAAGCTGCTACTGCGAACACCTCCGCTGCCTCGAATCCGTTGTCCGGTGAAATTACCGATTACCGAAATGGCGGGGTTCCCCTGATTTTCGGCTGCTCCCGACACGGCCGTTTCCGCTTTGACAGGCTTTGCAGGGGTTGGCTCTGCAACGGCTACAGGTGCAGCACGGCTGTTGTCCGGAAGCCCGGCACGCTTCTCTCTTCTCTCCAGCTGTTCGATGCGTTGCTGCATCTGTTTTAACTGGATTTTTAACTCTTCAATTTCACTGCTGGCAGCGAAAGCGTTGCCACTGAATAGCGCAGCAGCAAACACAGCACATAAAAGTGCGTATTTCATATAAGACTCTCCTGAATTATTTTATTGCCCGGAAGGCTTTTACGGGGTCAGGAGAGGAGAGGCGGAGCCCTGATAGAGGTGAAAGAGAGGTGTGGTACGGATGCACAGGCAGTATATGAACAAACTTCAACATCAGAAGTCCGGTCAGCCAGTGCAAAAGTCGCTGTCGGAGCAACTCCATGTGCCGTGATATCTTCAAGATCGCAACTGATACAGGCGTGATCAACATCATGCAGGCCTGTTTCATGAGCATGCAGCTGGGAGGCAGCCAGCAGGCAGCCAAGCATTGCTAACATGTTCAGCAACAGCTTGAATTTACCGATCAAGGACAGTATCCCCCTTTAATCCCTTAAGGAAACGCTGATTTATTCAGCGCTTCCGTGCGAACCATGGACGGCTCGCCAAATCAGGCGTGTAAACGCTTGATTTGTAAGCGAATACAAAATCACGCTTTTGTGTTCGCGCGCTGATTATAGGCAGGATGCCTATTAATCAGCATCTCCTTAAACAGATCTTTCAGATGCGCGCATTTTGCAGCAACCCCGGACATGTGCAATGTAAAACAATATCCGCTTGCAGTCCGGTGGCTTCACCGCAATGCTTCGCTCAATCATGTTTAACCTGTCGACAGAAGAGAGTGCAGCCCTTCAGCACGGCCATCTGACCTGCCTGAGGGATGAATACGTCATCATTAAAGCCTCCGGCGCAACCGTACCTGACTATCTGCAGGGGCAGATCACTCAGGATATCCACCGGCTGACGGAAAGCTGCGGTATTTATACCGCCATTCTGACACCGCAGGGTAAGCTGGTAAGCGATCTTTACATCATCTACGGACACAACCGGGAGTTGATCATTATTGCACGAAAACATTATGCGGAGGCACTGGTTGGCCGCCTTCGCCGGTTTTCGCTCGGGCATGAACTCAGGGTCGGCATTGTCGATTCACTCAAACTGATCTCTGTTCAGGGAGACCGTTGCGATGATTTCCTGCAAAGACACCATCTTCCTGTTCCGGCAGAGAGCCGCCTGTCGATGAGCTCTGTGGCCGGCAGTGAGCAGTTTATCATACGCATGGCCGAAGCTGCCGGAAACGGTGTCTGGATAGTTACAGATAATACAACGCCGCTGCTGGCACAACCTGAACATCCGGTTGACGAAACAACCATCCGGGCAGCACGCATTATCAGGGGGATTCCGGCCTGCGGTATTGACTGGAACGAAAAGATATTCCCGCTCAATGCCAATCTGATTGAGTTTGAAGGCGTCAGTTTTGAGAAGGGGTGTTACGTAGGCCAGGAGGTGACCAGCCGAATGCAGTGGCGTGGCGGCATCAAAAAGAGGCTCTACCGCGTCCGGCTTGAATCGCTTCCGTCAACACTCCCCTGCCCCCTGTCAACTACGGTTGAGGTCGGAATGGTAACTTCTGCAGCCATGCATGGTGATGAGGTGTCCGGTATCGCCCATCTTCCAATCGAAATTGTAGAAAACCGAACGCCGCTGATTGACCCGGAAGGTGACTCGGTCCAGGTCATTGAGGCATGCCATGGCTGAGAAGAGAGTTTCGGCAAATGAGGCCGGGTAGTGAGCAGATATGTTAAAATAGCCGGCCTTGCCTTTATGCTATTATGGCTTGCTGTGATGGGGCTTGATGCGTTTGCTCTGATACAGTGGCCTGATATGCGTATTAAACGCATTTTTGTATGGGCACCAACCGTTGTGTTCGGCCTCTACTTTCTCTTTTTTGGCGGCAAAAGCAGAGAAAGTGACAAAAAGGATGGCATGTGAATCAGGCCAGCCTTCTCACCATTACCCTGCCGTTCTCCTTTAAGGGCAAAACTTTTCGACCAGCTTGCCGTATCAATCTGGATGAGATGATGGAAAAAGGCTCAATCCCCTGCCTCTACACCCATCTGGCCAATGAGAACCGGATTGATGTCCACTCGTATGAGTATGACGTGATGATGATGGGAGAGCTTGAGTTTAACGAGGCCGAAGGCATGGTCGCTGAATTCGTCCATGATGGTGTTTTTGACAGTGAGGGCTTCCAGACCAGATGGCATGAAAGAAAGGTGCACAACCTGATGCAGGATGTTGCCACACGCTGTATGGGAATTGAGCAGCTTGAAGAGCATGCCGATCTGAGAAAAGCCCTTCTGGAGGCCTATCGTCTGGGTGCCGGCGGTTCCGAATCCGGCTGAGTTATTCATTCCCTGTCTGAATTCACAGTACCGCCCGACACCACTTTTGATTAGGGTGCACCGATGCGCGAAACCGCCACACAAATTGCCGTCAAACTGATCCGCAGGGCGTCCGTAACACCTGAGGATGGCGGTTGCCAGGATTATATTGAATCACTGCTGGCACCGCTTGGCTTTGTACGCACCCAGGTCAATGCCGGTGGCATCACCAACAGTATCTATACCCGTATGGGTGAGCTGCCGGGCACTCTGGCCTTTGCAGGGCATACCGATGTGGTGCCAACAGGGCCTGTGGAAGAGTGGCCGCACCCTCCCTTTGCAGGCGTTGTTGAGGCGGGGATTCTCCACGGGCGTGGTGCGCAGGATATGAAGGGTGCCGTAGCCTGCTGGATTACAGCAGTATCGCACCTCTGCTCCCTGTTCACGCCAATCCCCACCCTGCAGCTGCTGATCACCTCCGATGAGGAGGGTGACTCGATTGATGGCACCATCCGGATTGTGGAGTTCATGCAACACCATCATTCGCTCCCCGATGCAGCTATTGTCGGCGAACCCTCCAGCTCCACACAGGTGGGCGATGTTATTCGCCGTGGCCGCCGTGGTGTTGTGCAGATCGTTATGAACATCATCGGCAAGCAGGGCCACTCGGCCTATCCGGATGATGCCGACAATGCCATCCATATTGCCGCTCCTGTTCTGAGTCGCATCGCTTTAATCGACTGGGGTAAAACAGCAGCGGGGTTTCCCCCTACCTCATGCCAGATCACCAACCTGGCAGCCGGCACCGGTGCCATGAACGTGATTCCGGGAACATGCCAGGCAACGGTCGATATCCGCTATAATCCCGGTATTGATTTTGACGGTATCTGCGAACGTGTCCGGACAGCAGTTGGAGATGCGGTAGTGGAGCTGGATATCCAGCATCAGGCCACGGCCTTTGCAACGGATGACGGCCCGTTTCTCGACCAGGTTTGCGCATCCATCCAGCGAACTGCCGGCATCGAAACCATTCGCGATACCGGTGGCGGCACCTCGGACGGCCGCTTTCTTGCCGCAGCAGGTGTGCCGGTTGTTGAGCTCGGGCTGACCAACAGCACCATCCATCAGGTGGGAGAGTGTGTTGCTGTGCACGAGCTGGAGAGCCTGACCCGAATCTATATTGATATTATTGAAAATTTTGAGGTTTAACCGATGAGTGAAAAGCTTGGTGCCAATATCAACAGGCCAGCAAAAGATCTGGAGACATTCCCCAATCCGAATCCGGAACGTGACTACCATATCAGGATCGACTCACCGGAATTTACCTGCCTCTGCCCGAAAACAGGCCAGCCCGATTTTGCCGAGATCAAACTCGACTACGTGCCGGACCAGCTCTGTGTTGAGCTTAAATCCCTGAAACTCTACTACTGGAGCTTCCGCGATGAGGGACACTTCCATGAACAGGTAACCAACATGATTGCTGACGAGCTGATCAAGCTGCTTGATCCGCGCCATCTCAAGCTTCAGGCAGTTTTTAACGTCCGCGGCGGCGTTTACACAACTGTAGAAGTCGAACACAGAAAAGAGTGATTGAAACCATGATAAGATGCATGTTCTTCGCCATTCCCGCGAAGGCGGGAACCCGTTTCATTGTAACGCGTAGCCGGATGCCCGATCGGTTCGGGCATGACGAATATCTTTCTCTGTGAACGCTGTCTCTCTGTGGTAAATTCATGCACATGATCCCGTTCACCAAAATGCAGGCACAGGGCAATGACTTTGTCATTCTCAACGGTCTGAGCAACGAACTGCCGGAACTGAGCGAGGATTTTATCCGCGCCGTCACCGAACGCCGCTACGGCATCGGTTGCGACCAGTTGCTGGTTCTCCACCCTTCCGCCAACAGGGAACAATCCGCCGATGCCGCCATGCAGATATTCAACAGTGATGGCTCCGAAGCGGCCAACTGCGGCAATGGCCTGCGCTGCGTTGGTGACCTGCTGATACGTGAACTTGGCAAGGATGCAGTCACCATCGCACTGGCTGACCGCACCGTAATGGCACGGCGCACTGAAAACGGCATCGCCGTGGAGATGGGTGAAGCGAAAGTCGGTGAGAAGACCGAAGCGCATGTCGATATTGCTATTGGAAATAAGCATCGCGTCTTTTTCGAGGCAACCGAATCGTTCCCCGAGGATATAAATATTGAGATCATCACCGGCCAGATCGCCGACCATGTCTATCTGGATATCATCGAGCGCGGTGCAGGCCGCACGCCTGCATGTGGAAGTGGTGCCTGTGCCGCTACGGCTGCCATCTGGCATGTCGAGGGGCATACTCGCCCGCAGACCATCGAAATGCCGGGCGGTGAAGTCACTGTTTCAGGCTCGCCCGACAATCTGATTCTTGAAGGCTCTGTTGAAACAGTCTTTACAGGCGACTTCAACATTTAACCCATTATGCATTCGCAAGATTCAGCTCGAAAAAAGAGATTGAACGAAAAACGCCGCTTTATTCGCGCCGTTCTGCAAGGCAGTTCAGAGATTGATGCCGGGCAAGGTATCCCCATTCACGAAGTTGAAGCAAAATTATTCGGCAAAGCACAACCGTCCCCAGGTGACTAAAGGTTGGATACCTGGAGCTGATACGGCTTCCGATTGTTCCATTGTTCCGGGGACATAATACCTTGTTCCGGGGACATA
>JAVVEJ010000018.1:0-6705 GCA_032251395.1 Mariprofundaceae bacterium
TGCAGCCGTCCAAATCTACTGTCCTGTAGATTTGTGATTCGGGGCATCCTTGCCCTTCACCCTTCGGGCGGCCTGAAGTCCGTCCACAGTTGCACAGGAGAGTGCAACTGCACGTGTAACGCCCAAAGGGGTGATGTACATGGATGTACACCATGAATCCGGCTGTCCTGCCTTTTTGTCCAGCATGCGCTGGAATGACAAAGGCGGCTGGTAGCCATCCAGGTCGGCTTTCCAGACTCAGAATGAGAGGTGCTGGCGCACTTTACCGGGAGGCCTTGTTGATGATAGTGGAGAGAATGGTCTCGGGATCAACCGGTTTGGTCATGAAGTGATTCATGCCCGCTTCAAGACACTGTCTGGCAACATCTTCAACCGCATAGGCGCTTAATCCAATAATGGGAAGAGGGGGTTTACCAAACCGCTTCTCCATGGCCCGGATTTTTTTTGTCAGTGTAATACCATTCATGCCCGGCATGCGAACGTCGGTCAGCAACAGGTCATACGGCTGGCTCTGCATCTTCTCCCAGGCTCTCTCACCATTGCTTACAGCGTCAACTTTCATGCCTGCCATTGAGAGCTTCCGGGTTGCAATGCGTTGCCCGATCGGATCATCTTCGGCCAGCAGCACCCGAAGTGCCGGCATGGATTCACTCTTCTCTTCTTTTACAGCGGGGGGGGAGGCAAACAGTTTCTCCATCGAGTCGCTGTGGTGGCCAATACGCTTACTGCCGACAGGGTGGCACGGAATTGTAAAGTGGAAGCAGCTTCCCTTACCCGGGTTGCTGGAGGCTTCAATATTGCCCTCCATCAGATCTACAAAGCGTTTTACAATGGTTGTGCCGAGCCCTGTTCCTGTATGTTCCGGTTGAGAGCTGTTCGTTGCCTGCACAAAGGGTTCGAAAATATGCTCCAGATCCTGTCTGGAAATGCCGATGCCTGTATCCCTGACTGAAAAGAGAAGCAGCCCCTCCTGCTCGAAAACGTGAACGGAGACCTCACCATGCTCTGTAAATTTAACAGCGTTGCCGACAAGGTTGAGCAGCACCTGTCGCAGGCGCGATTCATCGCTGATGATGGTTTCGGGAGTATTTTCCAGATGCAGGGAGAGGGTGATCCCTTTTTCCCGGGCGGTGAGAACAAATGGTACAAGGGCATCGCAGATGCAGCTTTTCAGTTCGAACGGTTTTTTGACGAGCTCCATGTTGCCGGATTCAATTTTGGCCAGATCGAGAACATCACTGACCAGTGCGCGAAGTGACTTGGCTGACTGCTGTGCCAGCAGCAGGTTTTCCTGATGTTCACTGCTCAGCTGCCCGGCATCGGCGCTGATCAGCTTCTGAAGACCGATTATGCCGTGCAGCGGTGTACGCAGCTCATGGCTCATTACGGAGAGAAATTCACTTTTTGCATGGCTTGCCGCTTCTGCCTGTTTGATAGCCAGGCGAAGATTCTGTTCTGACTGTTCCAGCTCCTCTTTCGCTCTTTTGCTCTCGGTGATGTCCTGTACTGTTCCGACCATATACAGGGACTCTCCCTGATCGTTACAGTTCACATTTGCCTGGGCGTGAACGCAGCGTTCTGCCCCATCAGGACGCACAATACGGTGTTCGACATCGTAAAAATCACATCGAGACAGGCAGCTGGCAACAATCCCGGCCACCCGCTCCCTGTCGTCAGGATGCACAAGCGACAGAAAGTTGTCATAGCTTGGGTTGAAGTTTGCCTGACTGACGCCGAAGATACGGTACATTTCATCCGACCATAAAACCGAATGGTCAGTGATACCCCATTTCCAGCTGCCAAGATGGGCGATACGCTGTGCCTCATCATGCTGGGCCTGCTTCTCCGCAAGAGCCTCTTCAACCAGCTTGCGTTCGGTGATGTCGCGTGCAAATGCGCAGTGATACTCTTTGCTCCCGTATTCAATGAAGGCCACCATGACTTCGACTGGAATGATACGGCCATCTTTCGCCCGGTGTTGTGTTTCTATCCGGCTAATTCCCACTTCTTTTGTTGCCTGAGCCATTTTCGGCGGAACCCCGTCCGGCATGCTGGGGTCAATGTCCTCTACGCCCATGGAGAGCAGTTCTTCATGGGTATAACCAAGGGTGCGGCAGGCCATTTCGTTTACATAGAGAAACTGGCCGCTCGGCTCCATCCAGTAGACTGCATCCGGGGCATGCTCGAGCGAGAACTGGGTGAGTTTCAGCGCTTCTTCCGCCTGTTTGCGCTCGGTGATATCCTGAGCGGTCCCGGTCATGTAATCGGCTCCGCCCCCGGCATCGGCGACCAGCCCGCCCTGACTCTCAATATAACAAATAGCACCGTCGGGGCGAACGCAGCGGAATTCCAGTGGTCCCGGCTTCTCTCCTGAAGCACAGGCATCTATCCATGCCTGCATGGCAGCCTGGTCATCGGGGTGTATCAGGCTGATAAATGTTTCAGTGGTTGGCGTGAAGGTTTCAGGAGAGACGCCGTAGATTCTGTACGTCTCATCCGACCACGTAATCCGGCCTGCCATGTCAGATCTCCAGCTGCCAATATGGGCAATTGTCTGGGCCTGCCTTAAATGCTGCTCACTTTTGTGCAGTTTGCGGTAGAGAAGCATCTGGTTCAGGGCTGCTTCAAAGCGGTTGCCAATATCCTGAAACAGCCGTAACTGCTTGTCTGTATATGCGGCTTCCCGTTCGCAGTTGTGCAGCCCGAGCAGCCATGGTTGGCCACTGGCGGGCCGGATCACCTTCAGCACCTGGGATTTAATGGTGTACTTGTCGAGTTTGGCCTCTCCCGGTGATGTTACGTTGACATTGCTAAAGCAAACGGGGCCGTCGCTGGCCAGGGCCGCCTTGATTATCTGAATATTACTTTCGGTTGAAGGAATGGATTCACCATCCGCCAATACACCTGGATAGCCGGGTTGAGTCTGTTCATATGGTATATGCCAGCAGGGTGCGGAAGGATCGCAGGGATAAAGAATCCAGGCCCGCTGACAGTCAAATATCTGCAGCATCAGGGCAAGGGCGTTATTGATGTTTTTCTCTATGTCGATCTCTGCGTGCAGTTCTGTCTCGAAACGGTCAATGTTTTCCAGATACTGCAGATGTGACTGCTGCTGCCTTTCAGCCCTTTCGCGATCCGATGCAAAGAGGTAGCCGATGGCAGTGAAAACGACGGCTTCAATCAGGGCCAGGGCTGTTTGCAACGGAGTGTAGTAGAGCGTAAGCAGCCCAAGATGGCTCAGCAGGGCGCCTGCGACGATTATCAGCAGATAGATGATGGTCCAGGCAAATCCGGTGCGGGTGCCGAGAAAGAAGAAGACAATCATCGGGTAGCCGAAAATCCAGTAGATACCGGTATTGTCTGCGGTCGGAACGAACATGAGTGGAACAAAAATCACCAGCGCGTCAAAACCGATCAGATGCTTGATGATGCCCAGTGATGCACCCCTTCTCAGCCAGTAGTAGACGGGAGGCAGCGTCAGAAGCACCAGAAACTGAACAAGAGCCAGTATCTTAAGATTCTGGGAGTAGTTGAAACAGGAGAAGAAGGCCAGCACGCCCATGGAGAAAAGTAGAAAGCGTGAAAGTGACTGGCCGGTCTGGCTCTGCCCTGCGCTCGGTCTGTTCTCTATGGGCTGTTGCATAGAGAGAGCCTAACCGGTTTTGTCAGATTGCTAAAATAAAAAAAAAAGGAGGACCTGCCGGAGGTCCTCCCTGAATAGTGGTAAATGTCGAACTAACGCTTCGAGAACTGTGGAGCGCGGCGGGCCTTTTTCAGGCCGGGCTTCTTGCGTTCAACAGTGCGGGCGTCACGGGTCAGGAAGCCTTCAGCCTTCAGCTGCGGACGAAGACCTGAGTCATATTCAAGCAGGGCGCGAGCTATGCCATGGCGTACTGCACCTGCCTGTCCGGAAACACCGCCGCCGGCAACCTTCACGCGCACATCAATGCGATCGATCAGCTGGGTGAGTGCCAGCGGTGAAAGTGCTTCCTGACGAATGATTTCGATGGGGAAGAAATCTTCGATGGTACGGTTGTTGATGTTAACCTTACCACTGCCTGGCTGAATCATTACTCGGGCCACGCTGGACTTACGACGGCCTGTTCCACGGTAAAATGTATCTGACATATTAATATATTCCTTGTGACCGGTACGCTTAGTTAAGCTTCAGTGTTTCTGGCTGTTGAGCAGCATGCGGGTGATCGGAACCCACATAGACCTTCAGCTTCTTCAGCATGGAACGGCCCAGTGAATTCTTGGGCATCATGCCTTTGACTGCCAGTTCAATAATTCTCTCCGGAAAACGCTCACGCTGCTTCTCAAGCGTGATGCTTTTCAACCCGCCCGGGTACTGAGAGTGACGATAGTAAGTCTTCTGCGCCTCTTTACGGCCAGTTACTTTTATCTTCTCAGCATTGATCACAATCACATGATCGCCGCAGTCTGCATGCGGGGTATACTGCGGACGGTGTTTGCCGCGCAGAATTCTGGCAATTTCAGTTGACAGGCGACCCAGAATCAGATCTTCCGCGTCAACAATATACCATTTACGTTCGATGTCTCCGGGACGGACGGTCCAAGTGCGCATGGCCAAACTCCATAACTCAAAATCATAAAAGCCCAATTCGGTGGGCGGCGCAGTATAAAACGGGGGGAGGTGATGTCAACTTGTTAGATACGGGATGACTGCTGTACCGGGTAACGTAAGGCTCACGTCTGGCGGGAACTGCACCATCGTGGGTTTCGCTGATCTGAAGTGTGACGGACATCAACACCCAATTGGACTGTTCGTCATTCCCGCGAAAGCGGGAATCTATGGATGCCGGGTCGAGCCCGGCATGACGCAATTGAGTAAGTGGACCAGCAGTCATCCCGCATTCTGCATCTCAATTAAATTTGCCAATAGCACTCCGGTCGATAGAGTGCCAGCTCTTCAGAAACTGGCCTGAATAGCCAGTCAGTCAGAGGTCATTAAGGTCTGTGAAAGAGCGTCACGAATTCATTCTTGGTGAAGTGGTAAAAGCCTATCTTGATACAGGACAGGCAGTCGGTTCGCGCGTGCTTTCCGAACGTGTTGATCTGGGGTTGAGCCCGGCATCGATTCGCAATGCAATGGCTGATCTGGAGCGGATGGGTCTGCTCTGCTCTCCGCACACCTCGGCGGGCCGAAAGCCGACCGACAGCGGGTTGCGTTATTTTGTCGATTCGTTGATGGTAGTCGATCCGGATCTGCATGAGCGGTTCAGTGCCTCGGTCAGCACTCATCTGAGAGCGGAGAGGGATATCAAGCAGCTTCTGCAGCAGGCCACCGAGGAGCTGGCAAGCCTGACAAGTTTTGCAGGTCTGGTCTCCGTTCATGAGCCTGATTTCAGACACGTCAGGAAGATTGAACTTGTTCCCATATCCAGTGAGCAGATTCTTGCTGTGATTGTCTCCAATGCAGGCGAGGTTCAGAACCGGCTGGTCCGGCGTGATGCTCAGTTGAGTGATAGCCGGTTGACTGATATTTCCAGGAGCCTGTCAGAACTGCTCTCCCATTGCAGCCTTGAGGAGGTGCGCAACAGGCTGGTCAGGGAGATGGACCACGACCGTCTGCGCATCCGCCAGTTGCTGGGGGAGTTGAAACAGTGGGCCGAAAGCCCTACAGAGGGAAAGAGTAGCCTGATCTTCAGTGGTCAGAGTCAGCTGTTGAAGATGCCGGAGTTCGGCGTGATTGAGACCGTGCGTTCACTCTTTCTGGCATTTGAAGATAAAGAGGAGCTGTTAAGGCTGATTGAACAGGTTGAACATTCAGAACATGGCGTAAAGGTTTTTATCGGTCGTGAACATGCGCTGGTTGATATGGATGAGGTCTCGGTTGTTCTCTCCCGTTATGAGGGTGAGGGCAGGGTTCTTGGAACACTTGGCGTGATTGGTCCGAAACGGATGCATTATGACCGGGTGTTACCGATTGTAGATTGTACGGCACGCTGGGTGAGCCGGGTGCTGGGAGGAAATCGATGAGTCAGAAGAAACATGCAGGTAAAGATATGCACAGGCAAAAAGATCTTTCCAAAGAGGCAAAATCGGCAGCAAAGCCGGATGAAGCCGCAGAGCAGGAAGATGCGCTCGCTGTTGCCCGGGAAGAGATTGCAGAGCTGACAGACAAGCTGCTGCGGACGCATGCAGAGATGGATAATCTGCGTAAGCGTACGGCCCGGGAAATTGAGGAGTCGCGCAAGTTTGCAATAGAGAGATTCTCAACTTCACTGCTTGATGTGGTTGATAATCTCGAGCGTGCACTGGAGGTTGAGGAGGGCAATGAAGCCGGCCTGCGCGAAGGCGTGAAGCTCACGTTTGACTCCTGGAGCGCCATGATGGAGAAGTTTGAACTCAAGCGGATCGATGCCGTGGGTGAGATGTTTGATCCGCACAAACATGAGGCGCTCTCCCAGATGCCGAGTGATGAGCCTGAAGGCACTGTCATTGCCCAGCATGTGGCAGGTTATACGCTGCACGGCCGCCTGATCAGGCCTGCCAGAGTTCTGGTTTCCAGCGGCCCGGCTTGATTTAAGAGAGGAGTAATTTACCACAGAGACACAGAGACACGAAGAAGAGATATACAAAGAGAGGCTGTTTTGACGCGGATTGCGTGGGTAAACGCAGACAAGCGTTTTCCATCTATTTCCCATCAAGTTTTTATACGTCATGGTTATTTCTTTTTTT
>JAVVEJ010000018.1:6805-47118 GCA_032251395.1 Mariprofundaceae bacterium
CTCTGTGTCTCTGTGTCTCTGTGTCTCTGTGTCTCTGTGTCTCTGTGTCTCTGTGTCTCTGTGGTGAAATATCCGGCGTTAATTAATTTGTAGAGGGGGGGTTGAATCCTGTTAATCGTGCCCCCATAAAGCAGATAACAGATTTTTAAATTGTTCGGCCAGGGCCGATTCAGGAGATTTGAGATGGGTAAAGTAATTGGAATTGACCTCGGCACCACCAACTCGTGTGTGGCCGTAATGGAAGGCGATAAGGCCAGAGTGATTGCCAACAGCGAAGGTGATAACACCACACCTTCCGTTGTGGCCTATGCTGCTGAACGTCTGGTCGGCGCACCGGCCAAGCGCCAGATGGTGACCAACCCGGATAAGACTTTTTATGCGGTCAAGCGCCTGATTGGTCGCAAATTCGATTCGGCTGAGGCCAAACATCATCGCGAGCTGGTCTCCTATCCGATTGTTGCAGCCGATAACGGCGATGCATGGCTTGAAGCAGACGGTAAGAAGATGAGTCCGCAGGAGGTCTCTGCCGTAATCCTGCAGAAGATGAAGAAGACGGCTGAGGATTATCTGGGCGAGCCGGTAAAGGATGCGGTGATTACCGTACCTGCCTACTTCAACGATTCCCAGCGTCAGGCAACCAAGGATGCCGGCGCGATCGCAGGCCTGAACGTGCTGCGCATCATTAATGAACCGACAGCCTCGGCACTCGCCTATGGCCTCGACAAGACCGAAGAGAACCACCTGATTGCTGTTTATGACCTGGGTGGCGGTACTTTTGATATCTCGATCCTTGAGATTGGCGACGGCGTGTTCGAGGTGAAGGCGACCAATGGCGATACCTTCCTCGGTGGCGAGGACTTTGATCAGATTCTGATCAAATACCTGGCTGATGAGTTCAAGAAGGAGCACGGCATCGATCTGACCAAAGACAAGCTGGCGCTGCAGCGGCTGAAAGAGGCGGCTGAGAAGGCGAAAATGGAGCTCTCGTCGGCACAGCAGACAGAGGTAAACCTTCCATTCATTACCGCTGACGCATCAGGACCGAAGCACCTGCTTATTAAGCTCTCCCGTGCAAAGCTTGAGAGTCTGGTCGGTGACCTGGTTGAGAAATCCCTTAAGCCATGTGCCCAGGCGATCAAGGATGCCGGTGTGAAAACCGCTGATATCCATGAAGTGGTGCTGGTCGGCGGTATGACCCGCATGCCGCTGGTACAGCAGAAGGTGAAGGAGTTTTTCGGCCGGGAGCCTCACAAGGGGGTGAACCCGGATGAGGTGGTGGCGATTGGCGCGGCCATTCAGGGTGCGGTACTGACCGGTGAAGTAACCGATGTACTGCTGCTCGACGTTACCCCGTTGAGCCTCGGTATCGAGGTTGAAGGCGGCCTGTTCAACAAGATTATTGACAAGAACACCACCATCCCGACCAAGAAGAGCCAGACCTACACCACGGCTGCCGACAACCAGACGGCTGTAACCATTAAAGTGGCGCAGGGCGAGCGTGATATCTTCTCGGCGAACAAACAGTTGGGCCTGTTTAATCTAGAGGGTATTGCTCCGGCTCCACGCGGCATGCCTCAGATTGAGGTGACATTCGATATTGATGCCAATGGCATTATGCATGTTCATGCCAAGGATAAGGGTACCGGTAAGGAGACTTCGATTCGTATTGAGTCCGGCTCAGGTCTCTCCAAGGAGGAGATCGAAAAGATGCAGCGTGATGCCGAAGCCAATGCTGAAAGCGATAAGGCGCTGAAAGAGAAGATCGAGGAGCGTAATCGTGCCGATCAGCTTGTCTATGCGACAGAGAAGTCTCTGAAAGAGCATGGTGAAGCGGTTGATGAAGATACCCGCAAGGCTATCGAGGATGCGCTGGAAGAGTTAAAGAAGGCTCTGGAAGGCGATGACACTGACGCGATCAAGAAGGCCGAAGAGAATCTGGCTGAAAAGTCGCAGAAGCTGGGTGAAGCGATCTACCAGAAAATGCAGGCCGAGTCTGAAACCGGTGGTGATGCGGAGGGCTCTGCAGGCGGGGCTACCGGCACATCGGGCAAGGCGGGCGATGATGTGGTTGATGCTGAAGTTGTGGATGAGAACGACAAGAAACAGGGCTGATAATTAACCACAGAGACACAGAGGCACAAAGAAGAGATGAATATAGAGCCGCCGGTCGCAGTTTGAGTCATTTGGTTCTGTCATTCCCGCGAAAGCGGAAATCCATGGATTCCGGGTCTGGCCCGGAATGACGCATTTCGACCTGTACCGGATTCCTCTCTTCTTTGTGCCTTTGTGTCTTTGTGGTTGTTTTTAGCTTTTTCACTCTGCGCCTCTATGTCTGAAGGTGAATCGCGCAGCGAGAGAGGCTCCCCTGGGGGACTGTGGTAAAAATGGATTTGGATAGCTGGGAGAGTGCGTGACAACTAAACGGGATTACTACGAGATACTGGGTGTCGAAAAAGATGCCGATGCCAATACCATCAAGCGTTCATATCGAAAGCTTGCCATGAAATATCACCCTGATCGCAATGCGGGTGATGACACTGCGGCAGAAAAATTCCGTGAAGCAACCGAGGCCTATGAGGTGCTCTCCGATGAGAGCAAGCGCTCCCGTTATGATCGTTATGGCCATGCCGGCGTCGATGACCAGATGGGCGGTTTTGGCGCGGGAGGATTCCAGGATTCACACGCATACCGCGATTTTGGCGATCTTTTTGGTGATGTGTTCGGCGAAGCGTTCGGTTTCGGCGGCAGGCAGCAGAGTAATCGCGGCGCGGATCTGCGTTATGATTTAACTATTTCACTGGAAGAGGCTGCCACAGGCAAGGAAGTCGAGCTGACAATTCCCAGACATGCCCGGTGTGACACCTGCAGTGGTTCCGGCGCCCGTCCGGGCACCAACCCGATTCCATGCCCGACCTGTGGAGGCCATGGTCAGGTTCAGATGAGCCAGGGTTTTTTCGCGGTGCGCAGAACATGCCCGAGCTGCCATGGGTCAGGTAAAAAGATTGAGTCGCCATGTATTACCTGTGGCGGAGCGGGGCGCAAGAGGGTCAACAAGAAGCTGAAAGTGAAGATTCCGGCCGGCGTTTATCACGGCGCTCAGGTCCGTGTTTCCGGTGAAGGTGAGGCGGGTGAACAGGGCGGGCCAACGGGCGACCTCTACATCGTTATTTCACTGAAAGAGCACAGGATTTTTGAGCGTGATGGTGCCGACCTTCACTGCACGATGCCGATCACCTTCCCGCAGGCGGCACTGGGGGCTGAAGTTGAGGCGCCAACGCTGACAGGCAGGGTCAAGATTCGTATTCCTGCAGGCACTGAAGGGGGCCGGGTTTTCCGGTTGCGTGGTAATGGCGTGCCGGATGTTCGTACAGGCCATACCGGCGATCTTTATGTACGGGTACAGATTGCGGTGCCGAAGAAGCTGAGCGACAAACAGGAGGCATGTCTGCGCAAATTTGCCGAAGAGGCCGGCGATGAAGTCTATCCCGAGCGCTCATCATTTCTTGGTAAGGTGAAAGATTTCTGGGATGATCTTGCACGCGAGGTAAAGTGATGAGTACTAAAAGCGTAAGAGTCATTGTTTCAGGAGCGTCCGGGCGCATGGGGCGCATGCTGGTCCGTGCGGTAACCGAAGCCAAAGGGATGGAGCTTGCAGGCGCAACCGAACATCCCGGATCCGAATCTCTTGGGAGGGATGCCGGCGAACTGGCAGGTATCGAGACACTTGCGGTTCTGTTAACTGACAATATTGAAAACTGTGCCGATGCGGATGTGGTGATTGATTTTACCACCCCGAAAGCGACGCTTGCGCATGCAAGGTTTGCAGCTGAGCACGGCATGCGAATGGTGATCGGAACCACCGGCTTTTCAGCAGAACAGCTTGATGAATTAAAACAGGTTCTCGCAGACTCTTCAGTGGTGATGGCGGCCAACTACTCCGTGGGGGTGACTCTTGCACTGAACCTGATCAGGCAGGCGGCAGAAGTGCTTGGCCCTGACTATGATGCCGAGATTTTTGAGGCGCACCACAAGCACAAGGTGGATGCGCCAAGTGGTACGGCACTGGCTATGGGGCGTGCTCTGGCTGAAGGGCGCGGTGTAAGCCTTGATGCTGCTGCCGTTTATGTCCGTGAGGGGATGACCGGAGCCAGAAAACCGGGAACCATCGGTTTTTCAGTTGTGCGCGCCGGTAACATTGCCGGTGAGCACAAGGCGATGTTTATCTCTGAAGAAGAGCGTATCGAGATCGGCCATATGGCGGCGGACCGGATGGTATTCGCCCGCGGTGCTGCGCGTGCGGCCGGATGGCTCAATGGCCGGAAACCCGGCTGGTATGATATGCGCGATGTGCTGGGCTTAGGCGACTAAATTATTTTTCACCACAGTCCCCCAGGGGAGCCTCTCTCGCTGCACGATTTACCTTCAGGCATAGAGTGAAAAAGAGAAAAACAACCACAAAGACACAAAGGCACAAAGAGAGAGAGGAATCCGGCACAGGTCGAAATACGTCATTCCGGGCCAGACCCGGAATCTATGGATTTCCGCTTTCGCGGGAATGACAGAACCAGATGACTTAAACTGCGACCGGTGCCTCTATATCCATCTCTTCTCTGTGTCTCTGTGGTGAAATTGCCTGGGTTTCAGGTTTGGCTGATGATCTTTTCTGCTGCCTTCAGTCCATCCACAGCGGCTGAAACAATACCGCCTGCATAGCCTGCACCCTCTCCTGCCGGATAGAGCCCGTTCAGGTTGACCGACTGCATATCCTCACCGCGTGTAATGCGGATCGGAGAGCTGGTGCGTGACTCCATGGCAAGGATGTTGGCATCACTGGTTACAAACCCCCTCATCTTGCGGTCAAAGGCGGTCAGCCCTTCCGCCAGGGGGCCGGCCAGCCAGCCGGGAATCAACTCCCACAGATCGGTTGCTTCCACACCCGGCTTGAAGCGGCTGGTGGCCAGTAGTCCGGTTGCCTTTTTCGCCACGAAGTCTGCGATACGCATGGCAGGTGCCGCATAGGGCTGCGTTGTCATTGCAAACGTCTTCAGTTCCAGTTCCCGCTGCATGCGGATGCCGCAGAGAGGGTCTGCCCCCAGTCCGTGTCGGGCAATGTCATCGGGCGTGATCTGAACAACAATACCTGAATTGGCCAGCGGGCTGGTGCGTCTGGCATTGCTCATGCCGTTGATCGCCATCATGCCGTTTTCTGTGGGTGAGGGGACAATCAGGCCGCCGGGGCACATGCAGAAGCTGTAGATGCCACGCCTCTCCATATAGGGATCTCTGGCCTGATGGGTGAGGCTGTATTCGGCAGCACCCAGTTTTTCAGACGTTCCCGCCGGGCCGAACTGGCACTCGTTGACCCACGCCTGTGCATGTTCGGCACGCACGCCGACGGCAAACTCCTTCGCCTGCATGGCAATACCGATGGCCTGGAGGTGTTCGAAGGTATCGCGGGCGGAGTGGCCGATGGCAAGCACAACGCTGCCGGCAGCGATCTCTTCTCCCGATGCACACCGGACACCCCTGATCTTTCCGTCTTCCGTCAGCAGGGCATCCACGCGCGTCTCGAAGCGGTAATCCACGCCCTGTTCAATGAGATGTTCCCGCATGCTGCGGATAATGCGAACCAGCCGGTCTGTTCCGAGGTGCGGATGTGCATCGATAAGAATGTCCCTGTCTGCACCAAAGCGGACAAACTCGTTCAGCACCCAGCGCACGTAGGGGTGCTTGATACGGGTGTAGAGCTTGCCATCGGTATAGGTGCCTGCACCGCCCTCACCGAAGCAGATATTGCTCTCCGGGTTCAGCTCGCCCCGGCTGCGCAGTCTGCCGATGTCACGCATACGGCTCTCAACCGGCCTGCCCCGCTCCAGCAGCGTCACCTGTATACCTGCTTCAATCAGTGCCAGCGCTGCAAAGAGCCCTGCCGGACCGCTGCCGACAACGATCACATGCTCTTTCGGGTTTGCAGACCTGTTCAGCAGTTCCGGCTTGCTGATGTCGAGCCGTGACCGTTCCACGATCTGCGCCTGCGGCGGCAGTTTCGGGTTCGTATCTGATGAGACACTGCACTCAATCGTGCAGACGAAATGGATATGGCTCTTTTTTCTCGCATCCACCGCCTTGCGAACGATTTGCCATGTTCTGATCTCTTCAGACTTGAGTTTGAGCAGACCGGCAATCCGGTTCCCGATTGCCGCATCGGAATCTTCCAGTTCAACAGCAATGTTGGTGATGCGGATCAGAAGAGTGTTCGGAGAAGGGGTTGCAGGCATCCCGCAACGCTATGCGCTTTTCCGATTCTTAGGAATGTCTGTTATCAGGTCGGAGTCACGGTGACTGTTTGCTATATTCAAACCACATAAACGAACACGGCGATGAAATGGCAGGTGCTGCCGCCGAGTACGAACAGGTGCCAGATGCCGTGGGCGTGGCGCATGCGCTTATCGAGGCCGTAAAAGATTGTACCGAGGGTATAAACCACCCCGCCGGCTACCAGCCAGGCGATGCCGGCCGGTTCCAGCGCCTCAACAAGCTGCGGCCATGCAATCACCACGATCCAGCCCATCACCAGATAGATGATCATCTGCATCCAGCGCAGCCCTTTACGGTGAAACAGATCGAGTACGATCCCCACTGCTGCCAGCCCCCAGACGATGCCGAACAGCGTCCAGCCCCATGCGCCGCGCAGGGTTACCAGCGTAAACGGCGTGTAGGTGCCTGCGATCAGCAGATAGATGGCGAGATGGTCGAGCTTGAGAAACAGCCGCCTGGCCGCCCCTTCGCCAAGACTGTGATAGAAGGTTGAAGAGAGGTAGAGCAGTAGCAGGGTAGCGGCATAGATGCCGGTGCTGACAATCTTCCGGATATCGCCGCCCATCCCCGCCTTGATCAGCAGCAGCACGGTACCGGCCACGGCCAATACCGTACCCAATAGATGTGAATAACCGTTCAGCCGTTCGCCCTGAAGCATTGGCATCTCCTCGCGCGTTTCTCCTGCAGGATAGTAAAAAATCGTGCGAACAGGAATGGATCAACGGCTCCTTATGGAAGCGCTGATTATTGGCAGGACGCCAATTAATCAGCATCTCCTTATTGAACTCAGGCGATGCGCCACTCGGTCAGCGATGCGCGGGCATTGCCGCGGCTGATGTCGGGGACGATGTGCAGCTCCAGCCCGGTTACAGCCAGCAGGTGCACGTTATAGGTGTTCTGCTGGCGGGTAGAGTCTGGTGAGCTGAAGTTATACTGCTGGCGCACGATATCATGATAGATGTTGCCATCGGGACTCCAGCGTAACACATACTCCTGTATCCGTTCCTGCTCATCCTCCTGAAAGATCAGGCGAATCTTTGTCAGGTGTTGCGGTGTATCAAACAGCAGTTTGAGTCTCTGCTCCCCATTCTCCGCCGCCTTCCAGCCGCCATCACCGGCAACCAGTGCCGACTCGAATGGATGCGCCGCTTCTTCGGAACTGATCTCGGCGGTGGCAATGGCATCGATATCCAGCCAGTGGAGGTCCTCTTCAGCCTGCCGATTTTCCGCCTCTCTTGACATCACCAGCCCGGTCATCTGTTTGCGCATCTGCTTCTCCTTTGTCTTATGATCCTGTTATGAGAATGGTAAGCCTCATCTCTTCATTCTTAGCCCAAATCCACTTCAACCCGATGTTCAAGGCGATCATCACGCAGCGGTATCCGTCCGGCGCCATGCTCAACTGCTTCATGCAGCACGGAGCCATCCAGCGTCACGCAGCTGACATGCTCCGATTTTTTGCCGCCTCGCCTGACAGTGATGTGATAAACCGTCTCGCGAAAGCGGTAGTGAATTTTGTACGACTCCCAATCGGCAGGGATGCACGGTGCAATTCGCAGTTGATCCACTTCGAGATGTAGCCCCAGCAGCGTCTCCATGCTCAAGCGGTACATCCAGCCCGCAGCACCGGTGTACCATGTCCAGCCACCGCGGCCTGTGTGCGGCGGTGTGCCGTAAATATCGGCGCTCATGACATACGGCTCGACCTTGTAGCGCTCGATATTTTCAGGGCTGCTGCCACGATGGATGGGATTGAGCATGGCGAACAATTCCCATGCGCGTTTTTTATCGCCCATCATGGCAAACGCCATGGTGGCCCAGATGGCAGCATGGGTGTATTGACCTCCGTTTTCGCGCACGCCGGGTACGTACCCTTTAATATAACCGGGTTCGAGCTCCGATTTATCGAAAGGGGGGGCAAACAGCTGGATGAGCTGCGTATCGCGGTGCACCAGCCGTTTGTCCACAGCCTTCATCGCCTGACGGGCACGTACAGGATCGCCACCGCCTGAGATGACCGCCCAGCTCTGGCTGATCGAGTCGATCTTGCATTCGTCGTTGAGGTGCGAGCCCAGTGGCGTGCCGTCATCGAACCATGCTCGCTTATACCAGTTGCCGTCCCAGCCGTTGGCCTCGATGTTGCCCTGTAGTTGCTCTGCCTGTGTGCGACAGAGTCCGGCAAAGGCATCATCGCCCCGGCTCTGCGCCAGTCCTGAAAACAGGTGAAGATTCTCAAACAGGAACCACGCCAGCCAGACGCTCTCGCCTCTGCCTTCATGGCCGACAAGATTCATGCCGTCATTCCAGTCGCCGCAGCCCATCAGCGGCAGTTGATGTTCACCGAAGCGCAAGCCGTGTTTGATGGCACGCACGCAGTGTTCATAGAGGCTTGCCGATTCATTGGAGCGTTGCGGCTGATCGTAGCAGGCCTCCTCGTGGACTTCCGGTTCACGACCCTCCAGAAAGTGTACCGATTCGTCGAGCACGCCGGTATCGCCGGTGGCCAGCACATAGCGGCAGGTGGCATAGGCCAGCCACAGATAGTCATCTGAGAAATGGGTGCGTACGCCCTGTCCGCCGGGAGGATGCCACCAGTGCTGCACATCGCCCTGAGGGAACTGGCGTCCGGCACAACGGATCAATTGCTCTCGGGCCAGCCACGGTGTGGTATGTATCAGTGCCATGCTATCCTGCAACTGGTCGCGGAAGCCGTACGCTCCGCCGGACTGATAAAAACCACTGCGTCCCCACAGTCGGCAGGAGATGGTTTGATAGAGCAGCCAGCCGTTGCTCAACACATCCAGTGCCCGATCCGGCGTCTCTATGTTGACCGCACCGAGGGTGTGGTTCCAATACTCCCACACCGACTCCAGAGCCTGACGGGCTCCGGCCGGGCCACTAAAGCGGCGGAGCAGATGCTGTGCCTCGGCACTGTCACCGGCGGCACCGAGGACGAAGACAATCTCGCGCTCCTGCCCGTCGGCCAGTTCGATCCGGCTCTGGATTGCGGCACACGGATCAAGAGCTGCGCCTGTCCGACCCGACAAATGTTTGCGGCGCATGGCGGCCGGGTTTTGCAACGAACCGTTGCGGCCAATGAACTCAGCCCTGTTTCCGCTCACTGTACGCGCAGCCTCGCTGACCTGCGCAAAAACAACCCGACTGGCGAATTCGCGAGCAAACGCATTACGGCAAAACAGTGCGCCGCTATGGGCATCGGTTTCGGTCACGATATGCATCATATTGGCATGCCGCCACTCGCCGAGCACCAGCTCCCAGTAGCCGGTCAGCGACAGTTCACGGCTACGTCCGGAGTGGTTGCGCAACTTAACGACCACGAACTTCACCGGCGCATCCATGGCGACATAGGTATAGAGCTCCGATGCGATACCGGCCTGATCATGCTCGAAGACACTGTAGCCGAAGCCGTGCCTGCACACGTAACCGGTGCGGCCGCAGGCGGGCAACGGTGTCGGCGACCAGAACCGGCCTGTCTCCTCATCGCGGATATACATGGCCTCGCCGCTACTGTCACCGAGTGTGTCGTTGTGCCATGGGGTCAGCCGGAATTCATGCGCATTTTCCACCCATGTATAGGCGCTGCCGCTCTCGCTGACGACCGTGCCGATGTGCGGGCTGGCGATGACGTTGACCCACGCCGCCGGCGTACTCTCTCCGGGTTCAAGGGTGACTACATATTCGCGGCCGTCGGGCGTGAAGCCGCCCGTACCGTTGCAGAAAATACGTTCTCTTGACGCCATTGTTCCTGTCGCCTCATCTGCTGAGTCATAGTCCGGACCACCTTCGGCTTGCAGCGCCTTCGGCATGCGATCTGTCGCCACCCGGCGCTCCACCTGCTCAGCCAGTGTCTCGGCACTGTCGCTGAGGACAATACGGGCAACACTCTGGAACAGGAGCATGTCCTCCTCTGAAAGTTCTTCACATCGACGTAAAAAGATGCCGCCAGGTTTGTCCATAATGTGTGCTTCGGGGCCGGCATTGATCAGCCCGACAATCCGGTCTTGCAGATCCGCCCGGTAGCCCGAGAAATCTTCGTTGACGATCACCAGATCGCTCTTCAGCCCCTTGATCCGCCACCAGGCGTGGGCTTGCAGCATCTGTCTGACCAGGTTGATGCGGCTCAGATCGCCGATGCGTAGCAGGATAATCGGCAGATCGCCCGAGATGCCGAAGCGCCAGAGCCCGGATTGGCCAAGCCGGTTGCGGGCAATGAGGCCGGGTGCAGCGCGACGCATGCCATGGCTGTAAATGACGGCACCGGCCAGACGACCGTAGACCTGTGCATCGGCCGCGGTTGCATTGATGTGGCGCAACACCTCCTGACTCTGGAACCATGACATTTCAAAGGCGCGCTCGACGAAGTGGCGGTCACAATACTTCTCAATCATGGCCAGTGCCGCCTCGCGCGTATCGGCCACACCGGAGATGATCTGCACGCTGGCCGATTCATCGGGCAACAGGGTGAGAGTGCAGCGGATCGCTACGATGGGATCGAGTACCGAACCCTGTGTGTTCGACAGCCTTGATCTCTCCTCTGAGCCATCAAGCATGAGCGGGTTGCTCACCGTCCGATCCCGACCGATGAAGCGGGCGCGATCGGTCTCGTAGGAGGGCTCATCTGCAACTGCGCCGGGAGCTGCCAACAGATGAAACATCCACGGCACCTGCTCACCCGGTGTACGTGGACGGCGGCTGCAAAGGATCGCCTGCCGGTCGGGGAGGATTTCGGTCTGCACGAACAGATTGCTGAAGGCGCGATGGGCCAGATCGGTATTGAGTGGCGCCAGCACCACCTCGGCATAACTTGTTACTTCGATACGACGGCTGCGGGAGGAGTGGTTGGCGAGCTTGATGCGGCGAATCTCGACGTCGTCTTCCGATGAAACGCTGATTTCGGTGTGCGTTTCTATCTTCTGATCGCGACGCCGGTATTCGGCGCGTGCCTGCACGAAGATCGCTTCGTAGTGATCGGCTTTGGCAAGGGTGGGTTGGTAGGCGCTTGACCAGAAGCGCCCCGAATCGCTGTCGCGCAGGTAGACGAAGGTGCCCCAGTTATCGCATGTGGCATCCTCACGCCAGCGGGTAACGGCCAGATCGCGCCAGCGGCTGTAACCGCCACCGGTATGGGTTGCCATCACATGATAGTTGCCGTTGGACAGCAGCTGCACCTCAGGGGTGGCGGTGTCCGGATCGGTAAAGATGCGAACCATCTCGTCTGCTTCCGTGGTTGCGGGTCGCGCGGCTGCATTCACCTCGGCTTCGTGCGGGTGCAACGTCGCCCCCTTCTTCGGCACACGCTCCTGAAGCAGTAGTTGCGTGGATTGGGCCAGGGGATCAGACATGAATCGGCGCTGCATCGGCTGGTTGAGCAGCAGATGCTCGAAAGCCAGCAGGCTCATGCCCTGATGGTGCGCCATAAAGGTGCGCACAAGGGCATGTTCCCTGCCTCGCGGCACACGTGACGGGGTGTAATCGACCGCTTCGTAGAAACCGTAGTTGGCGAGGACGCCATCTTCGGCAAGCCGCTGTAAATTGTGGCATGCATCCTTCGGCATCACCATCAGCGCCAGTGCGCTGGCGTATGGGGCAATCACCAGATCATCCGCCAGCCCGCGCTTGAGCCCCAGTCCGGGTACACCGAAGGCCCGGTATTGATAGACCTGATGCATGTCGGTGGCGTTGTAGCAGGACTCGGAAATACCCCACGGCACGGCTCGTTGTCGCCCATATTCGATCTGGCGCAATACTGCGGCCTTGCAGGTCTGCTGTAACAGGGTGTTGTCGAAAGTCGGCATGATCAGCTGCGGCATCAGGTATTCGAACATCGAGCCGCTCCACGAAATCAGGCTGACGTGACCGGCATGACTGGTCAGCAGGCGACCGAGTGCGAACCAGTGCTTTTGCGGTAGCTGCCCCTGAGCGATGAGCAGAAAGCTGGCCAGCCTCGCTTCAGAGGCCAGCAGGTCGTAACAGGAGGGATCACGCCGTCTCTCGTCCACGTCATAGCCGATGCTCAACAAGCCGCTTGTGGTATCGTAGAGGAATTCAAAATCCATCGTCGCCAGTTCATGGCAACGATCCACCAGCGCATCGATCATTTTGATCCGCTCGACTGCGCCCTTGTAACGGGGGAGAGGAGCCTGACTTTGCGTGGCAGAAGTCCACTCTCCGGCGAGCTCTGCCAGTGTCGGAATGCTGTCGATGGGTTGCGCATCGGGCTGCGTATCCAGCGTCAGCTGTTGAAGTTCATCGCCAACTGCCTTTACCTGTTGATAAAATGCCTGCGCCCAGTAATAGAGTTCGCCATCGATATCAATGGCCTTTGGCAGCCAGACAAGCAGCGTCTGGCTGGCGTGATGAAGCGTATCGAGCAGAACGCTGGCGGCGGTCAGGCTTTGCGGCGGCCCGTTGACTGTGCAGGCGGTCAGTTTCTCCTGCAACAGTGCCATCTTCCTCACCAGCTCCGGAGCTGGTGATGAGGGAAGTTGTTCGACAAGCAGTTGCAGGGTGTCCTGCAATCCCTGCCAGACCAGCGCAGGGAGAAGCGGCTGATCTTTCAGTTCGAGCAGGCCAGCCTGCAAAGTAAGCAGGCTGCCGGCCAGATTGCCGCTATCCACCGAGGAGACGTATTGCGTACCGAGCGGTTTGAGGGTGCGGGTATCGTACCAGTTATAAAAATGACCGCGGTAGCGTTCCAGTTTTTCCATGCTTGTCAGCGTATTCTCTGTGCGTTGCAGCAGTTCTCCGGCGCAGATGTATGCGAAATCGCAGGCCGACAGACCCGCCAGCAGAGACATGCCGATGTTTGTCGGCGAGGTGCGCGAGGCGATGACCGGCATCGGATATTCCTGAAAGTTATCGGGTGGCAGCCAGTTCTCCCCGGGCCCGACAAAGTCGGCGAAGTAGCGCCATGTTCGCCGCGCCGCGCTGCGCAGGAACACTCTCTGCGCAGCCGTTAAGTCCGGTGGCGGGGTGGTGAGCGGCAGACTGATCCACCAGACAATCACGGACGAGAGGAGCCAGAGCAGCAGAAGCGGAGCATAGAAGAGCCACTGCGTCGGATGGATCTGCCACAGCACAAATCCCAGCGCCAGCGCCAGAACGGGTGCAGCCCACATCTCCATGATATATCCGCCCGGCGTATGACGGGCGTTCCGGCGTGCATAGGATGGCAGTTGCCAGAGCATCAGTCCGCGGCGAGTGAACAGCATCCGCACTCCCGAACGCAGGATCGCATCGAGGCAGATCAGCGAATCGTAAGGCAGCAGTATCAGGGCCAGCAGAGCGTGCTCTGCCGGGTGAACGACGGATTTGGCAGTTTGGCTCAGATGCAGCAGCCAGTCATACTCCGCAGGCTTGCGGACGAGGGCGATCATCGGCCCCGGCAGGACAGGCAGAAACAGCACAGCCACGATCAGCAGCGTCCAGACTCCCACCGAACCCGAAGCTGACAGCCAGCCGCCTGCCAGCAGCGTCAGCAGCGCAGGCGAGACGAGGCTTCGTCGCAGGTTGTCGAAAATTTTCCATACCGACAGCATCGACAGCGGATTTGGTGAGCGTTTCGTCTTTGCTCGGGCCGTACTGCTCGGGCCGGGCGGGGTTCCGGGAACACGTGGCAATAGCCAGGCGGCAAGCTGCCAGTCGCCACGGATCCAGCGATGGCGGCGACTGGCCTCGATGGCGTAGCTGTCGGGATGCTCTTCAATCAGATCGACATCGCTGACCAGTGCCGAACGCGCATAGCCGCTCTCCAGCAGATCATGACTGAGGATCAGATTCACGGGCAAGCGCCCATCGACGGCCTGACGGAAAGCGTCCACATCGTAGATCCCCTTGCCGATGAAGCTCCCCTCGCCGAACATATCCTGATACACATCGGATATTTCGCGGGTGTAAGGGTCGATACCGGCTTCGCCTGCAAACAGTTTGCTGAAGTGTGACCGGGCTGTACTGGTCAGGCTGATCGAAGCGCGTGGCTGCAGAATGGCATAGCCTTCAACGATGCGTCCCTTACCGGCATCGAACAACGGCCGGTTCAGCGGATGGGCCATGTTGCCGACCAGTGTGCGCGCGGCATCGCGCGGCAGTTGCGTGTCGGTATCGAGGGTGATGACATATCTGATCGAGCCGAGGATGGATGAATCGCCGACAATTTCCGAAAAGGCGCTTTTATCACCGCCCCTGAGCAGGGCATTGAACTGTTCGAGTTTGCCGCGCTTGCGCTCGAAACCCATCCACACCTGCTCAAACGCATTCCATACGCGCGGGCGGTGAAACAGATAGAAGATGCAGGGGCGATCTTCGCAGTAGCTCTCGTTGAGCCGCTGCACTTCGGCACGCGCATAATCAAGCAGCGCAGCATCGCTCGGCAGGCACTGCTCGGAGGCATCGCGAAAATCGGTCAGCAGGGCAAAAAAGAGGTTGGCATCACGATTGCCGAGATAGCGGATCTCCAGCGCTTCGAGCAGATCATCAATCTCCTGCGGCTTGCTCAGCAGCGTCGGGACAACCGCCATGGTTCGGTGTGGCTCAGGAATGCCTTTCGAAAAATCCATGCGTGGCAGCGAGCGCGGCGGCATGGTTAAAGTGACCAGCATGTTCACCAGCGGCACGGCCAGAGCCGAGCTGCCGATGAGAGTGACCATGGCAAAAAACCAGTAGCGCCAGTCCGCCGTTTCGAAGCTGACGAAGGAGGAGAGTACGAACCATGTCGAGAGCAGCGTGATCAGCAGGATGGGGGCGAGATAGAGAAAAAGTCGGCAACGGCGTCGAAACCGTTTGATTCGTAATCGCCATGGTAACCGGCTGTTGACCTCCTGCTCCAGGATCGGCCGTCCGCGATCAAGCAGATAGAATCCGACATGGGCGCTGCGATCATTGCGGCCCAGTTGCTCTGCCGCATGCTCGGCTAGATCAATGGCTTTGCGTGCCACCTCAGGCTCGCCAAGCGCACTGCCGCGGGCTACCTCTTCAATAATATGACGGTAGCGGTCGCGGGTGGAGAAATCCTGATCTGTATGAATGGCTGCCGGGTCTTCACGCAGGGTATGTTCGACAACACTGAGCGACTCAACAAAATCCTTCCAGTCCATGGCGCCGATGAAGCGCAGGCTGCCGATGCTGTTGGCGATGGATATCTGATCGGCCGCTGCCGTATGCGCGTCGGCTGCCGACAACTGCGTGGCAGAGATGCCCTGTTCAAGAAGTTTTTGCTCCACCCAGGTCTGTACAAACGCCATGGCGGAGCCATGCGCCTGAAGCCGTTGGTAAAACTCCTCCACAAACGGAGCGGTCAGAGGCACGTCGGCATTGGCAAACTCGGCGAGTCGCTGGATGAGCTGTCGCGGTTCCTTTTCGGCGGTTGCAAGCATACGTTCCGCCCATGTGATGGCCGCATCACGCTCTTCGTGTCGACGGGCGATACGCAAGCCGACACGGCGAAGATTTTCCAGCAGCGTCAGCTGCAGCATGATCGGGAAAGCCCATAATTCACCCAGCTTTAAGGGTTCAATGCTCTGGTAGGCATCGATCAGGTGGGTGGTGTTGTCGCGATCGACACGTCCATCCATATGCGAGACCAGCTCCATCGCCAGATCATAGATGCGAGGGAAATCGGTTGACGGGCCACTGGCGAGTCGCGGTAACTGTCGACTATAACCGCGCGGCAGATGCCGACGCGCCATATTGATCTGCTGCTCAATGAGATAGAAGTTGTCGAGTAACCAGGCTTCTGCCGGCACGATTCGATGCCCCGTTGCAGGTGCGGCGGTTACGACGTCGTAGGCTGCCAGCAGCACCTTCTCATTATCCGCCAGCCGGGCCAGTAACCTGTCCGGCCCCGGACGGGGATCGAGTTTGTGCTGCCCTGCCAGCGTTACCGCATGACGTTTCAACTGCTCAATGCTGAACAGCTCCGGGTGCAGCAACCCGGCATTCTGGTCGTGCACCGAAAATCCGGGATTTTTGCTAACGATTATATTCTCCTGTTTTGAACTCCGGGGATCAGTATCCGGCGCTTATTCAATAAACGCTCTGACATCTTTCCTGGCTTTCTTGGCGGCCTTCTTCTCTTTCGGGGTCAAGGCGGCTTTCTTCTTGTTCTCACGACTGTTACGTTGTTCTTTACTCATGATGTGGCTCCTGAATTCCGGTGTTCTTTTTTGGTGGTTGCATAAATCGCTTGATCAATGGCCTGATTTCCGACTTGTCGGAGAGATGGGATGATGCGAGTGCGATGTTGCTTTCAGAGGAAGCTAAGTGCCGACCATGCGGAACCTTCAGCTGCTTTTGATACCAGATGCGTTCGGAACGCTGATGATTTACCTGTCATGACTTCTGATGTCGGATAGAAAGCGGGGCAATTTCATACAGGATACGCCCTATTTTGCTATATATCCAGTAATGAACATCTCCGCGCAGATGTTGTTGCCGGTGGTGTGGAGTCGATGACACATGCCCCGCTTCTTTTCCATGATCGTTTCCGCACTGCGATGGCAGCACTGCAACGGGCCGGGACCATTGAGCAGCGTGCAAAAGCAGTGCTGGAGATGATGAAAGCACCGTGGAAGCCCCGGATAGCCCTGCTGGAGGGTCTGACTGATCCGGTGGTTAATCTCAACATGGGGCAGGCAGCAGAAATTCTGGCACGTGAGTTCAACATCTCCCGCAGGGAGCAGGATGAGATATCCTTGCAGAGCCATCAACGGGCGGACCGGGCGTGGAATGAGGGCTGGTTCAATGATGAGGTGACGCATCTATTCGCGCTGCCAAAAGCGGAGATTCGCGAACAGGCTACTCTCCGTTCCCTGCAGCAGCTTTATTTCCGCTGAACCGCTCATACAGGCATGGCAAAACAAACAGCGTTAACAGCGTTGAAGAGACAAGCCCGCCCACGACTACCGTTGCCAGCGGACGCTGAATCTCTGAGCCAATGCCTGTAGCCAGCAATAACGGAAGCAGGCCAAGAGCTGCGATCATGGCAGTCATCAATACCGGACGTAAGCGACTCTCGGCACCCAGACGGATTGCTTCATTCACATCGCTGATATCACCAATATGCCGGTTAATCGCATCAACCAGAACTACGCCATTGAGCACCGCCACACCAAACAGTGCAATAAAGCCGATGCTGGATGGCACGGAGAGATACTGCCCCGATATCAACAGGGCCAGAATGCCTCCGATCAATGCCATCGGCACATTGAGCATAATCAGCGCCGCCTGCCCGATCGAATGGAATGCAAAGTAAAGCAGAAGGAAGATCATGAGTAACGATAATGGAACGACTACCATCAGTTTGGCCTGGGCTCGTTGCTGATTCTCAAACTGGCCGCCAAATACCACCGTATAACCCGGTGGCAAATCAATCTCAGTTTGAATACGCTGATCCAGTTCAGCCACAAGAGTGCCCATGTCACGCCCTTCAACATTGCTCTGAATCACCACGCGGCGCTGCACATCGTCGCGCTTGATCATCGGCGGTCCCTGCTCCACGCCAATGGTGGCTACATCTTCAAGGCGAACCCATGCACCGCCTGGAGATTGTAAAATCAGGCTGCCAACAGCTTCGATATTATTGCGATAATCTTCAGCCAGTCGCACATAAATATCAAAACGCTCGTTACCTGAAATCACCTGCCCGGCAGATGCGCCACCAATGGCATCGGCAACCAGTGTCATCACGTCATCCACAGGGATGCCGAAACGATCCAGTTTGCTGCGGTCAGGTCGAATGACCAATTGTGCTTCCCCTTCAATCTGCTCCATCTCCACATCACGTGTACCATTCACGTTTTTTGCGAGTGTTTCGATATTCCTGCCCATTTCTGCAAGCACTTTCAGATCAGGTCCAAACAGCTTAATCGCAAGTGCAGCCTTGACCCCTGATAGAAGCTCATCGACTCGCATGGCAATCGGCTGGGTGAAGGAGATCAGAACACCCGGTACAACCTCCATCCTCTCTCTCATCAAATTTTGCAGTTCCATCCGGTCATCAGCACTGGTCCATTCTGAAACCGGCTTGAGACCGACAAACAGTTCAACATTTGATACGGGTTCCGGATCGCCGCCAATTTCAGACCGCCCCGTCCGGGCTGAAACGTATGTGACCTCAGGAAAGTTGCTGATCAGAACCTTCTCCAGCTTTTCACCAATACCCCTGGCAAAACCCAGTGAAGAGGATGGCGCCAGGGTAATGCGAATCGCAAGTGTTCCCTCCTCAAGCTCCGGAACGAACTCCGTGCCCAAAAATGGCACCGTAGCAAGCGTAAGCACAAAGGCTGCTGCTGCACCGCCAACCACTTTTTTACGTCTCTTCAGGGCGGTTTTAAGCAGGTCATGATAAGCGCGGGCAATCGGTTCCAATACCGGACTCTCTTTATGAACCACGCCTTTGGTAAAGGCATAAGTTGCCAGTACAGGCATCACAAAAATCGCAACCAGCAGGGACGCAAACATGGCAAAGCAGATGGATAGTGCCATCGGCGTAAACATCTTCCCTTCCACACCCTCAAGCGAGAACAGGGGCGTAAAGACCAGCAGGATGATAAGGACTGCAAACAGCACCGGTCTGGCCACCTCTCTGGCTGCTTCTGTAATCAGCAGGTCGATGCCATGGTCGCCTTCACGCACCCGTTCCAGATGCTTGAAGATATTCTCCACCATCACCACGGAGCCATCAACCATCATCCCGATGGCAATCGCCAGCCCGCCCAGGCTCATCAGATTTGCTGAAATGCCGAAGTGCTGCATCACAGCAAGAGCCGCCAGAATCGAGATCGGAACAGACAGCAACACCAGTGTTGCCGCCCGCATATTCATCAGGAACAGGAACAGCACGATGATGATCAGAATGAATGCTTCCAGCAGCGCTTTTTCAACGGTCCATACTGCCTTGTTGATCAAATCAGACTGGTCATAAAAAGGCTGAATGGTTACGCCATCCGGCAATGCCTTCTGAACAATTTCCAGCCGTGATTTCACATCATCAATGGTGTTTTTGGTGTTGGCACCAAAGCGTTTCAGGGTAATGCCTACGACGACTTCACCAAGCGAGATGATCTTTCCATCAGCAGTTCGTTCAGTCATGGTGACTGCGCCCTGGCGAATCTCTCCTCCAAACTCCACGGTTGCCACATCTCGAACACGAACTGATGTTCCGCCCACTGTTTTAAGCGGAATTGCCGAAATAGCATCGAGCCCGTCTTTCCCGCCCGGCACCCAGCCGACACCACGAATCACCAGTTGCTCATCACCCTGAGGCAGATACCAGCCACCGGCATTGCGATTGTTGGCCTCAATGGCTCTTACCACATCATCGACATGCAGGTTATAGGAGAGCAGTTGTTCAGGGTTCAGCTGCACCTGGTACTGACGCACTTCGCCGCCGTAAGAGAGAATGTCCGTCACGCCTTCAACCGGCATCAGCATCAGCTTTACTACCCAATCGTTCAGTGCTCTTAGTGTTATCGCATCATAGCCTGCTTCCGGAGCTGACTTGATAATATACTGGAACACCTGACCAAGCCCCGATGTGTTCGGCCCGATTTTTGGAGTTCCTGCCCATGCCGGAATAGTTTGACTGGCATCCTGCAGTTTCTGGAAGACCAGCTGCCTGGCGAAATAGATGTCTGTTCCCTCTTTGAAAACAACTGTAATCACGGACAGTCCTGTCTTGGAGATTGAGCGCACCTCTTCAACATCCGGCAGTGCATACATCACCGCCTCAATAGGATAGGTGATCAACTGCTCTACCTCTTCCGAGGCCAGCCCCTGCGCTTCGGTATTGATCTGTACCTGCACATTGGTCACATCGGGGAAGGCATCCAGATTAAGTTTCGGCACTACGAACAGTGCATATGCCATTGAACCCAGCAATAACAATAGAATCAGCAGGCGGTTATTCACCGCCGTATCAATCAGTTTGCTAAACATGGATGCACCTCAATGGTTGTGCACTTCAAAGCCGGACTTCGCCAGCTCTGAAGCAAGGACAAATGCGCCCTTAACAACAACAGACTCACCCTCTTTCAGACCCTCAAGAACCGGAACGAAGCCCATACTGGATTTACCAATACGGACTTCTCTACGTTCAAAATGGCCCGGCTCTTCCTCAACAAAAACAATTAACTCACTGCCTTGTCGTTGAACAGCCCCCTCCGGCAATAGCAGGGACTCCTCACCTGCACCTGTTGCAATCTCGGCACTCACAAACATACCGGGATGCAAAGCATCTTCAGGATTCTGAACTTCAAGGCGCACACCTGCAGTACGGGTGGCTTCATCAAGCTGGTGATGAATATTGATTACCGTGGCAGGATACCGTTTTTCTTTACCCTTTATGGATACCACAGCTGATCGTCCTGTCTCTATGCCTGCCATCTGTGACTGGGGCAGTTTTACCTCAACCCAGACAGTTGATTCATCCGCAATCAGCATGAGACGTGTTCCGGCAGCAATATGCTGTCCGATGCGGAAATCATCGGCTATAACGGTTCCGGAGCCTGGAGCATGAAGCGTCAGTTGGCCGTACTGTTTTATATTGAGCAGAGTGTCGATTCTCTCATTTGACAATCCATATGAAGCCAGTGATGCCCTGGAAGCCGCAAGGTTTGCGTGAGCAGCCTGATGCACACTGGATGCCTGCTGGAAGCGGGACTGGGAAATAATTTTCTCTTTTACCAGACCTTCGAGGCGCTCCAGATCAAGTTTACTTTTGCGATGCTCGGCTTCAGCCCTCAGATAGTCTGCCTCAGCCTGTGCCAGCGCTGAACTGGTAAGCGTCACCAGCTTCTCTCCTTTTTTAACTTTATCGCCCAAATGCACATGGCGGGCATGAATGGCGCTGTCGATCAGCGAGGTGATATCAGCCAGTTTATAAGCATTGAAAGCTACGGTTCCGGGTGCATGAAGAGCCTGTAGTCCGGGCCGATGTTTAATGACTTCAGCTTCAACACCGGCCTGTTTGATCTGTGCAGGTGTCAGCCTGACAACGCCACCCTCTGCATGGGCATCAGGAGCTTTTTCTGCATACCCGGCCTCTTCATGGTTGTGGCTATGCTCATCTTCTGCAAGCACAGAAGAACTCATCAATAGAGCTAACGTGAATATTGATACAGTAATTGTTTTCATTTTTGAGTTCCTTCGAGGATGTATTCAGGGTGACCGAGAACTTCCGCCAGGCGAATGCGGGCAAGCCAACCCTGTTTCATAATGCTCATCGTTGTCAGTTGTGCCTCAAGCGCCTGATTGATGTGAATAACAAGTTCTTCCAGATCCATTTCACCCGCATTGAATGCAGTCTGTGCAAGCCTGATGCTGTCAGGAGAGATGCGCGGACCTTCTGTCTGGTATGCACTGGTAACCGCCTGCATTGCACTCTTGTGATTATAGAGCGCAGCCTGAACCTCCAGACGCAGCTTTTTTTCTGACCACTCCAAACGGGTCTCTGCCTGAGAGGCTTGAGCCAACGCACTCCTGTAAGCGCCTTTGTGGCTGTTTAAAAGCGGAATTGGAAAGCTGAGTCCTACTTTGACAATATTTTCCCCTGCTTCCCGTCCAGCCACAACAGTGAGTGTCGGGTCCGGGATGCGCCCGGCACTGGCGAGATCGGACCTGGCACCGGATTGTGCCAATCTTGAACGCAGCGCTGCTAAGTCCGGTCTGGACTGAAGAGCAATATCAAATGGATTTTCAGGCAGTTTCCAGTCCACAAGCAGCCGAGGCAGTTCCGGATCGGCCGGCTCTTCTCCACCAGGCTCACCGATTGCCATCTGATATTGTGCCTGACCCAGGGTGAAAGAGTTCTTTGCCCCCATTTCAGCACTCAACGCTGATGTGAATGCAGCACGAGCAAGATTCAGATCCAGCTGATTTACTTCGCCCGCTTCCATCTGACGATGAATTGCCTGACTAAGCTGGCCAAGCATCACCCTCTGTCTGCTCCGCAAATTGAACACCTGTTTTGAAAAGAACAACTCCACAAACGCTCTGGCTGCTCCAATACCCAATTGCTGCTGAGTCAGCTCGTTTTCACTATAGGCTGCATTGAGCGCCTGCTGAGCTGACTGCTCACGGTAGCCACGCTTGCCGCCCAGCTCGATTCCCTGAGAAAGCCCTATATAGTAATCGTTGGCAGTGCCTCCGCCGTTCAAACGGCGCCGTTGGGGTTCCAGTGATAACTCCGGGTTATAGGCATAGGAGCTTTGTTCCGTAAGCTGGCCCCGGGCTATTTCAACACTCTGTTCCGATATCCGGAGTTCCGGATGTTGCCCGGATGCGGCATCCATTGCTTCCTGTAATGTGGTGGCTTCAGCTTGCCACGCCGGCATGCATAGCAGCATACCGACAGTAATTAACCGTATTCGCACAGTATCCCCCTGTGAGTTGAATTTAAAAGTTGGGGGAAGCTGATTTTCTAAAGGTATAGATGAAGCACAGCCTGAAATCAGACTGTCTTAATCGGTGATTAGAACATCAGCTGTGACGAATTTTGGGAGGGTGATCTATTAAGACAGAAAGGTTTTTCAGATAAGATTCCGACAGCAAATGATGCTGCATCGCAAGGAGTGCCGGCACGTACTCAACATAATCCGCATCAAATGCGGCGAATGTATGAGTTGCATGCACATGACATCCATGCTCCGCTGACCCCTGCTCATGGTTACTGTCGTCATCATGAAGGTGCCCGGCTACATGGCCTATATCAGAGTCCATTGCATGCACGTGGATATCGAATCCACATGTGAAAACGGAGAGCTGCAAAGCAAAAAAAGCCATCAGAGCCAAAGCACGCATCATGGCAGAATAGGGTTTTGCCGAGCCTGTGGCAAGGCCGGTTACTCCCATACGCGTATGAATGGCTCTGTTTTTGCGTGGCAGACGGGAGAACCTGCTACACTTGCAACAGGCCCTCCTTTCAACTACGGATTGATACACAGGAATTAACATATGGCGTCAAAGATAAGCAGTCGGGAAGTGGTTATTGTTTCAGGTATTCGAACCCCCATGGGAAAAATGGGAGGCTGCCTTGACGGTATGGGCGCTGTTGAACTCGGCATGCATGCAGTGCGGGAGCTGCTGGCGCGTGCTCCTGTGACGCGTGACGATATCGACAGCGTCATTATCGGCAACGTGATCCAGCCTGCCGAGGCGGTCAACATATCCCGCGTCATTGCGTTGCAGGCCGGGATTCCCCGTAGCGTTCCCGCCCATACGGTACATCGTAACTGTGCATCCGGCATGCAGGCGGTCACTGATGCGGCAGAGAAGATTCTGGCAGGGCGTGCAGATGTTGTTGTTGCCGGTGGTGTGGAGTCGATGACACATGCCCCGCTTCTTTTCCATGACCGTTTCCGCGCTGCGGTGGCAGCACTGCAACGGGCCGGAACCGTTGAGCAGCGTGCAAAAGCAGTGCTGGAAGTGGTAAGGGCGCCCTGGAAGCCCCGGATGGCCCTACTGGAGGGGCTGACCGATCCGGTGGTTAATCTCAACATGGGGCAGACGGCAGAAATTCTGGCGCGTGAGTTCAACATCTCCCGCCGGGAGCAGGATGAGCTTTCTCTGCAGAGTCACCAACGGGCAGACCGGGCGTGGAGTGATGGCTGGTTCAATGATGAGGTGATGCATCTCTTCGCGCCGCCAAAATACACGCCTGTTCATCGTGATGAGGGGATCCGTGCCGGGCAGAGCATGGAGGCACTGGCAAAACTCAGGCCTGTATTTGAAAAGCCGTTAGGAACAGTGACAGCCGGTAACAGCTCCCAGATTACCGATGGCGCTGCGATGCTGCTGCTGACCCATCGTCAGAAGGCCGAAGCCGAGGGCTGGCCGATTCTTGGTTATCTCCATGACTGGGCCTATAGCGGCTGCGACCCTGCCCGCATGGGGCTGGGTCCGGTATTTGCAACCAGCAAACTCTTCTCCGGATACGGACTCACATCGCGCGATATGGCCACCGTTGAGATCAACGAGGCGTTTGCCGCTCAGGTGCTGGCATGTCTGAAGGTGATGGACTCAAGACAGTTCAACAGCAAGCAACTCGGCGGCAAGGTGCCGCTGGGTGTACCGGATATGGAGAAACTGAATGTGCATGGCGGTGCTATTGCGATGGGGCATCCGGTCGGCATGTCAGGCGCGCGTCTTGTGCTGACTCTCCTGAGGCAACTGAAACATGATACCGGTGGAGGCCTCGGCCTGGCCACGCTCTGTATCGGTGGCGGCCAGGGTGGCGCTGTACTGCTGGGGAGTGAACCATGGAAGTCGTAACGCTGGTCCGTGAGGGAGAGGTTGCCCGACTCAGTTTTTCCCGCAGTGACAAATCGGTCAATGTGCTCGATGAACTCTGCATGGAGCAGCTGGAGGCTCATATCGAGGCGATTGAAAAAGAGACGCCTGAGGTGCTGTTGCTGGAGAGTGCGATGCCGGGCTGCTTCATTGCCGGTGCAGATCTCACCCTGATTCAGTCGGTTGCAGACGCTGAAGTTGCAACCCGGCTGGCTGAGCGGGGGCAGTCACTGTGCCGCCGGATCGAGCTGTTATCATCAACCTCCATTGCCGTGGTTGAGGGAGCCTGTATGGGTGGCGGCCTGGAGCTGGCGATGAGCTGTGACCATATTGTTGCCGTTCATGGCGGGAAAACCAGCCTCGGTCTGCCGGAGATCAAGATCGGTATCCATCCCGGTTTCGGGGGGTGTGTGCGTCTGCCCAAACGTGTTGGCTGGCCGAAAGCCATCGAGATGATTCTGACCGGGGCTCCGGTTGATGCCGGGCGGGCGAAACGGATCGGACTGGCACAACTTGTATGCCATCCCGAGCAGGTAAACGATGCCGTTAAGTTTCTTGCCGGTTCCGGAAAGGTAAGCCGCGCGCAGGCAGATCCCTGGTGGTTTCACCTCTGGCCGGTAAGGAAATTCTTCTTTTACAGGGTGCGGGAGAGGGCGCTTGCCCGTTTCAGGCATCTCGATATTGAAACAGCCTACCCTGCCGTTCCCGGCGCCATAGATCTTCTGGAAGATATCTATGGCATGAGCGACGGTCTGGCGTATGCAAGGGAGGCCGAGTCGCTTGGAAAGTTTGCGGTTACGCCCACATGTAAAAATCTGATCCGGGTTTTTTTCCTGGGCGAGGCCCTGAAAAAACAGGATATGGTGAAAAAAGGCAAAGGCGCCGCAGCCGGGTTGAAGCATGCCGTAGTCTATGGCGCCGGAGTGATGGGGAGTGGCATCGGCTGGGTTGCTTCCAGAACAGGCGAGGTTGATCTGCATGACGTTAGCGGTGATGCCCTGGGTCACGGCATGAAGCTGCTGGCGAAGCTGGCCGTACGTGATCCGGCAAGGCTGCAGCGCATTCGCCCTGTGCTGGATAGCAGTGGTCTTGCGGCTTCTGATGTGATCATTGAAGCGGTACTTGAGGATATCGCGATTAAAAAACAGTTGTGGGCTGAGGTTGAAAAACATGTTTCCAGGGATACGCTGTTACTGACCAACACATCCTCCCTGTCGGTGACCGATCAGCAGGCCGGTTTGAAATATCCCGGGCGTCTGGCAGGGCTGCACTTTTTTAATCCTGCACCGAAGATGCCGCTGGTTGAGGTGGTGGCTGGCGCCAGAAGCACAAAAAAGAGTGTTCAGATGACGGCTGCTCTGGCTGCGAAGTGGGGCAAGTTTCCCGTGGTTGTAGCGGACAGGCCGGGCTTTCTGGTCAATCGCTGTCTGATGCCGTTTATGATCGCGGCACTGCGCCTGCTTGAGAACGGACAGAAGCTTGAGCATATCGATGGGGCACTGAAAAACTTCGGTATGCCGATGGGTGCGATTGAGCTGGCAGATCGTGTGGGGCTGGATATCTGCCGTCATGTGGGAACCCATCTCTCTGAATCGTACGGGGAGCGTATGCGCATGCCTGCATGGTTTGAGCAGATGGTCACGGATGGATTGCTTGGCGTAAAATCAGGCAAGGGGTTTTATCTGTATGCAGGCGAGAAGCGGAAAGGGCCCAATCCAGAGCTTTTTAACTATCTGAAACTTGAACCGCAGCCGGAGAAAGAGTCCGATGCAAGCCTTGCAGACAGCGGCGAAGTGATGGCAGATGCGGTGATTGTAAATGCCACCCTTGTGCCGATGCTGGTGGAGGCGCTTGCATGCCTCTCCGAAGATGTGGTCGACAGCGCGGAGCATCTTGATGCGGCAATGATTTACGGCATCGGCTTCCCGCCATTCCGTGGCGGTCTGCTGCACTATTTTTCCACGCTTGAAAAGAGTGAGTTAATCGAAACGATCAGAGCTTCGGGGATGAAACTGCCGTCCAATACAGGAGTGCTTTATGGGTAAGGAAGAAGCCTGCCCGGGTCTTGAGCAGGTAGCCGGAGCCGGCTGCCTCTCCGATCTCCTTTTTCACTCTCCCACGACCTGGCAGCAACGTCCGATCCTTCGGAGAAGGGTCGGGGAGGGGGAGTGGAAAGGGCTGAACAGAATCACGGTACAGCAGCGGGTATTGCGACTGGCCGCATGGCTGGAGGCTGAAGGGGTGAAGCCGGGTGACCGGATCGGCATTCTGGGGCATAACAGCATCGAATGGTTTATCTCTGATTTTGCCACTCTGCGTCTGGGCGCCGTGACTGTTCCCGCCTATTTTACCGATCCGGCGGAATCAGTTGAATATGTGTTTAATGATGCAGGCTGCCGCCTGATTCTGGTTGAGCCGGGCGAACAGCAGGAGAAGGTGAAAGGGCTTGATATCAGGCATATACCCTTCTCGGGTGCAGGCGTGAGCGTTGATTCCATCAGCCGTGACGAGCGCTGGGATGACGGGCCCAAGGCGGCACTGCCTGACCGGAATATGCTTGCCACACTGATCTACACATCCGGCACAACAGGCAATCCGAAAGGGGTGATGCTGACGCATGGTAATCTGCTCTCGGATGTGGCTGCGGGGCTGGGTGGTGTTGCTATCTTTCCTGAGGACCTGTTTCTCTCGTTTCTTCCCGTTTCACATGCCTTCGAGCGAACAGTGGGGCACTTTCTCGTTGTCGCCAGCGGTGCGGAGATAGCCTATGCCGAAGATGTCACCACGCTGATGCGGGATATGCCCGAAGTGAAGCCGACGGTGATGATCTCCGTGCCGCGGCTGTACGAAAAAATCTATGCCGGTGTGCACGCCAAAATGGAAGCATCAGTTCTGAAAAAACTGTTGTTTGACAGGGCACAGGCATTGGGTATGGAGCGTTTTGAACTCAGACAGCAGGGCAGGGATCTGGCAGGGATGAAAGCCAGACTGTGGGGCGTTCTGGATCATCTGGTGAACAGTAAATTGCGGGAGAAGATGGGCGGACGTCTGCGCCTGTTTATTTCCGGCGGTGCAGCCCTTAGTCCGGCCATTGCACGCTTCCTGCTTGCTGCCGATATTACGGTGCTGCCCGGTTACGGGTTGACCGAAACCTCGCCGGTGTTGTCGGTCAACACCTTTGAAAGAATCAAACCGGAATCGGTTGGAAGGGCGTTACCCGGCGTGGAGACACGCCTGGCTGAGGATGGTGAGCTGCTGGTACGCGGCCCGATGGTGATGCAGGGCTACTGGAACAGGCCGGAGGCCACCGGAGAGGTGCTGGAGAAGGACGGCTGGCTGCACACGGGCGATATTGTTGAGATTGATAGTGAGGGCTTTATCAGGATCGTGGACCGTAAGAAGGAGATCATGGTTCTCAGTAATGGCGAGAATGTTCCGCCAGCCATTATTGAGCAGCATCTTGTGCAGGACACCGCGATTCTGCAGGCACTGGTGGTGGCTGAGAATCGCCCGTATGTGGTGGCACTGATTGTGCCGGATATGGATGGCCTGACTCTGGCATGGAAAAAAGAGCACGGCAGTGCACTGCCGGATGACTGGAGAACCAATGCGGTGATGCACAGGTGGATGCTGGAGCGTATGCGGTTTGATGAGCATGATCTGCCCAGCTATATGCAGGTGAAAAAATTTACCTTTATTGACGATGAATGGACTCAAACCAACGGCATGTTAACCCCGACACTGAAGGTGAAACGCCGGATGATCTGCGAACTTCATGCTGCGGAGATCGAGCAGCTGTTTGCTGAGGATGATGATTAGGCTGAAATCCTGACCGGCATGCGGCGATTGCCAAAACAGCCGGAGTAGGGCTCAAAACATCCCGGTATCAGATGGCTGCAGTTGGGACAGGTGCCGCTGTCACTCAGACGGTATTCGAGAATATTGTACCAGTCGCGGACAATCAGCGGGGTTTTGCAGGCCGGGCAGAAGGTCGTGCCTCCGGAGGTGTCATGCACATTGCCGGTGTAGACATGGTGCAATCCTGCCTGCATGGCGATATTTCTTGCGCGTCCCAATGTCTCCGGAGGCGTGGGGGGGATATCCAGCATTTTCCAGTCCGGATGAAAGGCTGAGAAATGAAGCGGCACATCCGGACCCAGCTCTTTCATGATCCACCTGCTCAGGTCGTGAAGCTCAGCATCCGAATCGTTCTGGCCGGGAATAAGCAGTGTGGTGATTTCGGTCCAGACATCGGTCTCATGCTTAAGGTAAAGCAGCGTATCAAGTACGGGTTGAAGCTCTCCCGCACACAGCTTGTGGTAGAACGCTTCCGTGAAGGCTTTCAGGTCCACATTTGCCGCATCCATATGTGAGAAGAACTCTTTACGGGCTGCCTCATGAACATATCCGGCGGTGACTGCAACGGTTTTGATGCCGAGCTTATGACATGCAATGGCTGTATCTACCGCATACTCGAGAAAGATGACCGGATCGTTATAGGTGAAAGAGACCGATTTGCAGCCGTTATCTGCAGCAGTCCTGGCAATCATTTCAGGTGAGGCTTCATCGCATAGCCTGTCAAATTCACGTGATTTGCTGATATCCCAGTTCTGGCAGAATTTGCAGGCAAGATTGCATCCTGCCGTACCGAATGAGAACACAGTGGAGCCGGGATAGAAGTGATTCAGCGGTTTCTTCTCTATCGGGTCGACACAGAAGCCGGAGGAGCGGCCATAAGTGGTCAGTACAATCTGGTCGCCTTCACGTTTACGCACAAAACAGAGCCCGCGCTGACCGTCATGCAGTCTGCAGTCGCGCGGGCAGACATCGCACTGGATTCGGCCGTCGTCCAGTTTGTGCCAGTATCTGCCGGGAAAATGTTCATTTGCCATGGCTACTCCGTAAATTTCTCTACGTTGTATCTGTATATTAGCACATCACTGCTCCAGAAGTCGGCGGCAAGACCGGCCTTCTGTTTCAGATGCGCCATGAACAGTTCAGGGTCCGGCAACTGCTCCCATACCTGGGGAAGAAAGGTGCTTTGATGGTTGCCATAACTGAAAATCACGCCATCGACATGGGGCTTCAGTTGCGCCAGGAGATCGGCTTCACTGACAAATTCGATCTTTTCAGGAGATGAGAGAACAGAGACCTCGATTTGTATCTGATCGAGTTCATGTTCTGTCAGCGGCGGGAAACGCGGGTCATGAAAAGCAGCTGCAATGGCATTGTTCTGCAGGTCATCCAGCAGTGAGTTGCGGGCCTGCAGAGAGCCGATACAACCGCGTAGTTCACCATCCCGTTTTATTGTGACAAAGGTGGCAGCAGGATCACTCAGCCACGGGCTATCTGCTGTTTCGGGAATGGTGGCCGCAATCCCCAGCTCTCTGGTGATTGCCGCTCTGGCGATAGCCGGCAGCAGCACTCCTTTATTCATAAAAGGCGAAGGCTCCGTAGCCGACGACCTGATCACGGGGCCCGGCCGTATCGCCCGAATTTCGCAGGTCGATCAGTTCGGGCCTGAGCGGATGTTTTCCGGTGCAGGCCAGCAGACCGTTAATGGGTGTTGCACCGCAGGCCTGTTCATGGGAGATGGTTGGCTGCATCCGGATAATGGCATCCGCGGTCTCTGCATCAATCCGTCTGGCCGTTTCATAAGGGTGGTAGTGGGAGAGGTCGGAACTGATGACAATAAGCGTCTCTTCCCCGCCCCAAAGCAGGTCGAGAACTTCCGCCACCATCTCCGGCCGCGCCTGCCCGACAGCAAATGGAACCAGCGTGAACCGGTTCAGCTTTCGTTGCAGGAAGGGGAGGTGAACCTCAAGCGAATGCTCAAACACGTGACAGCTCCCTTCAACGGTAACCTGAGCCAGATGCTGAACCTGAGCCATACCATTCTGATCAAGCTCCACAATGCCCAACGGGGTTTCAAAGGCATCAGCTTCCGGCAGCGCCAGGCCGGAAAGCAGCACCCGATGCGTGGGCCCCAACAGAATAACCCGTGTGATTTTTTCCGCATCCAGCAGTGCATAACCGCAGGCTGCCGTAGGGCCTGAATAAATATATCCGGCATGGGGCACTATCAGTGCCTTGGGGGATCTGCCGGGTTGTGCTTCACCGGCCTCAAACAGCATCGCATCGACACTGCGGGCCAGAACGTTCGGACTGTCCGGATAGAAGCTTCCGGCCACTGCAGGATGACGTACTTTCATGGCTATCTGCTCCTTGAATGCCTGTCTATATATGAGTGTAGACCAGATGCAGGCAGAACAGGATGTTATTTTGTGGCTGAGTCTTTTTCCTCTTCCGTTTGCGGATGATGCAGCCTGTATTCATGCAGGCCAAACCAGGCGAGCAGTGCAACAACAGCCACAATACCGACCACCACCATCAGGCCGATAAAGCCGTAATGTTCGATGATCTGCAGCGCTGCGATACCGAGAAAGTGGCCGGCTGTATAAATAACGATTGCCCAGGTGATGCAGTTGACGATCTGCAGCAGGAAAAAACGCCAGAACCCGATGCTGGAACAGCCAAACAGAATGGCGGCAACAATACGTGTTCCATACAGATACTGGAAAATGAAAACCGACCAGTGAGCGTAATGGTCGAGCACTCTGTTGGCCTTGGGGTGGTGGGTACGCAGAAACTCAACTGAATTGATGATCTGCATGCCACGCCAGCGCCCAATGGCAAAAAAGAAGAGATGGCCGATAAATGCGCCGATTGCGGCGACAACTATTACTTTCCACGGTTCCAGCAGGCCTGCTGCTGCCAGAGCAGCGGCTGCTATAAATACTGCCTCACCTTCAGCAAAGGTGCCGATGAAGACGGCCCAGTAGCCGTACTGCTCGATAATCTGCTGCGCCCATTCCATGACTTGAGTGTGGCCTATGAGCGTGAAAGGTGCATGAAATCAATCATGCCAGATTGCGAACAGGGATTCCCTTGCCGGCCAGGTAGCGCTTGGCTTCGGCAATGGTGTATTCGCCGAAGTGAAAGATGGAGGCGGCAAGCACTGCATCAGCCTTGCCATCAGTCAGCCCCTCGGCCATGTGCTCAAGGTTACCCACGCCACCGGAGGCAATGACATTGGCAGGGATGGCTTCCGCCACCGCCCGTGTTAACGGAATGTCGTAACCGTTCTTGGTGCCGTCGCAGTCCATGCTGGTGAGCAGAATCTCACCGGCGCCGTAATCGCTCATCTTTTTCGCCCACTCCACGGCATTGATACCGGTCGGTTTGCGGCCGCCATGGGTAAAGCACTCCCAGTGATCACCTGTCCCGTTTTTTTGGACCCGCTTGGCATCAACCGCAACCACAATCGTTGAGGAGCCAAAGCGTTCGGCGGCCTCTTTGACAAATTCCGGATTAAAGATGGCAGCCGTATTGATCGAAACCTTGTCTGCGCCTGCATGCAGCAGGTTTTCAATATCTGCAATCTCTTTGACGCCTCCACCGACAGTCAGAGGCATGAAGACATGTTCGGCTACATCGGTAACCATGTGATAAAGCGTATCCCGGCTCTCGTGGCTGGCACGGATATCCAGGAAACAGAGCTCATCGGCCCCCTGTTCATCATACCTGATTGCCGCTTCGACCGGATCGCCGGCATCAATGATGTCGACAAACTGGACGCCCTTGACCACACGCCCGTGAGCAACGTCCAGACACGGAATAATTCGTTTACTTAACACGGTAACACCCCGTCCCCACAGGAAGTGGGGCGGGCGAACAACGAGAGCCCGTAAGCGTAGCAAGACCGCGCTCTTGCGGAGCGATCAAAGGCTGAAGCCATGGATGGCGCAGGCCGTATCAACTTAATTCTCGCATCGCAGATGCGAAGTCGATGCTGCCTTCATAGATGGCACGCCCGGTAATGGCACCGCAGATACCGCTCTGCACATGTGTTGCACATGCCCTGACATCTTCCATGCTGGAAACACCGCCGGAAACAATTACCGGAATGGTGATTGAGTTTGCCAGATTGACCGTCTCTTCAATGTTGGGGCCTGTCATCATGCCGTCACGGGCAATGTCGGTATAGATGATGGCGGATACACCTGCATCCTCGAATTTTCGTGCCAGGTCAATCGCAGTAATATTGGTAACATCATCCCAGCCATGTACGGCTACCATGCCGCCTTTGGCATCGATACCGACACAAATCCGGCCGGGGAACATGTTGCATGCATCTGTTACCAGCTGCGGGTTTGAAACGGCGGCCGAGCCGAGAATAACCCGGTCAACGCCGAGGTTCAGGATACCTTCAATCATGGAGAGATCGCGCAGGCCGCCACCGAGCTGTACAGGAATGGTCAGACGTTCACAGATGCCGGCAATGGCACTCCTGTTGGCCGGTTTTCCGGCAAACGCACCATCAAGATCAACCACATGCAGCCGTGTTGCGCCCATCGACTGCCATTTTTCGGCCATGGCGGCCGGATCATCGCCGTAATCGGTAGCGTCATCCATGCGCCCCTGTTTGAGCCGGACACAGTGGCCGCCTTTCAGGTCGATAGCGGGAATAAGTTCAAATCTGTTGTTCACGGATTCCATTGCAGGAAAGCCTCCAGTAATGCCATGCCTGCACGCTGACTTTTTTCCGGGTGGAACTGCACGCCGACCATGTTGTCGCGGCCTATGGCGCATGCAAACGGGAATTCACCGTAGGAGCAGACACCCAGAATATGCTCCGGATTTTCAGGCGCGCAGTAATAGGAGTGCACGTAATAGACCTGCTGCTTCTGCAGCGGTTTCAGCACCGGGTGAATCTCTTTTTCGGAGGAGAACAGAATATCGTTCCAGCCCATGTGCGGGATTTTATAGCCGCGTTCCGGGTGTGATTCGGGAAAAGGTTTTACGGTGCCGCGAATCAGGTTCAGGCCGGAATGGAGGCCGAACTCTCTTGAAGATGTCAGCATCACCTGCATACCGAGGCAGATACCGAGATAGGGGAGGCCCTGATCACATCTCTCTTTGACGGCTTCGCCAAGACCTGACGCTTTCAGCGCCGCAGCACAGTCCCTGAAGGCGCCCACACCGGGGAGAACAATGCGGGAGACGCTGTTCAGCTCTTCCGGCGTTTTAACCAGCTGAACTGTTCCGCCCGCATGCTCCAGCGCCTTGGCAATGGAGTGCATGTTGCCCATGCCATAGTCTATTAATCCGATCATAGGTAGATACTCACCACAGAGGCACAGAGACACAGAGCAAACATATTATTCTCCGTGCCTCTGAGTCTCTGTGGTTACAATGCTCCTTTGGTACTGGGAATGCCTGTGACACGCGGGTCGGACTCGGCAGCCATGCGAAGCGCCCGGCCAAATGCCTTGAAAACGGTCTCGATAATGTGATGGTTATTGTCACCGCGTATGGCATCAATATGCAGCGTGATCCGGCCATGGTTGCTTATGGCCTGGAAAAACTCCTTGAACAGCTCCACATCAAAACCGCCAACGGTCTCTTTCGGAAAGCTGATCTGGTACTCAAGTCCGGGACGGCCCGAGAAGTCAAGCACAACACGGGAGAGCGCTTCATCCAGTGGAATATAGGCATGGCCATAGCGGACGATACCTGCCTTGTTACCGACGGCTTCACGCAGCGCCTCACCGAGACAGATGCCGATATCTTCAACCGTATGATGGGCATCAATCTCCAGATCACCTTTGGCATCAATGCTCAGGTCAATCAGTCCATGGCGGGAAATCTGCTCAAGCATGTGATCCAGAAAAGGGATGCCGCTGTTCAGTTCCGATTTTCCGGTGCCATCCAGATTCAGGGACAGCTTAATAGAGGTCTCTTTGGTGCTGCGCTCAATCGTAGCGCTGCGTTTTCTGTTGCTTGGGCTCATGCCAGAATCTCCTTCAGTGCGGACAGTAGTGCACTGTTCTCTTCCTTACTGCCGATCGTGATACGCAGACAGTTTTTTAGCAAGCCACCCTGACTGTTCATACTCTTGATCAGGATTTTTCTCTGTTTCAGTTGTGCGAAAATATCATCAGCTGCCTCTACCCGTAACAGAAGAAAATTGGCCTGCGAAGGAAACAGCTCAATGCCATCCATCGACGCCAACATCCTGCTTACTCTTTCGCGCTCACTGCATATCTCTTTTGCCTGCTTCTCAAACACGGCAAAGTGGTCCAGAAAAAAGTCTGCACTTGCCTGGGTCAGGCTGTTGATGTTGTAGGGCAGGCGAACCTTGTTCAGTTCGCTGATTGTCTTTGCATCACCCAGCAGGTAGCCCAGACGCAGGCCCGCCCAGCCGAGCTTGGAGCAGGTTCTCAGAATAAGAACGTTCGGGGCAATCAGATCGGTATGGGTTCTGTCAGCAAACGGAAGATAGGCTTCATCGATAACGAGCAGGCCGCGAAAGCCGGTTGCAATTTTCCTGATTGTGGATTCAGACCACATGTTTCCCGTCGGGTTGTTCGGGCAGGCAAGGAACGCAATCGATGCCTTCTCTCTGGCGCACATCTGCAGAAACTTGTCCGCATCCAGCGAGAAGTCTTTCTCGAGAGGAATGGTGGCTACAGGCCGTTTGAACCAGCGTGAGATCAGGTCATACATGACAAATGTAGGTGCCGGCGAGGCACATGCGCCGGCATCTGCGGCAACCAGAAGCATCTGGATGATCTCATCCGAGCCGTTGCCGAGAAGCACCTGGTCCGCGTTCAGGCCATCTCTGGCGGCAATCTTTTCACGCAAGCCGTGCATATCCGCATCCGGATAGCGATTCAGCTCAATTTCACCAAGCTGCTTTAACCATGATGCCCTGAGCTTCTCCGGTAGCGGGAACGGGTTTTCCATCGCATCAAGCTTGATCATGCCGGATGAGTCCGGCACATGGTAGGCGGCTAATGCCCTGATATCTTTGCGAATCAAGGGGTTATTCCATTCGCATGGGAGCGTTGACTCGGATCATCCATGATCCTCGCCCTTCGGGCGCACTTTGTGCGTCCAAACGGCTCTCCTGCCTTTTTGTCTGCCCCGTATCTGGTACTGAAAAAAATATCACCTCACTACTCCTTCTTATCAGCCAGGCGGAGTTCGATGGTCAGGGCATGTGCGTGCAGGCCCTCGCGGTGTGCCAGATGTGCGGCTGCAGGTCCCACGGTGCGGACAGCCTGCCTGGTTGCGCGGATCACGCTGCTCCTCTTCTGGAAGTCATAGACACCCAGTGGTGATGAGAAACGGGCGGTACGGTTGGTGGGCAAAACATGGTTGGGGCCGGCAATAAAATCACCCAGCGCCTCCGGCACAAAGTGGCCAAGGAAGATCGCACCGGCATGCCTGATCATGGGCAGAATGATATCCGGATCATCCATCGCCAGTTCCAGATGTTCAGGCGCGATGATGTTGATCACCTCCGCTGCCTCGTTCAGCGACCGGACATGGATCAGTGCACCGTGTTTGTGGGCGGATGCGCGGGCAATTTCCGCCCTGGGAAGGGTCTCAAGATGTTTCTCAATGGCGGCATCAACTGCATCAATCAAATCAGAGTCTGTTGAGACAAGAATGCTCTGGGCGGCTTCATCATGCTCCGCCTGAGAGAGGAAGTCGGCAGCCAGCCAGGCAGGGTCTCCCCCATCTGCAACGATGGCGATTTCAGACGGCCCTGCAATCATGTCAATGCCGCATGTACCGAACACCTGGCGTTTGGCTGCGGCCACAAACTTGTTGCCCGGGCCGACGATCTTGTCTACTGAAGGGATGGTCTCCGTTCCGTAGGCGAGTGCAGCAACGGCCTGTGCGCCACCGACTGCAAAGGCGCGCTGCACGCCACTCACCCATGCGGCAGCCAGCACCAGATCATTGAGTTCACCTGCCGGCGTCGGAACCACCATGACAATCTCTTCCACGCCGGCAACATGTGCCGGGACGGCGTTCATCAGAACGGAAGAGGGGTAGGCAGCCTTGCCGCCCGGAACGTAGAGGCCAACCCGGTCCAGTGGTGTGATACGCTGGCCGAGGGTAAGGCCTGCATTATCGGTATATTCCCAGTCTTCCTGCTTCTGGTGCTCGTGATAGGAGCGGATGCGCTCTACGGCCAGTTCAAGCGCCTGGCGGTCCTCATCAGAGACGGCGTTCCATGCAGCCTGCATACGTTCACGGCTGATTTCGACTGTTTCAGTGCTGCATGCCCAGCCATCAAACCTGGATGTGTATTCACACAGCGCGGCATCACCGCGCTGTTTTACATCGCGTAGAATATCTGCAACCAGATTCTGGATATCTTCACCGGTGTCCGTTTCCCGCGACAGCAGCGCATCGAGCTGTTTGTGGAAACCGGGCTGGGTGGAACTAAGTCGAAGAATGCTCACAGTAACTCCTCAGGACAGGCTATTGCGATCAACAGCTTCGCGAAGCTTCTCTATGATAGGCTGAATCAGGGTTTTTTGCGTCGCAAAACTTGCCGGGTTTACGATCAGCCGGCTGGAGATATCAAACATGGTTGTCTCTTCAACGAGTCCATTGGCACGCAGGGTGCTGCCCGTCTCGACAACATCGACGATCCGGTCGGCCATGCCCACCAGTGGAGCCAGTTCCATGGAGCCGTAGAGGTGAATGATCTCAGCCTGCACACCCTGTTTGAGAAAGTGCTGTTCGGCCAGATAATCATATTTTGTCGCAACACGGATGCGGCTCCCCTCTCTGGGGCTGCCCTTCTCCACAAGCTTTTTCGGGCCGCAGACACATAGCCGGCAGACACCGATTTTCAGGTCAAGGGGTTCATAAACATGCGGACGGTACTCAAGCAGCAGGTCACGACCGGAGATGCCGAGATCGGCAGCGCCACGCTCGACATAGGTGCAGACATCGGCTGCACGGATAATCAGGAAGCGGACTCTGGTTCCGTTGATGCTCGGGCCATCCACCATCAGTTTGCGGGTATTCCTGACATCCTCAACGGGAACAAGATTCGCATGCTCCAGCAATGGCAATGTATCATCAAGAATGCGCCCTTTTGAGAGGGCAATGGTGAGTGTTCTGCTGTTGTCAGGCATAGAGTGGAACGGCTCCTGTCAGCGAATTTTCACTGGCGCTCTGGCGTTTGATGTCGGCACCGAGCTTCATCAGTTTCTCCTCAATGCGCTCATAACCACGGTCAATGTGGTAGACGCGGGAGATGACTGTCTCACCCTCTGCCGCAAGCCCTGCCAGAACAAGGCTGGCCGATGCACGCAGGTCCGTAGCCATTACCGGAGCGCCGGATAATTTCGGGACCCCTTTTACAATGGCAATGTGACCATCAAGCTGAATATTCGCACCCATGCGAACCAGCTCCTGCACATGCATGAACCGGTTCTCAAAGATGGTTTCACTGATGGTGCAGGTTCCGTCGGCAATGGCCATCATTGCCATGAACTGGGCCTGCAGGTCGGTCGGAAAGCCGGGGTGAGGCATGGTGCTGACATTCACAGACTTAAGTCGATTCTCAGCCCTGCAGCGAATCCACCCGTCACCTGTCTCAACAGAGGCTCCGGTTTCCCTTACCCGGGCAAGGAAGGCCTCAAGAGCACTCGCTTCAGCCATGGTAACCGTCACATCACCCTGCGTGACCAGTGCCGCAGCCAGATAGGTGGCGACTTCAATGCGATCCGGAATAGCGGTCATGTGGCCGCCACTGATGGAGTCAACGCCACGAACAGTGATCCGGTTGGTGCCGGCGCCTTCGATCTCCGCTCCCAGTTGACGCAGCGAGTCGGCAAGATTGACAACTTCCGGCTCCCGGGCCGCATTTTCAAGCACCGTTTCGCCCCTGGCCAGTACAGCGGCCATCATCAGGTTTTCAGTGCCGGTTACGGTAACCTGATCAAAAATAATCGGCGCACCTTTCAGGCCGTCGGGTGCGTGAGCCTCCACATAGCCATGCTCGACCTTGATCTTCGCCCCCATCGCTTCAAGGCCCTTAAGGTGCATGTCGATAGGGCGTGCGCCGATGGCACAGCCACCCGGCAGGCTTACTCTGGCCTCTCCGAAACGGGCCAGGAGCGGGCCAAGCACAAGCGCGGAAGCGCGCATGGTTTTCACAAGTTCATAGGGCGCTTCGGGTTTGGTTGCGCAGGTGGTGTCGATGTGAATGCGGGCCTGATCATCAAATGTCACCTCTGCACCCTGGTAGGCGATCAGGGTCATCATGGTGGTAATATCTTTCAGGTGAGGAATACGGTGATAAACGATCGGGCCATCTGCCAGGATGGATGCTGCCAGAAGCGGAAGCGCTGCGTTTTTTGCACCACTTGCCTCAATCGTTCCTGACAGGGGAGTTCCGCCCCGAATGATGATGTTATCCATGAGGACGGCACGCTACCTTCTGGGTGCCTTGCGAACAACAATCTGACCGGAATTGGAATGAACCACAGAGACACAGAGGGCACAGAGTAATAAAGCTTGAGAACAGGTTTCTCTCTCTGTTCTCTGCGCCTCTGTGGTAAATCTGTTTTCTTCACAGGAGATTTTTTCAATTCAATAAACTACCTTTCGCCCATGTCTGTTTACACCGAACTTTCCCGATCCGATTTTGAAACCATTTTAGATGATTATAACCTCGGTTCCCTGCATGGTTTTGAGGGTATCGCTGCCGGCATTGAAAACAGTAATTTCTTTATCGATACCCGGGGGCAGGCAAACTCAGGGCGCTTTGTGCTGACTGTTTTTGAGCGCATGAATGCTGATGAGCTGCCCTACTTCATGCGGCTGATGAAGCATCTGTCGCATCACGGCCTCTCCTGCCCGGATGTGATGGTGCGAAAGGATGGCTCCCTGCTGTTTGATCTTGATACGGAAGATGGCGGCAAGAAAGGGTGTATCATCTCATGCCTTTCAGGGCGTACACTGGATGAGTTGAACATCAACCAGTTGAAATCTTCCGGCCGTGCTCTGGCGCAGCTGCATCTGGCAGGCCGGGATTTTCCCGAACACCGCGACAGCCCGACCGGCATTGAGTGGCTGCGTGAAACCATTGACGCGATGATGGCCGATGTTGAGCAGAGCTATGGAGAGGGCTCGGCCATACTGCTCTATGATGAGATGAATTTTCAACGGGAGCAGAAGTATGATCTCCCTGGAGGCGTGATTCACGGTGATCTGTTTGTCGATAATATCCTTTTCGAGGGTAATGAAGTCACCGGCATTATCGATTTTTATTATGCCCATGATGCCACCTATGCGATGGATATTGCGATTTCTCTGAATGCGCAGGCGGTACTTCCCGGCAGAGATGACAAGGCCCGCATGCAGGCCTTTCTTGATGGATATGCGGAACTGCGTCCTCTGTCTGAAGCCGAACAGACAGCACTCCCCGCACTGCTCAGGCTGGGTGCACTGCGCTTCTGGGTCTCCCGGCTCTACGATGCCCTCTATCCGCGCGACGGGGCGATGACGCAGACCAAGAATCCCGAAGAGTACCGAAAGAAGCTGGTGCTGCACCGCTCCAGCTAAAGCCCTGCCTTTTCTAATTAAGTATTATGCCTCCGGAATTATGCTCTCGGAATTTGTTATTCTATGTACTATTTTAGTTTTCCAATTATAGTAAGGAGCCAAGGGTGAGGATTAAGACATGAATTCTATAGCAATTTGGTGGCCTAATAATTCAGACTTATCGATGAAGGTGCATGCTGATATTAATATATGGCTTGAGGTGGACCCCATTGGTGGGACAGTTTGGTTGGCCATTTAAGGTGTACTCC
>JAVVEJ010000019.1:0-45069 GCA_032251395.1 Mariprofundaceae bacterium
ACGCCAAGCACCGCGGTTTTCCGGGGCGGTTCAGGTGAGCGGAACAGAGAGGCAAAGCTGGAGAAGAAGGATGACGAACTGCCTGATGATGTCGTGCCGGCACTCTTGCGAACCGCGCCTGCGGGCACCCACCCTTTGATGCCGCGGCCAATGGTCATGACCTTGGTCCAGTTACGTTCCCTGTCGATGACTTCGACTGCGGTATTGCTGTCGAGATGGCCGGAAACCGTGGCTTTATTATCCGGTCTCAGTCGAAGGTCGACACCGTCACCGGGGCCAATGTAGTAGCCGCCCTCGGCTGCAGTAGCCGGCATGACAAAGAGAAGCATCAGGATTGAGATCAGCAGGCGCATATGGTGAATGTAGATGCACCGGGAAACAGTGTCAAAGGGCTGAAACTTCCCTGAGCCGCTCTGCTATGGCTCTGCTATCGAGTTTCAGATCGCGCAGAATCTCTTTCTGGGTGCCGTGTTCCGGAAAGATGTCAGGCATACCGATGTGGGCAAAGCTTCCCTGCCATCCTGACGTAAGCGCAAGTGATGCAATGGCCTCACCGATTCCACCCTGGGCAACACCCTCCTCAACCACAACCAGAGGCTTGCCCGGCTTCAGGTGAGTCCGGATGGCTTCAATATCCAGCGGCTTGATGAATCGGAGATTCAGCACTGCAAACCGGATGTCTGATTCTGACCGGAGTTGTGCCGCAGCATGAACGGCATCGGCCGCTCTCGTTCCAACCGTGATCAGCAGTCCGTCATCTCCGTTGGCAAGCAGCTCAGCCTTGCCAACGGCAAGCAGGGTTGCTGCATGCAGTTGCAGACCTTCACTGCTGCCGCGCGGGAAACGAATGGCTGACGGACCGTCGATTGTAAATGCTGTGGCAAGCATGTCGCGAAGTTCTGATTCATCTTTGGGTGCCATAATGGTGAGGTTCGGAAGACAGCGCAGACAGGCAATGTCAAACATGCCGGTATGGGTGGCACCATCGGCACCTACGACTCCGGCCCGGTCCATACAGAAGAGGACCGGCAGGTTCTGAATGCAGACGTCATGGATAATCTGATCATAGGCGCGCTGCATAAAGGTCGAGTAGATTGCGACAACCGGGTGAAATCCCTCTGTTGCCAGGCCGGCGGCAAAGGTGACGGCATGCTGCTCGGCAATGCCGACATCAAAACAGCGCTCCGGATGCCTTCGCTCAAAAATAGAGAGGCCCGTGCCACCCGGCATGGCCGCTGTAATGGCGACGATGCGCTCGTTTTTATCGGCAAGGTCGGCCAGTGTGTTGCCGAAGATATGGGTATAACTTGGCGCTGTTCCATCCGCCTTGACCGGTTCGCCATCCTCAATGTTATAGGGGCCGAGGCCGTGCCATGTTTCAGGGTCATCCTCAGCCGGTGAGAAGCCGAAGCCTTTTCTGGTCAGAACATGCAGCAGAATCGGGCCATCCAGGGCTTTACAGTTTTCCAGTGTGGGAAGCAGATGATCAAAATCGTGGCCATCAATCGGGCCGATATAGCGGAAGCCCATCTCTTCAAACAGGGTGCCGGGGACGATCATCCCCTTCACATGCTCTTCAACCCGTTTGGCCGCCTCCAGTGCGCCGGAGGGAAGAAGTTCCAGCACTTTTTTGGTGGCATCCTTCATGCCGGTGTAAGTTTTGCCGGTGATGACACGTGCCAGATAGGCGGACATGGCACCGACATTGGGCGCAATCGACATCTCATTATCGTTGAGGATAACCAGCAGGCGGTTATTGCGGGCGCCTGCATGGTTCAGTGCCTCAAAGGCCATGCCTCCGGTCAGGGCACCATCGCCAATAACGGCAATGACATGATTATCCTCATGCTTCAGGTCGCGGCCGACTGCAATGCCGTAGGCGGCCGAAATGGAGGTGGAGGCGTGGCCGGCACCGAATACGTCATGCTCGGACTCTGACCGTCTGGTAAAGCCGCACAGGCCGCCATATTGACGGATGGTCGGCATCTTCTCCAGACGGCCGGTCAGGATTTTATGCGGGTAGGCCTGATGCCCCACATCCCAGACAATTTTATCTTTCGGAGAGTCGTAGAGGTAGTGCAGCGCAATGGAGAGTTCGACAACGCCAAGCCCGGCACCCAGATGGCCACCGATCGGGGCCAGTGTTTCGATCAGGTACTGCCGCATTTCGCGTGCCAGCTGTGGCAGCTGCTCCCGCGTTAGCGCCTTGAGATCAGCGATGCCGTGAATGTTATGCAGCAGTTCGGTGGATTCGTTCATCTGTTGCGACCATAAATATAGTGGGCCAGTGCTTCAAGCTCTCTGCCGTCCGGGCCGAGCGGCGTACATGCTTCCAGAGCGATATCACGCATCTCTTCGGCCAGCTCACGTGCTTTCTCCAGCCCTGCCTGCGATACATAGGTCGCCTTGTTCTGTTCCCTGTCCTTGCCGGCACTTTTGCCCAGCTCATCAGAGCTGGCCGTGGCATCAAGAATATCATCTGCAATCTGGAAGAGCAGGCCAACCGCTTTGCCATAGCGGGAGCAGGCCTTGAGCTGTTCGGGCATAGCACCCGCCAGCAGCGCGCCAGCCTCACAGCAGTAGCAGATCAATGCGCCGGTCTTGTGCAGGTGGATACGCTCCACCTCAAGCACACCTTTAACACTGCCGGCTTCGGCTTCCATATCCAGCATCTGGCCTCCCACCATGCCCTGTGCTCCGGCAGCAACAGCAAGCCGTCTGACCAGTTCGATGCGGATTTTGGCAGCATGGCCGGAGGTGGCCAGCAGTTCGAAACCCAGGGCCTGAAGTGCATCGGCAGCAAGAACGGCAGTCGCTTCATCAAACTGTCTGTGGCATGTCGCCATGCCGCGTCGGAGATCATCATCATCCATGCAGGGAAGGTCATCATGGATCAGGGAGTAGGTATGCATGCTCTCGATGCTCATGGCGGCAGGCATGACAGATTCGAAATCACTGCCGCCGCACGCCTTGTAGCACTCAAGCACAAGAGCGGGGCGAATCCGTTTTCCGCCGGCCAGCAGCGAGTAACTCATTGCTTCCCAAAGCCGTTCGGGTACCGCACCGCGCTTTGTGGCAAGCAGCTGCTCCAATGCACGGTTTACATGCGTTGCATGCGCCTGAAGAAATGAGATGTCAGGCACGGCTACTCGCTGTCTTGGTCGTTAAGGATTTGCAGGCGTTGCTCGGCATGATCCAGCAGGGCTTCACAGCGTCTCGAGAGTTGTACGCCGGTTTCGAAGGCCGCAACGCTCTCCTCCAGCGGAAGCTTTCCGGACTCCAGCTTTTCCACCAGCTCGGTTAGCTGCACAAGTGCGGCTTCGAAAGAGAGCTTTTCGATCTCCGGTGATGGTGGATTTGTTTTGCTCACAATCTGCTCCTGTAGAAAGAGTCCTCCATTGTAGGGCGCTCAATTTCATGGTCAATGCACGGTCACAGCGTTAGCTTTTTGAAAATGTCCGATACGGCTCCAAACAGAACATCGCTGGATGTGATTCGCCATGCGCTGCAGCCCTATCCCGACTCGGTTTGCGAGCAGGAGTCGTGTGTTGCAGAGCTGTTGCAACAGCGGCGCGGTAACACCCTTATTTTAACCGGGCATCCGCCCGTTTATACGCTCGGCACGTCGGCCAGAGAGGATGATATCCTGACCCGGAAGATTGATGGGGAGTTTATCGATCTCTATCCGACAGGGCGTGGCGGCGAGGTGACCTACCATGGGCCCGGACAGCTGGTCTGTTATCTGATTGTCGACATCAGTGGCGAGCAGGATCTGCGCAGGCATGTCTGGCGACTGGAGGAGATGGTGATCCGCACGCTGGCCGATTTTGGTGTCGCGGCCGGCCGTAGCGAGCGCGGCATCGGTGTCTGGGTAGGGGAGAGGAAGATTGCCGCAGTCGGTGTTCGCTGCCGCAAGTGGATCACCTATCACGGCATCGCCCTGAACATCAACCCGAACATGAAACATTTTGAGGGCATCATAACCTGCGGTATGAGCGACAGGCCCGTCACATCCCTCGCTGCGCTCGGCGTTAATCTCTCCCGAGCCGATGTGGAGGCAGCAATCATCCGCCACGCAGAAAAGCTTTTCGGAACCTGAATGGACGTCTGTTCCGAATGACTGCTTCCGGCCAAAAGCGGACATCTAGAAAATAGGCATACTGCCCCTTGGAATTCCTGTTGCATCGACCGCTTGAGCCCGCTGCCAATAACGGACATTTGATACTTAATAAGCCTTATCTAGAAAGCTTCAATCAAGACGGCATTAATAGAACCGTTATTTATTTGCCAATTAAAAACTGCCGACATAGCTGGGTTGTAACTAATACATACAAAAGCTGGATGGTTGCGGTCACTATCAGTCGTGTCATAAAGCACGTCACCCAACTCAAGTCCATTTCTCATCCCCACTCGTACAAGGCCAATATGAAGGCTCATCGGAGATACTTTCTCACACAGCTCTAAACGCACCCGAGATAAAAGCCTGTTATTTCCTCCGAGGATGCGGTCCATTTCATTTCCCAAATAGTTTGAAAGCTTAATGAACCGGCTAGACACGACCACTGCCATATTGATTCCAACGGCTTTAAATATGGAACTAGTAATATTTGCTAATTGCATGGCTTTTATGCTGAGAGTATCAGGTGATGATCGTATCTGTTCATGCCCTGCGGCTAAAATAAAATCAGGAATTAACTCAGGGTAATTTATCTGAACAGATGGTACACCAACATTGCCTACATTTGTTGCAGGTGGGTCCGCAACAAGTTTCACATATTCAATGGATTGTTGCTGACCGTTAGCATCAACATACTGTTCAACAACAGTATCAATTCTAAATCTCACATGTGGGCCAATATTATCGTCATGAATATAAACATAGGGCATATCCTGTGCATCAAACCCAATGTCGCCATCTGCAATTGAATTTGGATTAGATGATCTAAACCCCCCAATTACAACAATGTGTGGGACGGTATGACCACGGACCCATATCAATACAGGATAGCCGGAGCGAATAAATGCAGCGCAGTTTGCGCAAAAGCGATTTCTCGAAAATCCTTTAGGATTTCCATGTATATCTTTGACGTCACTTTCGACGATGAGCGGTGTTAATTTGTGTTGCTTTACACACTCTGAAATTTGAAATCTGGTTAGACCTTGTGACGGAAAGGGAGGCTTGCCAAGAAAATTATTTCTATTAGCGGCCATCGTAATTTCTACGGTAGTTGGTACTGCATGAATGTCATCAAACGCGGATGAGTGCAGCAAAGTCCACAAGCCTATGGTTGCACAGGCTCCAACAGCGCTATCTTGTTGCTGCCAAGCCAAACCTTTGACACTTAATGATACACCAGCCAAGTGAATTACATATTGCCTCGATGGTTCTGTAATTCTTGGAAGCGTCAGATCATTATCTTGAAACCACCTCAGAACCGTCCGTCCTAGGGGGGCATCTGGAATGGGGCGGATTACAACAAAGCCGAGATAATTTTCTTTTAAGTTAACAAGTGCTCTTTTTGAGCCACCTGCTACCCTTCTGAAAGCGCTACGATTTAATGTGGTGGAGAAAAAATGAAGCCTGCGACAAACATTAGAATAGCCACTAGAACTGATACTATAGAAAGCCGAAAATTCATCTAGGTAATCTCTGTCGAAATAATTCTGCTCTTCAATAACAGATAACGCTCCAAGTGCTTCAAGGTAATTATGTAGATAATTAGCTTGATTTCGACCTAGCCTAATTAGAGCAGCTAAAGGATCTCCTGCACCAAATTCATAGAACCTTATTTTTTTTGGTCTATTAGGCACGCTTAGGTTTCAGAAGGTTAGCTATTAACTTCTACAGCCAAAAAACGAAGCATCGTCAATCTTCGCCTCAAATGGCTTCAGGCGGTCACTAATATTGTCAGCTTGAAATGTATTGCTAAGTCGCTCGATGCGGTGGCGTACTTCATTACTGAGGCCACTATCACGTTTGGCAGTATTTCTCTTTTCCTTAGGAAGATTCCAAAGCGTATAATTGTCAGCCATGATTTCATCCTCTCTATTTAAATCAACAGCTTTCATGTGAATCATAGGGAAAGTATAGGCTTCTTGAAACGAGTTGCAAACATGGTCTCATTTTGGGTACCAATTTTTAATAGTATTTATTAACAACTAGCTTGAATTATATTTCAACTGCGTTCAAAAATTGAGTGGCCACTTCTGGCCGGAAGCGGTCATTGGCGGGTGATTATTTCGGTGGGTGAAATGGCTGAACAGGTGGCCGACCTGTAAAATCCGGTGGTGGAAATTGAATAATATTTCCTGCTTTGCCGTTCCGTTGATCTCCAATCTGTGCTATGCATATGTAAGAGGCGCAGAGCATGCCACTATCCGAAACCGTTTTTGTTACTGTCTGTCTGCTGGCTGTTGCGGTGCTCGCTGCGGCAATCTGCCGTCGGGTTCCGATTCCGTTTACGGCGCTGCTGGTGGTGCTGGGCATACTGCTTGGCTGGCTGGATCAGGAGTGGCTGCTGCTGGAGCCGCTGCAGGCCTTTCACCTCTCCCCTGAGCTGGTTCTGTTTGTATTTCTGCCGGCGCTGATTTTTGAATCCGGCTTCAACCTTGATGACAGGCAGCTGTTAAAAGATATCGTGCCGATATTCACGCTTGCCGTCCCGGCGCTGCTGCTTTCAACCAGTCTTATCGGCCTCGGCCTCTGGTGGCTGCTGGATATGTCGCCGGTTTATGCGCTGCTGTTTGGTGCACTTATTTCAGCAACCGACCCGATTGCCGTGATTGCACTATTTAAAGAGCTGGGTGCCCCGCTCAGATTAAACGTGCTGGTAGAAGGCGAATCCCTGCTTAATGACGCTACGGCACTGGTGGTGTTCAAGGTGCTGCTGGGAGTCGCGGTAATCGGAACCATGCAGTGGCAGGATGTGGGGACAGCAACCGGTGAATTCGGGCGCGTCTTTTTTGGCGGCGCACTTGTCGGCCTTGTGATCGGCATGCTGCTCAGTGAGGCGATGCGCTTTATGCAGTCACACAGTGCGGTGTTCACGCTTACTATCGTGATGGCGTATGCCGGCTTCATTGTTTCGGAACATCTGCTGCATATGTCCGGCGTAATGACTGTTGTGGTCGCAGCCATCTGCCTCGGTGTCTGGGGCCGCAGCAGGATGTCTCAGGAGGTGGCGGAAACAGCCCGGGATATCTGGGAGTTTATCGCCTATATCTGCAATGCACTGCTGTTCCTGCTGGTCGGCCTTTCCGTCGAGCCGGGGCTTCTGGTTCAGCATGGCGGGGCGATTACGGTGGCCATTCTGCTGGTGCTGCTGGTACGCGCGGTCACCGTGCATAGCATGGTGCCGCTTGTGGTGCGCTGGTTCCGCCTGCCTGCGATTGGTTATCCTGAACGTCAGATTATGTGGTGGGGAGGCCTGAAGGGGAGTCTGGCCATTGCCATGGCGCTGTCGATTCCGGCCGATGTGCCGAGCAGGGATATGTTGCTGGCCATGACCGTCGGCGTGGTCGTGTTTACACTGCTGGTCAACGCTTCAACGATTCGTCCGTTTATGAAGATGCTCGGCATGGACAGGCTTGATCTGCATGAAGAGGCGGAGCTTAACTCAGGGTTACGGCGTGCAGAGCAGGGGGCGATAGATGTTCTTACCGGCTTCCGGAAAGTCGGGGTGCTCTCCAAAGGCGCCTATCACAACATTACAGATGATATTCACCACCTGTTAAAAGCCAGCCGGATAAAAATTGAACAGGAGGAGAATGAGAGGAACGCCTATCTGTCACTGCTTCACACGCAACTGGAAACACTTGATATGATCTATGAGGCTGGTGTGATTCCTCAATATACACGAATAGATATCCGCCAGCAGATTCAAAGTGAGCGTGATCAGCTCTGTTCGGGGGCATCACTGCAGGCGATTGCAGAGGCAGCTGATCAGAGAAGCATGCTGGGCCGGGCTGAACAATACCTGTTGGGCAAGCTCCGGGAGCTGGACTGGCTTTCCCATCTGCTGATGCGTTATCAGTATATGCGACTGTCGCAGCATTTCCGCAGGGATGTTGCCAGATTGATGATGGCAGAGTCCTCAATCAACGCCCTGCAACGCGATGAATCGATGTCAGGCAAGATCAGAGAGATGCTGCTGGAGCATCTTCAGGACAGACGGCGCAAGCTTGAGGAGTCCCTGATTGGCTTTAAACGCGACATGCCCGAGTTCTACCGTCGCTACAGCTACCGTATTGCAAGTCAGGCAGCCTGGTCCGGTGCCATGGCGGAGGCGGAACTGCTGTTTAACAACGGGCAGATGGGGGGTAAGTCTCACGCCAGGCTAAGCAGGCTGCTCCGGGCAAAGTTCGATTCACTTCCTCCTGTTTCATCCAGCATACCGGAGATATCGACGCATGAGATTATTTCCATGGTGCCACTGTTTGCCGATCTTTCAGAAGAGGTGGTTAACGAGCTTGTTGCACGTGCGGTCACGGTGACTTTTCTGCCGGGAGACCGCGTTATCGGGCAGGGAGAGAAGGGTGATGCTCTCTATATTGTCATGCATGGCCTGCTGCGCGTTCACAGTACGGAATCCGATGAAGATATTGCCCTGCTGGAAGATGGAGACTTCTTTGGTGAAATGGCGCTGCTTGGCGAGCAGGTACGGCTTGTTAATGTGACGGCTGTTCACGCCTGTGAGCTGTTAAGAATCAGGCGCGGAGATGTGCTGGAGCTCGCCGAGCGCTTTCCCCAGATCAGTCAGCAGCTGCATGATGTAGAACAACAGCGCCGGAATGCCGAGAGCTGACACGCGCTGTATTCGCTTCCATGCCCTTTATTCATAACGATTTAAGCAGCCGTTATATAGCAGGTTTAAATAGTTGTAACATACAATAGTTGTAAATTGCATTTATTTGCAGGAGATTGGGCGGCAGTTTAAAGCTGCAACGGGTGGCCGGTATTATGTGGGCCGTACCGCCGGTGGCAGCGGAGCCGGCGCACAGGTTCGGGTCGGAAGATCAGGGAGGCTATGAACAGGCGGAACTGCTCTATTAGGCGCGGTCGGGGTGATTTTCCTGAAAAACAGGCGAATCAGTGTTTATGAAGGATCTGATGACGCTGTTTGCCGTGCAGCTCAACCCATAGCTCAAAATGTCCGTAGGCATTCATGAAAGACTGAAATACCTTTCTTGGCATGCTGCATATCAGACAGCGGCCATCAGCACGGATGGCGGAATTCGGTGGCAGGCGAAGATGGGAGCTGACATCGCCGAACATGTCCCCGGTCTGCATCGAGTGTCTGATAATTTCTCCGTTCTCCTTGTGCTCAGCGACAGCCTTGCCATAAACGATAACACAGCAGCGATCTGCCATCTCCCCGTCACGGGTGATAAGGGTTCCATCCATAAACTCCAGTACGCGCGACTCGTCGGCTAGCCACTTTCGATCAGCTTCCGGAAGCTCAGTCATGGCCGGATGGCTGTATGACATTGAGTGAATCAGCCGCGCCTGCACAATCTGCATCAGGCGTTCACCGGCAATCGGGGAGCGCTGCATCAGCTGGGAGATGGCCAGATCAGAGAACTCAAGCACAAGCGCATCTTCAGCCGCTGTAACGGTGGCTGAACGGGGAAGCTGGTAGACGCAGGCAAACTCGCCGAAGAAGTGGCCGGGCTCAAGCTTGCTGAGGTTAACATGGAGGCCGGTAGTGGTGTCCATATGCACGTCCATTCTGCCTTCCAGAATCAGGTAGAAGTTCCGGTTTACTTCACCCTGCCGGACAATATCCCTGCCCTTCTCAATCTCCAGCAGACGGCCATGCTCAAGAAAATCTCTGGTCTCATGGTCGGAGAGCTGGTCGATCAGCATAAAGACCTTGCCGGCACCGGTCTCCATATCGATTGGCCCGTCAGCGGTAACCTGAGCCATGCTTCTCAGGGCCTCGATTTCATCCTGATCCGGATGGTCAAGCAGCCTGCATATTTCAAGGAAGCCGATGGCATCACCGGCGCGGCCTCTGGCCAGCATACGTCTTGCCATCGCCATGGCCAGATCACGGGCATGCTCCGTCTCACCCGAGCTCTGCAGCATCTGAATCAGTGGCCGGGCAATATGCAGGTCTTCAGGGAAGATAGAGTGCATATCCCTGTAAACATGGAGTAATTTTTCTTGATTCAATGGCATCTCTTCGAACTGTAGTAGATATTCCGATGTTTTAACAGCCAATTTTTATTTATCGGGGAGGTAAGTGCGCAGTTTGCTTGGGCATTTCCTGCCGGCCATGTAGGCTCTGTCGCTATGAGCAAACTCCAGCCAATTCCCGGTCGTCCGCGCGGCAAACTTCCGTTTGCCCCTGAGGGCTGGCCTTTTATCATACCAACACTGTTGCTGTTGCTGCTGTCAGTTGCACTTTGCTGGTGGATTCCAGCTGTCGCCGCCGGGCTTCTGCTGGCCTTTATGGTAAACTTCTTCAGGGACCCCGAACGCCGGACGCCGGAAGGCGGAGGGCTTTTTATCTGCCCGGCCGACGGCAAGGTAATCCGTGCGGATGCGGACGAATCAGGCGTGTATGTCGATATCTTTATGAATGTGTTTGATGTGCATGTGAATCGCGCTCCGATGTCGGGCCGGATCACACATATGCAGTATTTCCCCGGTAACTTCATCAACGCCAGCTTCGAACATGCCGGCGAGGAGAATGAGCGGAACCGTTTTGAGATGGCAACAGAGGATGGGGGCCGTATTGCCTTCACCCAGATTGCAGGTCTGGTTGCACGCCGGATTGTCTCCTACGTGGCTGTAGGCGATCAGGTCAGGGCGGGGCAGCGAATCGGCATGATCCGCTTCGGCTCACGCGTGAATTGTGAAATCCCTGCCGGCTATGAACTTTGCGTGAAGCCGGGTGACAAAGTCGTTGCCGGCAAGAGCATTATTGCCCGTAAGGCGGGAGCTTAAGCTGGTGCATCCGCAAAAGCGTTCCACGACCCGGCGCGGTATCTATCTGCTGCCAAGCCTGTTTACCCTGATGGGGCTGTTTGCGGGGTTCTATGCCCTGATTGCTGCCGTCCAGGGGCGTTACGAACTGGCTGCCTGGGCGATTCTTGCGGCAGCCGTGTTTGATATGCTGGATGGCCGGGTTGCACGCCTGCTCAATGCCGAGACGGCCTTCGGTGCTGAGCTCGACTCACTCTGTGATATGGTCTCATTTGGCATTGCTCCGGCCGTACTGATCTATCTGTGGGCACTGGCGCCGCTGCAGAAATTCGGCTGGCTGGCGGCGTTTCTGATTGCAGCCTGTGCAGCTTTGCGGCTGGCGCGTTTCAATGTTCAACTGGCCAGTCAGGATAAACGCTACTTTCAGGGGCTTCCAACACCGGCAACCGCACTGCTGATTGCCACAGCGGTTCTTTTTCATGAGCAGGGAGGTTATCAGCCGATTGCATGGCTCTGGTTTACCATTGCTGTTGCATTGGCCTGGCTGATGGTGAGTGGTGTTCGCTTCCTGTCAGGAAAAGACGTCGACCTGAAACAGCGGCGCTCCTTTGCAGTACTGATCGGCATGCTGCTGGTCATTGTTTTTATCATGGCAGATCCTTACAAGGTGCTGTTTGCAGTCATGCTGATTTATTGTCTGCATGGCCCCGTAGTAAGTGTCTGGCAGCATCAGAAGGCGACACGCTACCGGCTGGCCAGACGACGTGCCCGCAAGCGTCAGGATCAGACAGCAGAAGCGGACGAAGATTGACCGGCCTCATTTTCAGTGTTTTAATCCACCGCATGAAGAACTCATGGAACTTTTCATTTTTCGCCTATTCGCTGCTACTTCTGCGAAGGGGCCTGTGCGTCTGCTGATAAAAGATCAGCAGGGAGTTCACAGGCCGTAGGATTTTCCTGCGGCTTTTTTTTTGGTTGAGACGGTGTATGGAGAGAGTTTTTAAGGGCGCTCCAGGAAAAACCGGAGCACATGTACGGGCCATGGATGGCCTGCCACAATTTGACAGGATAGTCGAATTGGACGGTATTGCCGCCTCAGGCTCGCGGCAGGACGCCGAGAGTCAAAATCAGGTGCTTTAGCACCTGGTTTTGTGAGTAAAGCTAAAACCGCGTTTTTAGCTTTGTGTAAAAGAACAGGTGTAGGACACACCTGTTCGAATGTTACAAACCAGGAGAGAGTGATGACAGATCGTCTGTATATTTTTGATACCACCTTGCGCGATGGCGAACAGTCACCCGGCTGTTCGATGAATATTGAAGAGAAGATGCGTGTTGCCCACTCCCTGGCCACGCTGGGTGTCGATATCATTGAGGCCGGTTTCCCGATTGCCTCTCCCGGTGACTTTGAGGCGGTGCACCGCATCGCATCGGAGGTGTCAGGGCCGCGCATTGCGGGTCTGGCACGTGCGGCGCAAAAGGATATTGAGCGTGCCGGTGAGGCCGTCAGACCTGCCGGTGATCGTGCCCGTATTCATACTTTTATTGCCACCAGCCCGATTCATATGGAAGCCAAATTGCGTATGACGCCGGATCAGGTGGTGGAGCGTGCTGTTGAAGCGGTGAAGCTGGCACGTTCACTGGCACCGGAAGTCGAGTTCTCTGCCGAGGATGCAGGCCGTTCAGAAATGGATTTCCTCTGCCGTATTGTCGAGGCAACCATTGCTGCCGGCGCACGCATTATCAACATTCCCGATACTGTCGGTTACATGACCCCGAATGAGTTCGGGGCACGTATCGGTGAGCTGATCACGCGCGTTCCGAACTCCGATCAGGCCATCTTCTCGGTACACTGCCATAATGATCTGGGCCTGGCCGTGGCCAACTCTCTGGCAGCCGTTGAGAACGGTGCGCGTCAGGTTGAGTGTACCATCAACGGGCTGGGAGAGCGGGCGGGCAATGCAGCACTGGAAGAGATGGTAATGATTCTGCGTACCCGTTCGGATCGTTACGATATCGAAACCCATATCGATACAACCAGGATTGTACCCACTTCAAAGCTGGTCTCTCAGATCACCGGCATGCCGATTCAGCCGAACAAGGCGATTGTCGGTGCCAATGCATTTGCGCATGAGTCCGGGATTCATCAGGACGGTGTCCTGAAACATAAAAAGACCTATGAGATCATGACTCCGGAATCGGTGGGCTGGAATACCAATCGCATGGTATTGGGTAAACACTCGGGCCGTGCGGCTCTGACCGCACGCTACAAGGCTTTGGGCGTGACGCTGGAGGGAGAGAAGCTGGCTACCGTGTTCGAGCGCTTCAAAGAACTGGCGGATAAAAAGAAAGATATCTTCGATGAGGATCTGATGGTGATTCTCTCCGGGGATTCTGAAGTTGAACTGGAGCGCGTAAAACTGGTCTCGCTGCATGCTGCATCAGGTACCAGAGATGCGCCGGTGGCGGCTGTTGAACTGGAGATTGAAGGTGAAATTCACAAGGCAACGGCTCAGGGTGACGGGCCGGTCGATGCGGCGTTCCAGGCGATCAAGTCACTGGTTGAGCCCAACGGCAAGCTGCTGCTCTATTCGGTCAATGCGATCACTTCAGGTACCGATGCACAGGGAGAGGTTACCGTGCGTCTGCAGGACGGTGACCGTATCGTCAACGGCCAGGGTTCGGATACCGATATTGTCGTGGCCTCAGCCAGAGCATTCATTGCAGCACTGAACAAGCTGCCGAACATGCACGCCAGAGAGGTGCATGCCCAGTATTCAGGGGTTTGATTCGGCAGGGCTTCCAGTCTCTCTTCTGTTCCGGCCAAACCGCCTGGCCCAGCCGACCCGCACAAAAAAAACTGTGCGGTCGGCTGGAGAACAGTGTCAGCCACAAACCCCAAGCCGGCCAGTTTCCCGTGTGGCCCTCTTTACTGCCTGTTCCGCGAATGCAGAGGTTGTGATGCCTGTTGCTTGCTCCGGCTTACTTGGACCCTGCCTCTTTCAGCTTCATCTGCTCTCCGCAGCAGATCTCTGAATGTGGCATACCTGCCGCGCAGGGACAGGGTTTTTCATAAACAAGTTGCGCTCCGCATTTTTCACAGACATAACGATCACCGATTTTACGTGGCATTTTACTCTCCTTTTTTGATTAATTTTTTCAATTAGTTGCGACAGAACAAGGTTTAACAACTAACGGTAATTATATCGTAGCACACCCATCGGCACCTGCAAAACCGAACCCCGGTTTTTTTTGGCGGCGTTATGCTCCGATCACTCTGGCGGCTGGCGGAGCTGACCGGGAAAGGCGCACGCTTCCACATGCAAGCGCTTTGTGATGTTCCGCTCAATGATGGTGACCCGGCAGTGGTGCAGGAGCAAACCCCTGAAACCGATTGCCGGCAAATGTGGCATGGCAACGGGTACAGCTTTCTATCAGGCGAGAATAGTGAAAGGTTACAAGTTCCGGATCATGAGCCGTGGCTGCATCTCCAAGCTTTTCAGCTCTTTGATGAAACTCCGCATCAAGCAGCTTGAATTGCTCAGGAAGTGCCCTCTCCAGCTCCGTTGCCTGGGCTGTGGTCAGCTTCTTCTCCATGATATAACTGGCGCGTATTTTCTCGCTGGTTTTTACAATTGACCTCCAGTCCGCAATCGCAAGATACAAAGCGATATCCTGTACTCCCCCGGCAATTTCACGCATTTCCGCCCTGAGCAGATTGAGCACGTCCGGTGATAGTATAATACCTTGCTGTGGAGTATGAGGCTCTGCCGCAGAGGCAGGCACAGGAGCAGCGCCCAGTATGCCGATCATAACCATTGCTGTCAGAAATTGACTAAACATGGCCGACCCTCGCCGTTTGGTTCTCACAGCAGAGTCTGGCAATATGTATGTATACTTTTCCATCTGGTTTCCTCCTGCAGGCGGAGCGGTTTTTCGCCATATTGTTTATGAAATAGTCAATGCAGAATGAACAGACCGGGTACTTCTACATCCCCCTTTCAGCAGTGACTATAGACCCATGATGACAAATTAGGAAAGAGTGAAATTTAGGCGTAACGGGAGGGCGGCAGGGCGATGCGTGAAGGGTCAGGTGTCAGATAAGTGTTCTCCTCACGCCTTGCCCCTCATATGTTCCTGTCAGCGTCCGGCCGCGTTCAACCGTGCCTGATCCTCATCCTGCTTCTTTTTCCGGCCTGTAATCATTGCCCGGACAAGATTCTCCCTGTGCAGCAGGCTTGAAGCCAGAACACCGCCGATGTGAATGAAGACGAGCAGTAGCGTGAAGTTGACGAAGACCTCGTGCGCCTCTTCCCAGAATTCGTCACCTTTGCCGCCTTTGCCATGTTTATGTTCCTTATCATACCAGCTGTCGGCCTGAGCCGGAGAGACAAGGCTGATCCCGGAAGATGCCAGCGGCCCTTTACCCTCGGCCTCATAGGCCTTCAGCCCGCTCCAGCTGGAGAGAATAAGAAATATGAGCATGACAACAACCATGGCACCGCCTGCAGGATTGTGGCCGAGGTAATGTTCCGGTCTGCCGGTAAAAAGGCTTTTCAGGTAGTTGGTAATTTTCTGCGGTGAGTAGATAAAGTTTGAGAAGCGGGCATAACGCGTGCCGATCATCCCCCAGACAAGCCTGACGGCCAGAAGCCCGATGATGATATAGCCTGACCACGCATGTACGGTATCCAGCTCATCGCCTGTGACGTAGGCAATAGTAAAGAAAAGAACCAGACTCCAGTGGAATGTCCGAATCAGGATATCCCAGACTTTGATCGATTCCGCATCTGACTTTGTGCCCATGTATCACCTCCATCATTGATATGGCGGAACAGTAGCAGTGATTTCTTAAATGAATCTGAAGAGAGGTTTGAAAACCTTTACAGGTGAGTGTAGCAAAAAAGCACGGTGTCTCTTTGCTAGGCATGTGGCAGCGGGGCAAAACAGGCCCTGGACTGAAAGACCAGGGCCCTGTCATTTAATTATACGCGCATCTCATCAAGCCAGCGTTCCAGAAAATGAATATTGAAATGGCCGGATTGAAATCCCGGATTGGCCAGAAGGCGCTGATGCAGTTCAATGTTTGTAGTGACACCGATAATCGCCAGTTCGTCAATAGCCCGCTGCATTCTTCGAATGCACTTCTGGCGATCACGTGCATGGGTGATGATTTTGGCGATCATGGAGTCGTAGTACGGAGGAATTTTGTAGCCCGTATAGATTGCAGAATCCACCCGTACACTTCGCCCTCCCGGGGCATGATAGAGCTCTATCGTGCCCGGAGAAGGGGTGAACTTGAACGGATGCTCGGCATTGACACGGCACTCAATGGCATGGCCCTTTATCTTGATCTGCTTCTGGGTGAAGGCGAGTTTTTCGCCTGCTGCAACACGAATCTGCCACTCGATCAGATCAACACCGGTGATCCACTCTGTGACCGGGTGCTCCACCTGAATACGGGTGTTCATCTCCATAAAATAGAATGAGTTATCCGGGTTTACCAGAAACTCGATCGTGCCTGCACCGACATAATCCACCGCTTTGGCGGCAGCAACACCTGCGGCACAGATGGCTTGCCGGGTCTTTTCGTTCAGCGACGGGCTGGGGGCCTCTTCCAGAACTTTCTGGTTATTACGCTGCATGGAGCATTCACGCTCATAGAGGTGAATAAGGTTGCCATGCGTATCACCCAGAACCTGAACCTCTACGTGACGAGGTTCTTCCAGGAACTTTTCGATAAATACCGTGTCATCACCAAAAGCCGCTCCGGCTTCTCTCTGGCACATATGGAATGCGTTTGGCAGTGCAGGTTCAGAGTGAACGATCTTCATGCCGCGACCGCCGCCACCGGAGGCAGCCTTGATAATCAGAGGGAATCCGGTCGATTTGGCTATTTTTTTGGCCTCATCCACACTGCCGACAGCGCCTGCGGAGCCAGGCACAAGCGGAACACCCGCTGTCTCCATTTTTGCTTTGGCTTTGACTTTATCGCCCATGGTGCGCATCGATTCAGGGGTGGGGCCAATCCATGTGTAACCGGACTCAATAACAATCTCTGCAAATTCAGCATTTTCAGCCAGAAAACCGTAGCCCGGGTGGATGGCCTCGCTGTCTGTTACTTCGGCCGCACTCATGATGGCTGGAATGTGCAGGTAGGAGAGGTTGCTTGCGGCAGGGCCGATGCAGATGGATTCATCCGCCAGCCGTGTATGCATCGCATCACGATCAGCCTCGGAGTAGACAGCAACACTGCGGATGCCAAGCTCTTTGCATGCACGGATAATGCGAACGGCAATTTCACCACGGTTGGCGATCAGAATTTTGTTGAACATGAAAACCTCTTAGTAATCAGAGCGGTGTGATAACAAACAGTCCCTGGCCGTATTCTACGGGAGATGCGTTGTTCACAAGAATGCTTTCGACAACGCCATCATACTCCGCTTCGATCTCATTCATCAGCTTCATCGCTTCAATAATGCAGATGGTATCGCCCTTTTTCACTTTAACGCCTTCGGAGACAAAGGCTTCTGCATCCGGTGATGATGAGCGATAGAATGTACCAACCATCGGGGAGGTGACGATATGTTCGTCAGCAACGCTGTCTTCAGCCGGCGGGGCTGCGGCTGCCGGAGCTGTATCAGGGGCTGCGGCCACAACCTGCTGCACTGCAGGTGCTGCCATTGTTGCCACTGTGCCCTGTCGGGAGACGCGTACAGTGTGGTCCCCTTCAGTGACTTCGATTTCAGTTACATCGCTGCTCTGGATGAGGCGAATCAGTTTACGGATTTGAGAAATATCCACGATCATTCTCCTTGTTTATGTTTCAGGTGTTCAATGATGCCGCGAAGCGCCATCGTATAAGATGCGGGGCCGAAACCGGCAACTGTGCCGACTGCGGCATCAACCAGAAGCGAACGGTGTCTGAACTCTTCCCGTTTATGAATGTTGGAGAGGTGTACCTCAACGAAAGGGATGCGGGTTGCCAGCAGGGCATCACGAATCGCAACACTGGTGTGGGTATAGGCTGCCGGGTTGATGACAATGGCATCGATATCATCCTGACCCGCCTTCTGGATATGCTCGACCAGTTCGCCTTCGTGGTTGCTCTGTAGCGTTGTCAGTTCAACGCCCAGGTTGTCAGCCAGGGAGATCAGTTTCCGGTTAATCTCGGCAAGCGTTTCGGCTCCATAGTGGCCGGGCTCGCGTGTACCGAGAAGATTCAGGTTGGGACCGTTCAGAACAAGAATATGCAACCGTTTCATCATTAATTCTCCGAAAAGGAGCTGTTCCATCTGTCACGCATCTCAATCAGGCCCTCATCCTTCGGCTTGCGCAGCAGCAGCAGGGCGAGCATGGCCCGTGCCGCATCGGATTCGCCCTGAGCCCACAACAGTCTGGCCAGTCGTTCGGATGCAGGGATGGCGCTGTTATCCAGGTTTGAACCGGCATCCAGCGCCGAAGCCTTTTTATGGCAGGCAGCGGCCTTCTCGGTATGACCATGTTTGTGGAGGATCTCTCCAAGCAGACTCCATGCCTGAGGCTCGGACGGGGCAAATTCGAGAATCTCCTTCAGTGTGTTAATCGCTTCCTGATAGAGGCCGTCACATACATGCCTTCTGGCCCTGTTCAAGCCTTCGGTAACGCCCTGCCAGTTGCCTGGTGTAGGTGCCGGTCTGGAGTCCTCCCCATTCTGTATGTTGGGCGTTGAAGCAGATGCTGTTAGCATATGGGCCAGGCTACGCGGCCGGAAAAATCGGGTCAAACGCTATTTGGTGGTTTTCTGCCGGTTTTGTACAAAAAGCGGCCCGGATTTGTTTAGTTTGATGCAGGAAAGGTGAGTTTCCATTATGAATATCCAGCTCAATGGAGAGCAGAAAGAGATAGAGGCAACCACGATTGCTCAGCTGGTGGCTGAGCTTGGTCTGGAGAAGCGGACGGTTGCCGTAGAACGCAATCTGGAGGTGGTGCCGAAGAGCGAATATGCTGCCACCACGATCGAAGCAGGCGACCGGATTGAAGTGGTGCATATGATTGGTGGCGGGTGAGGGCCTGAGAAGAAGAATTAACCACAGAGGCTCAGAGATCACAGAGTATCTCTCCGGTAATTTCTTCTTCTCTCTGTGAACTCGGTGTCTCTGTGGTAAAAATTGGAGGATGGAATGACAGATGTGTTGAAGATCGGAAGTCACGAATTCAGGTCGCGGTTGATTGTCGGTTCCGGCAAGTACAAGGATTTCCAGACCACTAAAGATGCAACTGAAGCATCGGAAGCCGAGATGATTACCGTGGCCGTGCGCCGTGTGAATATCACCGATCCGGGCAAGGAGAGCCTGCTCGACTATATCGATCCGAAGAGATACACCATCCTGCCCAATACGGCAGGCTGCTTTAATGCCGAAGATGCCGTGCGTACGTTGCGGCTGGCACGCGAGGCCGGCGGCTGGAATCTGGTGAAACTGGAAGTACTGGGTGATACCCAGACGCTCTACCCGAATGTGGTTGAGACCATCAAGGCGGCAGAAACGCTGATTGCGGAGGGGTTCGAGGTGATGGTTTATACCAACGATGATCCGATCGTGGCGACCCGCCTGGAGGAGATCGGTTGTGTGGCTGTCATGCCGCTGGGCAATCCGATCGGATCAGGGCGCGGGCTGGCGAATCCGTTCAATATCCGTGTGATCAAGGAGCGTGCGAAGGTACCCATTGTTGTCGATGCCGGTATCGGAACCGCAAGTGACGCGGCCAAGGCGATGGAGCTGGGTGCTGATGCGGTACTGGTCAACACGGCCATTGCCGAAGCCAGGGATGAGTGTGGCATGGCGCGGGCCATGCGTGATGCGGTTCGGGCAGGGCGTGGCGCCTATCTGTCGGGGCGGATGCCGAAGCGGGCGTTTGCATCGGCATCGTCACCGACCGAAGGCTATTTCTGGGACTGATTTGGCGATCTTTTTCTCCGATTGATGGCGTTGCGGAAAGTTTTGCGGTGCTCATGTGTGGACATCACACACTCCGCTCCTCACACTTCCCGCGCCTTGTTCCCGAAGAAAAATTTTCGCTAAATGGGGATTAAATAAGTTTCAACTTTGTGCCTCTGTGCCTCTGTGGTTAAGGATTGAAGAATGACTGAACTGAAAAATGATCTGTTTTTGCGGGCATGCCTGCGCCAGGACGTGGAACGCACGCCGGTATGGATGATGCGTCAGGCAGGGCGTTACCTGCCGGAATATCGGGCAACGAGAGCCCGTGCCGGCGGCTTTCTGAATCTGTGCCGTTCACCGGAGCTGTGCAGTGAAGTGACATTGCAGCCGATTGATATTCTGGATGCGGATGCGGCGATTCTTTTCTCGGACATTCTGGTGGTACCAGAGGCGATGGGCTTGGAGCTGACATTCGGTGCCGGTGAAGGCCCTAAATTTCCTGATCCTATTGTCAGTAAAGCAGATGTTGAAAAGCTGCCGGTGTTGAATGATCCGTCGAAAGAGCTTGGCTATGTGATGGATGCGGTGAGCACCATTCGCCGTGACCTGAACGGGCGTGTGCCGCTGATCGGCTTTGCAGGCTCCCCGTGGACGCTGGCAACCTACATGGTTGAGGGTGGCGGCTCGAAGAACTTCTCCAAAGTAAAGGCGATGATGTTCAACGAGCCGGAGACGATGCACCTGCTGCTTGAGAAACTGGCGGACTCGGTGGCGGCCTACCTGAACGGCCAGATTGCCAGCGGTGCCCAGGCTGTGCAGATATTCGATACCTGGGGCGGCATTCTCAATACCCGCGATTACAAGGCGTTCTCACTGCACTATATGCAGCGGATTGTTTCGCAGCTGACGCGTGAAAATGAAGGGCGCAGAGTGCCTGTGATTCTCTACTCGAAGGGCGGCATGGGCTGGCTGGAGGCGATGGCCGACACAGGCTGTGACGTGCTGGGGCTGGACTGGTCGATTGATATTGATGAGGCGAAAGCACGTGTTGGCGACCGTGTAGCGCTGCAGGGCAATATGGACCCGACCATGCTCTATGCCAAGCCTGAGCGTATCCGTGAAGAGGTGAAGGATATTCTGGCCAGATTCGGGCATGGTAATGGCCACGTTTTCAACCTTGGCCATGGCATTACACCGGATGTGCCTCCGGAGCATGCCATTGAGTTCTTCAGGGCTGTCCGTGAGGAGTCTGTGAAGTATCACAAATAACCGGTAACTGATGCATCAAAAAGGCCGCTCACTGAGCGGCCTTTTTTTGTTAGCCTTCAATGCCGCCTGTAGCCCGCATATAAAACTTATTCACCCGGCTTTTCAGATGAACCAGAGCCCTCTCCAGCTGGGGGTAACCCACAAGCGCAGCTCTTGGCCTGCTTCCAGAAGATCATATATGATTCCTGTTCAGTCTCATTACAAGTTTGCCCGGGAGTAGTGCATTCGCCAGCACAAATATTAGGCGCCAGAGTCCTTTTAAGTAATTTGCATGGTTTTTTAAATAGCGTATGAAAGAATGACCCTGCATAATCAAATATAAGAATCAGGATTATAATAACAACAACTACCGCAAGCACCTTAAGAACCAGCACAAACGTTATAGTCACACCAAAAATGGTAACCGGTTCTGCACTTGCGGCTTCGGGGATAAGCAGCGAAGCCAACATCAACATACAACGTGAAACCATGGCTTCCTCCCATTGTTCCTTTTCATTGCAGTATAGGCTGAAAACAGTTGTTCATCCAGTGCCTGATCCGGGCCGCAATGCGGGCCTCACTTAAGCATGGATATAACCGTATTTCCCCTTTAAATATTTGTGGCTGTTTCCTGGCAGATCATCGGGCTGTCTCAATGACTTATTAATGTTGCGTCGCTACCATGCGCCGATGATTGACTCTCCTCTGGCATTTACCTGGATATTTCTTGCCGCCGTTGCGCTGCATTTTGCGATTGAATCATGGCTTGAGATAAGGCATGGAAGGCATATCGCCAGCCATCGGAGTGCCGTGCCTGCCCGCTTTACCGGGGCCATTTCACTGGCAGCGCATCAGAAGGCTGCCGACTACACGCTGGCCAAACTGCGTATCGGCAAATGGCACGGCCTCTACGGGCTGGCTCTGCTGCTGATCTGGACACTGGGCGGTGGCCTGGCGTGGCTGGATGGGATCTGGTCAGCTATGGAGTGGGGCTCAATCCGGACGGGAACCGCTTTTCTGATCAGTTTCATGCTGATCGGCTCACTGCTTGAACTCCCTTTTTCAATCTACAACACCTTTGTCACCGAAGCCCGTTTCGGCTTTAATCGCATGACTCCCGGACTGTTTATTACCGACCTGTTGAAAGGGGTGCTGTTAATGGCTCTGATCGGAGTACCGCTGGCCGCTGCCATTCTCTGGATGATGGAGTCGGCCGGAACGCTCTGGTGGGTCTGGGCCTGGGCATTCTGGAGCGGCTTCTCCATCTTCATGATGTGGGCCTACCCGACCCTGATTGCGCCGATTTTTAACAAGTTCGAACCGATGCAGGAGGGTGAAACCAGAGAGGCCATCGAAGCGCTGCTCACCCGGTGCGGTTTTGAGAGTAAGGGACTGTTTGTCATGGATGGCTCAAAACGCTCCAGCCACGGCAACGCCTATTTCACAGGCTTCGGTAAATCGAAGCGCATCGTCTTTTTCGATACACTGCTCAAACAGCTCAGGATGAACGAGACTGAGGCAGTGCTGGCGCATGAACTGGGCCACTTCAAGCGCAACCATATCAAGAAGCGGATGGTGGTGATGTTTGCCACCTCGCTGGCAGGATTTGCGCTGCTGGGCTGGCTCGCAGGTCAGCTCTGGTTTTATCAGGCACTTGGTGTGCCCGGGGCATCGAATCATACACTGCTGATTCTCTTCACACTGGCACTGCCGCATTTTCTTTTCTGGCTGGGGCCGCTATCAAGCTGGTTCTCACGCAAACATGAGTTCGAGGCGGATGATTATGCCGTTGATCATAGCGATGGCGCGGCACTGATTTCAGCGCTGGTGAAGATGTATGAGGATAATGCGAGTACATTAACACCTGATCCGCTCTACTCGGCATTTCATGATTCGCATCCGCCTGCACCGATCCGGGTGGCCCATATCGAAGCATCCATGGAGCGGGTATGAAGCGGGATATCGAGCTGCTGGCTCCGGCCGGAACCCTGAGGAATATGCGCTACGCCTTCGAGTTTGGTGCCGATGCGGTCTATGCGGGACAGCCGCGCTACAGCCTGCGCGTACGCAACAACGACTTCCAGCTGGAGAACCTGAAGACCGGTATTGATGAGGCGCATGCGCTGGGGAAAAAGTTTTTTGTCGCCAGCAATCTGCTGCCGCACAACAACAAGCTGAAGCGCTACCTTGAACATATGCAGCCGGTGATCGACATGCAGCCGGATGCGCTGATCATGGCTGATCCGGGCCTGATCATGATGGTGCGTGAGAAGTGGCCCGAAATGCCGGTACACCTCTCCGTGCAGGCCAATACAATGAACTGGCAGGCTGTAAAGTTCTGGCAGTCGGTGGGTATCAGCCGGGTTATTCTGTCTCGCGAGCTGTCGCTTGATGAGGTGGAGGAGATTCGCCAGCAGTGCCCTGATATCGAGCTGGAAGTATTTATTCACGGCGCACTCTGTATGGCCTACTCGGGACGCTGTCTGCTCTCGGGCTATTTTAATCATCGTGATGCCAATCAGGGCTCATGCACCAATGCCTGCCGCTGGGAGTACGGTATGAAAAGTGCCGCTGAAGATATCTCCGGTGATGTGATTCCGATGCAGGCACTCGATGGTCTGAATCAGCAGCCCTTCTCGGATTGCGGCAGTATTGAGCGCCACCCGCTGGCCGACCATGTTTATACCCTGACCGAGCCCAACCGCCCGGACGAGCAGATGCCTGTCTTTGAGGATGAGCATGGCACCTACATTATGAATTCGAAAGATCTGCGTGCCGTACAGCATGTGGAGCGGCTGGTGAATATCGGGGTGGACTCGCTGAAAATCGAGGGCCGTACCAAGTCCCACTACTATGTGACGCGTACAGCACAGGTCTATCGTCAGGCGATCGATGATGCCGTGGCTGGCCGGCCGTTTGATGAGTCGCTGATGTTCCAGCTCGATTCCCTGGCCAACCGGGGCTATACGGACGGTTTTTATACCCGCAAGCGCAGCTCGGCGACCCAGAACTATGCAACCGGACACTCGCTCTTCTTTGCACAGCGTTTTGTCGGCGAAGTGATCAACTACGATCAGGCGACCAGGCGCGCCGAGATTGTTGTAAAGAACAAGATCGAGGTGGGTGACTCCGTGGAGCTGATCTCAGCCGGTGGTAACCGGACATTTGTGGTGAAGCAGATGTGGAATGCCAGGCATGGTGAAGAGATTACCGTTGCGCCGGGAAGCGGCCATCAGGTGATTATTGAGTTGCCTGCTGAGCCATCTCCGCATGCGCTGCTGGCAAAAAACCTGCTGGCGGAGCCTGAGCATGAGCCTGAAGTGAGAGAGACAGTTTAACCAGTAGGAGGGGAGTGATGCTGCCTGCATCTCTGGCTGTAGTGGCCGGGTTTATTCTGCTGGCCTGGAGCGCTGACCGCTTTGTTGATGGTGCCGCCTCCATCGCCCGCCATTTCCGTATTTCGCCGATGATTATCGGCCTGACCATCGTCAGCCTCTGCACCTCTTTTCCCGAGATGCTGGTGGCTGCGCTGGCGGCTTCTGCGGGCAACAGCGACATCGGTATCGGTAATGCACTGGGCTCCAATATCGCCAATATCGGTCTGGTGCTGGGTATTACCGCGATGATTTCACCGCTCTCCGTGCAGTCGCTGACGCTCAGGCGGGAGATACCGGTCCTGTTTCTGGTCATGTTCCTTGCACTGGCCCTGATGGCCGATGGCGATCTGAGTCGGGTCGACGGCATGGCTCTGCTGGCCGGGCTCCTGCTGATGCTCTGGTGGCTGACCCGGCTCGGTATAAAAGAGCGCAATGATCCGCTGGAAGATGAGTATGACGATGTCATTCCTGCAGGCATGACCCTGAAAAGATCAATGTTCTGGTTTGTCACCGGCCTGGCGGTGCTGATTATCAGCTCCCGGATTGTGGTCTGGGGCTCGGTAGAGATTGCGCATATGTTTGGCATCAGCGATCTGGTGATCGGGCTTACGATTATAGCAATTGGCACCAGCCTGCCGGAGCTGATGGCCTCCGTCATGGGGGCATTAAAGGGCGAGCATGATCTGGCAATCGGCAATGTGATCGGCTCCAATATGTTCAATATTCTGGCGGTGTTGAGTATGCCGGCACTGATTCATCCACAGGCCTTTGCTGCGGATGCACTGCTGCGCGATTTCCCGGTCATGCTTCTCTTTTCCGTTGCACTCTTCCTGATGGCCTTCGGTTTTCGCTCCGACGGGCGGATAAACCGGCTTGAGGGGGCACTGCTGGCGGGTGGATTCATCGGATACCTTTACCTGCTCTACCTGCAGGTATGAAGTTATGATACGGCTCAGGCTCCTGCCTTCGCCTTAGAACGCTACGCAAAAGTATGATTTTGCTTCGCTAACGGCTCACGATGTTCGCCGCCACCCATCCTGGGTGGAAGTGTTCCCGATACCCGCATCCCGTGTTTAACTAATTCCCTGCTATGATTGAAACATGGCAGCAGGCGATCCGAAAGCTCCGGTACAGGTTTATATCGGCGAGGCTCTTGCCCGCTACGGCTTTGGTGAAGGGCATCCGTTTGGCCCGGACCGTATGGATGCCTTCTGGAATGAGGCGATCAGGCGGGGGCTTAATAAATGGGTTGCCGTTGCGGAGCCTGTCCAGGCGGCCGAAGAGCTGATTTGTTGTTTTCATACATCCACCTATGTCGAACGTGTCAAGGTACTCTCCGAGACCGGTGAGGGTTATCTCGATAATGGGGACACGCCGGCCTTCAGGGGCGTCTATGAAGCAGCAGCTACCGTTGTAGGTTCCGGTCTGGCCGCGCTTGAATCGGCACTGCACGGAGACATACCGCGCTGCTTTATCCCGATAGCAGGGCTTCACCATGCAAGGCGGGATACGGCGGCAGGGTTCTGTGTCTTTAATGATGCAGGCGTGCTGATCGAGGTGCTAAGGAGACGCTATAATGTCAATCGCATCGCGTATGTCGATATCGATGCGCATCACGGCGATGGCATTTTCTACGCCTTTGAATCGGATGCTGATCTGTGGATTGCCGACATCCATGAAGATGGCCGTTATCTCTATCCCGGCACCGGCTCCGCAGATGAGACAGGCAGGGGTGCAGCCAGAGGGACAAAGCTGAACCTGCCGCTGCCACCGGGTGCGGATGATGCTGAGTTTCAGCGTGTCTGGCCGGAGGCCGAAGCGCATATCCGGGCAGCAAGGCCTGAGATGATCATCTTTCAGTGCGGGGCCGATTCCATTGCCGGTGATCCGATTACCCACATGCGGTTTACTCCGGCCACCCATGCCCACGCGGCGGATTCACTCAGACAGATCGCCGATGAGTTTTGTAGCGGGCGAATCATTGCACTGGGTGGCGGAGGTTATAACCGGCGCAATCTGGCTGCCGCCTGGTGCGCTGTTGTTGAATCGCTGCTCTGACCGGTTTCCTAACTCTCTTTTCGTGCAGCGATTTTCGCCTGAATGAACTCCCTGTGATAAACACCGATCAGTTCAGCCGTGCGGCGGATCAGCTGCTCCTCATGCGGGTCAACATGACCATCGGCCATGGCGATCTGCCAGAGCTCTTGCAGAAAATCGATCCGCTCTTCGGTCGAGTAGTGTTGGATGATTTTTGAGGTGAACTGGTGCAGGTCGGTTGCGCTGGCTGTTTTACGCTTTGCCTTTTCAACCAGTTCATGAACCTCTTCGGTTGCAAGTCCGAACCGTTTCTCAACAGCCATGATGATCTCATTGTGCTCAGCCTCTTCCAGCTTGCCGTCAATATGCATGATCTCGACCATCACGGCTGTAACCGCAAGTGAGATGTCATGCCCTTTTCCGGCCGATTCATTTTTGGGAGTTCCTCTCCACATCGCTTTAAGTTTCTGAAGCATTGTTACTCTGTCCTGCTGGTTGTTGATAATGAGATGCCTTCACCACGCTTGTCGATCAGGCCTGTGAGTTTGCCCGTTTTACTGTTCAGCATAATCGCATGCATATTACCGTAGTTGCGTCTCTCTTTAAGCAGATGACCACGTTTTTTGAGATCGGCGGCAATCTTCTCTGAAAATGCGCCTTGCTCATGCTGGATTTCATCAGGCAGGAACTGATGGTGAAAGCGCGGGTTGTTCACCCAGCTTGCCGCATCGGGCCCGTTTAACACAAAGCCGAGCGATGTGAGCAGCACCATGCTGATGATACGGGAACCTCCGGGCGTGCCGACGATGAGAGTGCGATCAGGGCCGATGATGAAGGTCGGAGTCATCGATGAGAGCATCCGCTTGCCGGGGTCGACCCCGTTGGCCTGCCCCTGCACCAGTCCGTAAGCATTGGCCTCGCCGGGGATCACGGCAAAGTCATCCATCTCATCATTAAGCAGGATGCCTGTAGCGGGTGAAACATAGCCGGAGCCGAACGGGTAGTTGATGGAGAGGGTGGCGGCAACCATATTCCCTTCTCTGTCGATGATGGAGAAGTGGGTTGTGTCGGCGCCATTGCCGGACATCTCGCCAATGCCTTGCAGATCCAGCGACGGTGTGGCTCTGCGCATGTCAATGCCGGCTCGCAACTCGGCAAGACGGCCTCTGTCGAGATAGTCAGCCGGGATGGAGATGTGATCGGTATCGCCCAGATAGCGGTTCCGGTCGCGGTAGGCCCGCTTCATAGCTTCGGCCAGCAGATGGATACGATCGCTCTTTTTCAGGGCTTTCAGGTTGTCGTTTTCAAGCATGCCGAAAATCATCGCCAGCGTTATGCCGCCGGATGAAGGCAGTGATGCCGAAACAAAGCGGTGTCCCTGATAGTCGAATATAACAGGCTCACGCTCCCTGATGTGATAATCTGCCAGATCGGCTTCACGGATCAGACCGCCATCGCGCTTCATGTCGGCTGCCAGCCTGCCGGCAATCTGGCCCCGGTAAAATCCCTTTCTTCCTTTCAATGCGAAGCGTTCCAGCGTTTCGGCAAGCGCGGGCTGCCGGATAATGTCACCTTCGTGCTTATCGAAAATAGCACGTGCCGTGCCGTTAAATGCCTGACGGCGGAAACGGATCATGCCTGCAAGCCTTGGTGATACGACAAATCCGTCATGTGCCAGTTTCACTGCAGGCGCAACAACCTGCCTGCGGGAGAGCCTTCCATAGCGGGCGACCATATGATCGACTCCGGCAGCAAGTCCGGGCACACCTGCGGCAGCCGGACCATCGATAGCGGAGATGTTCTGATAAACCTTCCCCTGACCTGCGAGTGTCGGAGAGGTTTCCCGTGCATCAATCATCAGATAGCGATTCTGATTGGCGATATAGAGCAGAAAGAACCCGCCACCACCGATGCCGGATGAGCCCGGTTCAACCACGCCGAGTGCCAGTGCAGTTGCCGATGCGGCATCAAAGGCGTTGCCGCCCCGGTTAAGTATTTCGATTCCTGCTTTGGCTGCCAGAGGGTGGGCGGCAACCACCATGCCTGTTTCAGGGGTTGCAGCATGTGCCGGCAGTGAGATGAAAAAGAGAAGCGTGGTAATAATCCGTAGAATGTTAGCCATGGCGAACTCCGTGTTTGTCCAGAAGGCGCTTAATGCCGGTGGGTAGTGCGATGCCATCGAGATCTGAAAACCACCGCCCATCTCCGGCAGGAGAGGCATTGGGCAGAGTGCCATAGAGATGCAGTTTGCGATGTGTCAGCGCATGAATATGGCAAGGCTGCTCTTCAGGTGGTGATTCCAGTTCGGTGATCGGAGGCGTCCAGAGGCTCGCCCAGATGCCTGAGTCCGGGCGCCTGGTCAGCCAGATGCCTCTGGTCGGGCAGGTGTGCAGCGCTACCTGCCAGTGAACATGTTTTACGGCTACTTTTTTAACCGCGTCTGAATTGACAGGCCTGAATGCAGTGTTGCAATGCTGACTCACAGGGCAATGTATGCAATCGGGGCTACGTGATGAACAGACGGTTGCGCCCAGCTCCATCACTGCCTGATTCCAGTCGGCGGGGCTGCCTGAGTTATCAATCAATTGCTGAGCCCGTTTCCAGAGCTCCCTGTCCGTCATTTCAGGGCGACCATGCCAGCGTTTCAGTACCCGCTTTACATTGCCGTCCAGAACCGGTTTCGGCTGGCCAAACGAGAACGAGGCAATGGCTCCGGCAGTGGAGCGGCCAATGCCGGGAAGAGCCATGATGGTATCGAAATGTTCGGGAAAGGAGCCACCATGCTCCGATACGATTTTTCGGGCAGTCTGATGGGCAAAGCGTGCGCGGCGGTAGTAGCCCAGCCCCTCCCACGATTTCAACAGCTCATCCATCGAAGCAGATGCCAGAGTGGCAATATCAGGAAATTTTTCAAACCAGTCGCTGTATCGTGGCAGAACCGTCTTCACCTGCGTCTGCTGCAGCATGATTTCGGAAATCCAGATGCGATAGGGGTCGGCCGTTTTTCGCCAGGGAAGTGCCCGGGCTTCCCTGCGATACCACTCCAGAAGATTATTACATTGTGCGAAAGACAAATTTGTCCTCAAACACTTCAAAGATGATCGGGATATGAACCCGGTCCAGCCCCCATGAACTTGGCAGTGGTCTGAAAGGTGAGGCTGCATGAATGGCTGCTATAGCACTCTCGTTCAGCGCTGCGATAGGGCTTGGCTGCAGAATTTCGAGGCTGCTTAAAGCGCCGTTACTTTCGATGGTGATCCGCATCAGCAGGCTACGCGCCTCCTCGGAATATTTCTTGAAGTCGGACTGGCCGCCGGGGCGCCACTGCTCTTCGAGCGAGCGAACCATCGCCTGCATATAGGGCGCATATTTGGCCTCCCGGGTATTTACAGGGATATCGGCCTCCCGGTTGAGGAACTGTTTCATACGCCGCTCACGCTCATAATCACGGGAGAGCTCAGCCAGCGCCATGCTTGAAGGCATCAGGTTACTGAGCGGAATGTTTCTGGGCATCGGTTTGGCCACATCCTCGACCGGCTTTTTAGGCATTTCAGGCGGAAGTGTGAAATCAGGCTTGAAGTCGCGTTTGGCCAGCGTTCGGGTGCGCTGGTTCGGTGACGGCTTAGGCATTTGTGCCTGCTTTGGCTGCGCAGGCATAGCCGGTTCCGGCTTCTGCTTTTGCGGGCCGGTGACTGGCGCTTTGGCCGAGCGCGTTCTGCGGTCTTCCGCCTTGCTGCTACCACCTTCGGCACTTCGGTTGGAGATGGTTTTAGCATCTTTGGATGGAGTCTTTTTAGGTGTTGTCTCCGGATCGAGCAGTACGACATCCATCACCTGTGGTGCCTGCTTCTTCGGAATCGGCTTGTCGGTATGGGCCACGGTAATAAAGAGCGCAAGCATCAGATGGGCAACCACGGATGCCGCAAATGAAACACTTAACCGCTTCTGTTCAGTTTCGATCTTCAATCCGATTCCTTTAACCGCATAACAATATAGGCCGCCAGTCCACCATTAATCCAGCCGGTGGTGACCGAAAGCAATAGTAGTGGCGGCAGCAGATAGTACAGTGCCTGTTGGTGAATAAACAGTGATTCAACGGTTACAAATTGAACCGTCATGTGGGCAAGTGCTCCGATAAGACTCACGCCGATCAGTGTGATTCCCGGCAAAAATCGCCATGCAGTGAGCATGGCGATGGCTGCAGCCACTCCTCCAGCCAGGCTGATAATGAAGGTGGGCGTAAAAAGTGTTCCGATCAGAAAGCTCCCGACAATAACACGCCAGACAGCCAGCATGGCCGCCGCACCCGGCCCGAGAATGACAAGCGTAAGCAGGGTAACAATGTTGGCAAGGCCGGGCTTGAACCACGGGCCGAGGCTTGGCAGGGCGGCTTCAAAAACATGCAGGCTTACTGCAAGCAGCAGCAGGCTGAGCCATGCGGCTTTTTGCTCAAGTGCAGGTAGCGAGGGGCGTGGAATGGATCTGTTCATGGGAAATTATTCAACAATAGCATCATAACGGTTGCCGTTAATACGGCTTCCTTTGATGGCGATAAGGATACGGTTGGGGACACAGGCGATGATCTCGCCACCCTTACTGTGGCGGCCGTTTAAAACGCAATACTGCGTGGTACATGGCGAGCTGGAAAAATGAACGCCATCCGGGTCGATAATGATTTCAGAGATACCCAGCTCTCCCTCCGCATCGAAGTGAATGCTTTTGCCCGGTTCAGGAAACGGATACCGGGCCAGCAACACGTCATCGTGGTAGATCTCTACCATGGGAGGACCTGCACTGATTTCGGTATGAATCCACTGCCAGGCATAGAGGATTCCTGCCAGTGAAACCAGCAGCAGCATCCGGTCTGTCCAGCTGCCTTTGAGCCAGTGCCAGAGTCCGTGCCAAAGCTTTTGCCCGGAGCCGTTTTCTGGGGCTAGTGTTACCATCGGCCAAGTGTAGCCGCAGTTACTGTGAAGAATCCATTAAGAGACCGCAGCCGGTCACAGGGGGATGACGATGAATGTACTGATTACCGGGGCAAATCGTGGCATCGGGGCCGGATTTGTTCGCCACTATCTGTCAGAAGGGGCTCATGTCTGGGCATGTCACCGTGGTGATTCGGGTGAGCTCTCTTCCATCCGGTCTGAACGCCTGCACGCCATCTGCTGGAATGTGGCCACAGATTCAGGGCCGCGGGAGGAACTGCCTGCGGAGCTTGATCTGCTGATTAACAATGCCGGAATCTACGGGCCGGGAAAAGATGGGCAGTCACTGGAAAATGTAACGCCCGAGGCGATGCTGGAGGTGTTCAACGTCGACTGTGTCGGGCCTTTGAGGGTCGTGAAACATTTGAGGCGCCGGCTGTCTGACGGGGCCACGATCGCCAATGTCAGTTCTAAAATGGGATCAAGCGGGGATAACAGCAGCGGCGGGACCTATGCCTACCGGGCGGCCAAGGCGGGTCTGGCCATTATCTCCAGATCGATGGCGGTTGATCTCTCAAAAGATGGGGTTCGAGTCATTACACTGCATCCGGGCTGGGTAAGGACCGACATGACCCATCAGACCGGACTGATCAATGTTGAAACTTCGGTAGCAGGGATGGCCAACGTGATAGCAAACGCCTGTGATTATGAACCGGGGCAGTTCATCGCCTTTGACGGCAAGGTGGTGCCTTACTGAGAACCCGGAGATAGTCCGGAAAAGCCGTCAGAAGTGTCAGGTTCACGCAGCAGCCGAAGCATGCACATGCTGTTATCGCTCACTCAGGGCCGAAGGAACCTCGACAGTGCGGCCATCTGAACGAAGCGGGAGTTCTGAAAGTCCATGCGGGCATGGGCCGGATATGCATGCTCCGTCAGCCGGGTTAAAGCGTGCATCATGGGTGTGGCAGACGAGCTGATTCCCACCCTCAGAGAAGAACTGGCCGGGCAGCCAGTCCAGTGGTGAGCCCATATGGGGGCAGCTGTTACGATAGGCATGCAAACCGCCATTATACCGGATGAGAAACCCTTCGTATTCATGCACGGGCAGTTGATGTTCGGATTCAATCGACTCGATGAATGTAAAGGTGACAGCCTCCCCTTCAACAGGAGGGACGAGCTGTTGCCATGCGGTGATCTCTACATCACCTGAATCTTTAAAAGGTCTGGTATTCATCGTCCGGTCATCTGGCTTAAACGCTTATGCTCCGGAATTCCCCTTCTCTTCGGAACGGATACGCAGCAGCTGCTTGTAACAGTCAGCCGCCTGCTCCCACTCTCCGGCGGCTGCATGCCACTCGGCACGACTGTGAAGCGGTTCGCAGCTTCTGGCTCTCTCCACCAGCTGATCCATGATCTCGTTGGCCATGCCGTTTAACCCGGCCTGATGTGCCAGACTGGCCTGCAGCCAGCGCATGGCATCGTTATAGACTCTGGCGGCATCTTTCCTGTCCAGTTTCTGAAAGGCCTGTAGCGCTTGTCTGCTCATTAATGCAAGCAGTTCGGCAGCGATCTGGAAATCATTATGCTCTTCCAGGTAGTTCAGCCAGAGTTTCCGGGCTGCGTCACTATCCCTGTTTGCGATGTGTGCCCGGCCGAGCGCCAGAATGACGTTGTGATTCTCAGGTGCCAGGCGGTGGGCCTTACGCAGGTGGCTCTGCCTTGCATCAGGCTGCTGTTCCGCAAGATGAATATAGATCTGTGCCAGGCGGGGCTTGATGCTGGAGGCAGAGCGCTGCCCCTGTTTCCATGAAGCCTCCAGCAGTTCTGCGGCTGTAGCCCAGTCTCCCTCATCCTCTGCCAGTGCGGCCAGCCTGGAAACGGCCAGCGGAGCGTTCGGATGGGCAGCCAGCCACGCCTCCAGGTGCGCTCTTTGTGTGGCGTTATCCGGTTTCACTGCTGCATTCGGGTCGGTGGCGATTCGTGCTGCCAGCGCTGTGCTGAGCGGGTCACTGTCACTGTCGGCTACAGGCAGATCGTCAGGCGGTGAGGTGGCTGTCCTGAGCAGTGCCGCAGCCCACTCCGGAATGATGCCACCTGTTTTCCGGAAGGCCCTGCTGCCCTGATCTCCGCGCATATCGATCCACTCGGCAATACCCTCTTTGAGACGTTGTTCACGGCGTTTTCTGCTGCCCATGCGAAGCGTGTTCCAGAGCTGTCCCGGGCCGGCAAAAATGGCGGAAAGAATACGGCGCAGAAGCCATAAAACGGCAAGCAGAACCAGCAGTGCGGTGATGAAGGCACCCTGCTGAGTCTCAAACACCCATCCGAATGCCTCAATGCGCAGCGGTTGTCCGGCAATAACCGGAAACAGTGAGAACAGTGCGGTAACGGCAAACGCAAGAAGCAGAAGAATAACGAGTCTCATCAGAGGTCCTCCAGCCACGTTGCTGCCGTTTGACGTAACTGCCCGATATCTGCCTTGAGTGGGTCAAAGCTCTCAGGAAGTGCAAGCTCAACCGCTTCCCGGGAGTCTGCGGCCGCCCTGGCGAGCCTCAGCTGCAGGGTTGCCCGCAGTTGCTGCCAGCTCTTTCCATCCGGCCACTGCTCAAGTTCAATATTACGGCTGATATCGAGCAGCTGCCGGCGAAGTTGCTCGTCCTGCTGCTGTTCTGTCGTGGATGCGGCTTTGATTGAAAAGTAGTTGCGAATCCAGCTCAACCATGGGGTTTCGTATTCGGGGATAATATTTACATGTTCAGGTGTTGTGAGCGAATCGGCATGGGATTGCAGGCTCTGCTGCCAGTTGCGAAGATTCTGTAGCCGCTGCTGAGCCAGTGCCAGCATCTTCTGTGCTGCAGCGTGCTCGTCGCTGCTTAGCGAAGGCATCAGGGCGATCTCCTCCCAGGCCAGCTGCAGTTGTGGAAGATGGTTGGCTGCATTTGTTATCCAACGCAGGCGGGTTCGCAGCTGCATCTTTTGCAGTGAGAGCTGCGTCTGCTGGATGGTCTGCTGCTCCTGACGCAATGATTTCAGTTCGCTTTGCAGGCTCTCCATTGCGGCCAGCATACGGCTCACCTCATCACTGCTGGCAGCAATGATCGACGGAGTTTCCGGTTGCTCAATTTCGATAGCTGTTTCCTGCCTGCCCATCCGGGGTTCCGGTTCAGCCACAGGGGAGGCGGCCGGTTCCGGCTTATTGAAGGCGATCTCCCTTTCTGCCTGAATAAGTGCGCCAACCCTGTTAACCAGCTCATCTTTCAGCTGTTGGGGGGCCAAGATGTAGCCTGCCACAAGCAGGATAACAAGAAGCAGAAAAACCGGCAGTCTGATAGAGTACTTCTTCGGCCCCTCTTCAGGGGCAGCGGGGGCCTCAATATCTGCGGCACTCTCTGTCAGATCCGGTTTTTTTTCTGCTTCTTTGTCGCTATTCATCGTTCAATCATCGTTCAGCCAGCGGGCTACGTCCAGTGCATGATAGCTTAAAATCAGATCAGCTCCGGCACGTTTAAAGCTTAGCATAGTCTCCAGAACCACACGTTTTTCATCAATCCAGCCCTTTTCAGCTGCTGCTTTCACCATCGCGTATTCACCGGAGACATTATAGACAGCCATGGGCAGATCAGTGGCATCCTTCACTGAGCGGATGATATCCATGTAGGCCAGACCGGGCTTAACCATCAGGATATCCGCACCCTCCCCGATATCGAGCATTGCTTCACGAAGTGCTTCCCGACTGTTGGCAGGGTCCATCTGGTAACTTGCCCGGTCGCCAAAGCTTGGCGAAGAGTCGGCTGCATCCCTGAATGGACCGAAGTAGGCGGATGCGTATTTCACAGCATAGGACATGATCGGTATATCATTAAATCCGGCACAGTCCAGGCCTGAACGGATAGCGGCGATCATGCCATCCATCATGCCCGATGGGGCAACCATATCGATGCCTGCCTCGGCGTAGGAGACTGCCTCTTTCTGAAGATTGGCAAGCGTGGCATCATTATCGACCTCATGGCCGTCAAGTACGCCGCAATGGCCATGATCGGTATATTCACAGAAGCAGGTGTCGGCAATCACATAGCTTTCAGGCGAACTGTTTTTTGCCTCTCTGATGGCTTTCTGAACAATACCGTCGGCAGCCCAGCTGCCTGAACCGGTCGCATCTTTTCTGGCAGGGATTCCAAAAAGGATAATGCCCGGTATGCCCAGAGAGTGTGCCTCTTTGACGGTTTTTCCTACATCACTCAAAGGGATACGCGATACGCCCGGCATACTGCTGACAGGGAGCGCTTCGGTGATTGTTTCATCCACAAAAACGGGGTAAATAAAGTCGCTCGGGCTTATCGAGGTTTCGCGCACCAGACTTCGGATGGCCGGATTTTTGCGCAGTCGGCGAGGGCGATGGATCAGGTCAGGCAGAGACATGGTCAGGCTCCGGAATTGATAAAATAGTCGGCTAATGCATCTAGCATGGCGTCAAAACTAGCTGTTTTTGCGACAGCCTGCACGCTTAATCCGGCATGCCTTGCCGCTTGTGCGACCTGTTGGCTGATGACTGCAACGGCAGGGGTGTCCGCTATTTCAACAGAGCCGATTCGTTTGATGTAGTTCTCTACTGTTTTCGGGCTGCCCAGAAGCAGGGCGTCGATTTCCCGGTTTTTCAGTTTTTTAACAGTGTCGGAGCAATCAGAGGCCGGGCAACTCATGCGGTACGGGTGGCATGTGGTCACTTCACACCCCAGATGACGCAGCGTCTGTTGCAGCAGCTCTTTTCCCTCTTCGGCGCGGAAGAAGAGCAGTCTCTGAGGCAGGCCGCTGTTTTGATAGGTTTCAATCAACCCCTCCTGTGAGGCCTGTCGGGGCAGCAGCTCAGGCCGGACGCCATAGTGGCTCAGCGACTGGGCCGTTTTGCTGCCGACCGCGGCAACGCGATGGCTGCCGATAATCCCTGCAAAATCACTGCCCAGAACCGATGCAACGCACGCAACGGCGTTACGGCTGGTAAAGAGCACATCCACGCTTGCATCTTCCAGCATTGGAAGAGTGCTCTGAATGTTTTCAGTCAGACACTCGATCTCAAGGCAGGGGAGAGACAGGGCTATGCCGCCACGGCGGTGAATCTCCGTTGCCGTTGCCTCTGCCTGACCACTTGCACGGGTGATCAGGATACGTTTGCCGGTAAGAGCTGAGTGATCTCTGTTCATCCGGCAATGATGCACGAGCCTTCAATGCCTGCCAATTCAATTGGTATCGCTATTGGCAGCGGATAAATTGCTTGCCTAAAACGGCCATTCATGGTGTCATATTAATAGAGCCGTATCACGCAGGGTCTTTATTGGGCCTGCGGACATGGATGACGAAGTGATTCGGCTACCCCCTGATAGCAGGAATATTATTATTTTAAACTCTTCTGTGCATATCGAGCATGGCCTGAGTTTAATGCGAATTGTCCAGAGAATTATTTTTGAGGTAAACAGATGGCGACGAAAAAAGTCAAAGAGCAGGCACGCAAGGTGCTGAAAGATGTCTTCGGTTACGATGCCTTCCGCTCCCCTCAGGAGGAGGTGATCTGCACACTTCTGGATGGTAAAGATGCCTTTGTTCTTATGCCGACCGGTGGTGGCAAATCACTCTGTTATCAGATTCCGGCCATTATGCGTGAGGGGACCGGCATTGTGGTCTCGCCATTGATCTCCCTGATGAAGGATCAGGTCGATGCATTGACCCGCTGCGGTGTCAGGGCCGCTTACTACAACTCCTCTCTGAAGGCAGCTGCCGCCAAAGAGGTTCTGGATCAGTTTGAAGCAGGCGAGCTCGATCTTCTCTATGTGGCTCCCGAGCGTCTGCTGACCAAGGTGTTTCTGAAGCGCCTTGAGGGTGTCAAAATCGGACTGTTTGCCATTGACGAGGCGCACTGCGTTTCCCAGTGGGGGCATGATTTCCGTCCGGAGTATGTGCGGCTCGGTGAGCTGCGGGAGATCATGCCGGATATCCCGATGATTGCGTTGACGGCAACGGCGGACGAGCACACCCGTGAAGATATTGCCGAGCGTCTGGGGCTGAAGCGGGCAAAACGCTTTGTTTCCAGTTTTGATCGCCCGAATATTCGTTATCTGGTCTCCGAGAAGCGTCAGCCACTGACACAGGTGCTCACTTTTCTTGAGGACTGGAAAGGCTCCTCAGGTATTATCTACTGCCTGTCACGTAAGCGGGTAGAGGATATGGCGGTGAATCTGCAGCGACATGGTGTGCGGGCAGCCGCCTATCATGCCGGAATGCCGGGACGCCAGCGTGAAAAGGTTCAGGACGATTTTCTTCGCGATCGTGTGAATGTGATTGTTGCGACCATTGCTTTCGGTATGGGTGTTGATAAACCCAATGTCCGTTTTGTTATTCATCATGACCTTCCGAAGAGTATTGAATCCTACTATCAGGAGACGGGTCGCGCCGGACGTGACGGCATGGAGTCTGAGGCACTGATGCTCTACGGCTCGGGCGATGTAAATCTGGTTCGCCGGCTGATTGAGAATGTTGAGAATCCTGATCAGCGCCGTGTTGAGGTGCACAAGCTCAATAGCATGGTTGCTCTCTCTGAAGCATTGACCTGTCGCCGTCGTGTTCTGCTGGGCTATTTCGGTGAAGAGATGGTGGGTACGGCATGCGGTAACTGCGACATCTGCCTTGATCCGCCTGAGACGTACGATGGAAGTGATATTGCCCGAATGGCCGTGGAGTGTGTTAAGGAGCTGAATGGCGATTATGGTGTCGGGTATGTCGTGGATGTTTTGCGGGGATCCAGAAACAGCCGTATCTGCGAGAAGGAGCATGATAAAGCCAGAAGTCATGGTGCCGGAATGGATACCAATGGTGATGAGTGGACTTCGATTCTTCGTCAGCTTGTTCATCGCGGTATTTTTGTGCAGGACATCTCCCGGCGGGCTGCGCTGGTTGCCACCAGAAAAGCGGAGCTGTTGCTGGAGGGGGGCTCGGTGACGCTGGCCAAATATCAGCCGGGCATCAAACGTAAATTGAAACGCTTTACCCAGGGTAAGGATAAAAAACTCTATCAGAAGCTGGTTGAGATGCGTGAGAAGCTGGCGGAAGAGGAGGATATTGCACCGTATGCACTGCTCAGCGACGTGGCACTGACCGAGATGAGCCAGCTGACTGATGTTAGTGAAGCTGCCTTGCAGAGCGTCAGTGGTATGGGTCGGCATAAGCTGGAGGCATACGGAGATCTGTTTCTGGAAACACTGAAAGAGCATGCAGAGATTCGGGGTGAGAGTGGCAGCACGGATGCCTCGGGCGCACCGAAGTTGATGGCAAAAGGACCGCCTGCAAATGATGCCCAGATGCATACGTGGGGGCTCTATAAAAAGGGTGTCGATGCAACTGAAATTGCGGCACAGCTGGGTGCGGCGGAGAAGAGCGTTTATAACCACTATATTGCACTGGTTCGGGCCGGCTATCATATCGATGTCCCGTCTGTTATCGGCGAGGATTTTGATAAGGTGATGACCGAACTTGATGATGCCGATCCGTATGCATCGCTTTCAGAGGTTAAGCGGGATCTTTCGGTTGATCTGAGTAACGAGTTTTTCCGCCTGATTCTGGCCTGGCGGGAGGCGATCGGAGTCGCTTAAGGAAACGCTGATTTATTCAGCGCTTCCGTGCGAACTATGGACGGCTCGCCAAATCAGATGTGTAAACGCCTGATTTGTAAGCGAATGCAAAATCACACTTTTGTGTTCGCGCGCTGATTATAGGCAGGATGCCTATTAATCAGCATCTCCTTAACCGACGATAAAACAGTGCTTTGTGCCGGCGGCCATGTCACCGGCACAAAACAGCGTGTGAATCATCTTTTCAGATAGCGCCATGGTTTGCGGCAAGGCGCAGCCCTGCCGTAACAATGGCGAGTAACATCAGCGCAGCACTGCCTGCCATCAGATGATGAGCGGCTTTCAGATGTTTTTCATTACCCTGCCGGGAGATGAATGCGAGCTCTCTTTCGCGTTTACGCCGATCTTCAAGCTGAACATTCCGGATAACGTTGCCGGCCCACTGCTGCCTGGATCCGGTGGTCACCCCTTCCACAGCAGCATTAATCACCCTGACGCATTCCTGTGCACTTACCACGTCATCGGTGGCGTTTCCGTTCAGGCGGCCGGATGTGAAAGCGGATATTGTCCTTACTTTAACGCGCTCACCAAGGATGCCGTGCAGTATATTGCGGATGGTTTCATGATGTTTTACCGGATTGGGGAATCTGTAGCTCCCCTGTCGAGTCTCCTGAATCCAGCTTGCTCCACGAACTGAGCCCAGTATTTCACCCGAATAGCCCAGTGTTGAAATGGCAATAATCTGTGCATTGGTGATGATCAGATGATCGATATGGGTGGCATCACCCTTTTTGTCTGCCAGCAGTACATTGTTCAGAACTGTGGCGCCCGTGTTTTTCAGCTGGTTAAGACTCCGCTCAATGCGCGCGTTACCGATCAGCCCTGCCAGCCAGGGTCTGGCAAGGTAAATTGAGACGGCAAGTAATAAAACAGATGAAATTCCCAATATAACAGGTGCTGCCGCGGGAATCATTTGAATGGCATCCATGTGCTCTCCTGAACCCAATCCATGGGGGAATGATTATGGCAGGGAATCATGCTGATTAATAGCTCTGTTTCGGTGACCTGAGTCACCGGAGTGATATGCCAGTCAGCGCGTCTCTGCTGTGCCCTGTTTCTACAGTCTGCTTATGCAGTATCTAGCATATTCATGCGATATCATTATATTTTTGGCATATTACAATCTCCTCCATGAGATGCGAACAATCACCCGAAAGTTTTCGCAAATATTTTGTGTAATGACCGGTATTCTCAGCCTTCAGCAGCCAGCGCTGTGCCTGTCTCTCACCGTTATCGCCTTTGATCGAATGAGACCTGTGTGTGCCTGACAATTCATGGGTGGCAAAGCAGATGATGCATGTCATTGATGATAATATAATCATTCACCGTCTGCTTGAAGCATATTGCGGCAGTTTCAGTCGTGAGGTTTGCTGCTTTTTGTCCGGCGAAGAATATCTTGTATATCTTCACTCAACAGGGTTTCAGAAACCATCGATCGTTCTTTGTGATATTCGGATGCCGGGAATAAACGGGCATAAACTAGTGCTTGAAATTCGCAAACAGCTTCCATTCCAGAAGATTGTTCAGATGGGGAGCGCCGCTGACGTTGATCGCGATCAGCTTTCTGAAAACCAGATCTGCAACATGCTCGATAAACCGTTCCGCTATAGAGAGGTGATTGCAGTTATCAATGCATTGATTGCCTGTGAAGATGCCCAAAAAAGCGAAGATGTGTCTGAATATCTGCTGATGTGTGAATTTGGACTGAACCATACCTGCCCGTTTCATGAATCAAAACGGTTGCAGCTGGCCTGACTCAGTCATACACATATCCGGCGCCTGACCCGAATAGCTCATATCAGGCATATTGCGTAACCATCTCATACGGTGACACCGCTGGCTTCTGCGCCCGGATATCCTTTCTGGCATATAGCATATTCATGCGATACCGGTAATGTTATTTCTTCCTATTATTCCCACATGCTAAAGAGCGCCCGTGACCCTTGTCTGGCCTCTCTTTCCGGGCTCAAGGCAATTATATAAAGCTCTCAAATTTAATGTGTTGAGGTCGTTTGCAAAAAAATCAGCATCTCGTTAGCCGGGAGCTGTTCAGAACAGGGACTGTTTATGATACATTTAATTGACGATGATACGACCGTTCACAAATTGGTTGGAATGTATTTGGCCGGTAAAAACCAGGAAGCTTGCTGCTTTAGATCCGGCGATGAATATCTTCGCTCAACAGAGTTTATAAAACCTTCAATTATTCTAAGTGATATTGTAATGCCTGGAATAAGTGGTCCCGATCTGGTTCTTGAAATCCGTAAACAGCTTCCGTTCCAGAAGATCGCTCTTATCTCCAGCTATACACATTTTGGCCGAGCTCATGCTGCTGACAACCAGCTGTGTTACATACTCGAGAAGCCTCTCCGCATGGGTGCTTTTGTTGCCATGATCAATGCATTGATTGCCTGTGAAGATGCCCAAAAAAGCGAAGATCCGTCTGAATACTTCCTGATGTGTGAATTTGGACTGAACCATACCTGCCCGTTTCATGAATCAAAACGGTTGCAGCTGGCCTGACTCAATCAGATCCATATCCGGCGCCTGACCCGAATGGCTTACATCAGGCATATTGCGTAACCATCTCATACGGCTGACACCGCTGGCTTCTGCGCCCGGATATCCTGTCCGGCATCTAGCATATTCATGCGATACCGGTAATGTTATTTCTTCTTATCATTCCTGCATGCAGAAGAGTGCCAATGATCCCTTGTCCGATCTTTTTCCCGCACTCAAGGCAGCTATACAAATTCCTCAAATTTCATGTGTTGAGGGCGTTTACAAAAAATCAAATCCGGAATCCCGTTAGCTGAAATCGATTCAGCCCAGGAGCAGCAGATGATACATGTGATTGATGACGACATGATGTTTTTTCGCCTGATCGAATATATGTTAGGCGGTACCGGCCACGAAATTTTCTGCTTTATGTCCGGCGAAGAATATCTTGAATACCTTCACTCGCCACTGTTTCAGAAACCATCGATTATTCTGTGTGATATTCGGCTGCCGGAAACAGGCGGGCATGATCTGGTTCTGGAAATTCGCAAAAAGCTTCCATTCCAGAAGATTGTTCAGATCAATAACGATACTGGTACCGATCGCAATCAGCACACTGAAAGCCAGCTCTGTTACATGCTTTATAAACCAGTTCCCTACAGATATTTTATTTCAGTTATCAATTCACTGAGCGCCTGTGAAGATGCTCAAAAAAGCGAAGCTGCATCTGAATATTCCCTGAAATGTGCATTTGGCCTGAACCATGCCTGTCCGTTTCACGAATCAAAACGGTTGAATCCGGCCTGATCTCAATCAGATCCATATCCGGCGCCTGACCGGGAAAAGGATGCATGATACAGTCAGTTGACATGACCTGCGTGGAACTGGAGCCGATGAGCGGACTCGAACCGCTGGCCTGCTCATTACGAGTGAGCTGCTCTACCACCTGAGCTACATCGGCACAGATTTGCACGGTTTCGAACTCTAACGATAGCCGGTGCTTTTGAAATATAATTTCAGTTAAGAATGGCCTGAATAGCTGCTGTAAGAGCAGGCGCTGCCGTTTCTGTACGCAGTATGCGCGGGCCGAATATGAGGGGGGTGAATCCAAGGCTGGAGAGTGTCTCCAGGTCACGCCTGCTCCAGCCACCCTCAGGGCCAACAGCCAGAGTAATGTCAGAGGCAGTTGCGATGTTTTCCTTTACCTCCTGCCACTGCCGTGCTGCTTCCGGATGCAGCAGATAGGCCTGCCCGACGGTCTGAATATTTTTGAGTGATGAGCACCATGCCAGTGCGGGAATAGCGGTGCGTTGACTCTGTTCGGCAGCTTCAACAATGATCCTCTGCCATCGATCCAGGCGGCTATGCAGCTTCTTTTCTGCCAGTCTGAATTGTGAGCGTTCACTGCTGGTGACCTGAAAACTTGCCACGCCAAGCTCCGTGCATTTCTGCAGCACGGTCTCGATTTTTTCGCCCTTGTTGGCGCACTGGATAATGTGAATCCGGACTGGCATCTCACGGCTTACATTAGCAAAACTCTCTATCAGGCAGCTGGAGTGAGATCTGGAGAGCTGCGAGATCGTGGCCCTGTACTCTCCGCCACGGCCGTTGAAGACCGTAATGCCGTCACCACAAGCCAGACGCATGACATGGCGGAGATAGTGGCCCTGATCAGCAGGAATCGGGGCTTCATGGCCGATCTGAAGCTCATTATTCAGGTAGATTCTGCAGTGTGGCATGGGTGGAATCTGCACCGAAGCCCTGTTCATCTGCAACCGTTCGTGTTACCTGCTCTTGACCCCTGCATTGCATGCATCAAGATGCACGCATGTTTTTTGGTTCATTGGAAAATCAGCAGTGGGCAGCTGTTCGTCAATGGCGATCGGATGACGCCGGGGTTTCAAAGGATGTCGCCGCAGTACTGACCACTGTGGGGTCGTTAACCCGCTTTCTGGAGCGTCATTACGGGATGAGGTTATCGGTGCGCCTGCATGATCAGTTTGTTGACCGCGCCAGCCATGATGAGGCTGCGCTTCTGGCCTGTCCTGCCGGGGCGCCATGCCTGAGAAGACGGGTGTCGCTTCTGCACAGGGATTCGGTGATGTTTGATGCTGAGTCGGTTCTGCCCCTGGAAGATCTTCCTGCCGATCTGATGAATGAGCTGCAGGAGGGGAGGCGTCCGCTGGGCAATCTGCTGCTGGACCGCGGGCTTTCACTCTCCCGCTCTGATCTGGGCGTGGTGCAGCTGCAGGGTGAGGGAGTTCATACCGGACGCTGGGCGCGCCGTTCGGTTTTACGTTCGCCATCGGGAACCCGCGCACTGGTGGTTGAGGTGTTTCACCCTGAAATATGGAAGCGGCTGCTGTCATTATCGCACAGGCATTAACCGGTGTTATTGCGATATTCATTGCAGCTTAACCATCCGTGCTTACAATAAGCCCTTCCTTCGGGGGCGACTGGTATCGACGGAGATGCTGAACCCTTTGGGGCATGTCGGGTTGTTGGTCCCGTAAAAAGCTGACATTTGCAATAATTGCAAACGACGAACTAGAACTAGCTTACGCTGCGTAAGTTACCCCGCACTCGAGTTGCTCATCGCCTGAGTATCCGGGGTCAAACAGATGAGATCGCTACCTGAGACTGGAGATTCGTGGTTTCAGGAGTTAAAAAGTTACGAACCGACCCTTTGGGCACTTTGTCTGTTCGGTTTCCATCGGGTGCTGTTTGAATAGACTAAACATGTAGAACCACTGGCTGATGGTTTTCGGACGCGGGTTCGAATCCCGCCGCCTCCACCAAATAAAAGAGCCGCCCGAAAGGGCGGTTTTTTTATTTGGTGGAGGTGTCAGGGAGAGTGCCCAGTTCGACAAATCGGCAGGATAGCCGATTTGGGCGGCCTTCAGGCCGCCCGCAGGGTGAGGGCCATGGATGGCCCGAATCACTCCCGCCGCCTTCGGGCATCTTTTTTATTTGGTGGAGGTGTCAGGGAGAGTGCCCAGTTCGACAAATCGGCAGGATAGCCGTTTCATGGCGCACATCCTTGTGCTTCATCCTTCGGACGCATTCGCGTGCAATTGTGCTGTCCTGCACAATTGTGGACGGCCTTCAGGCCGCCCGAAGGGTGAGGGGCATGGATGACCCGACAATTTTGCAGGAGCAAAAATTGAACGCCGCTTGCAGCGGCCCCGCAGGGGTGAGAGGCAGGATGCCTCGAATAATCACTCCCACCGCCTCCATCTTCTGTTTTTAAAGGGCTCTGACCCACTGCTGTCCCACTTATTCGATTGCGTCATGCCGGACCTGATCCGGCATCCACTCAAGCGTTGCAAAAACTGGATTGATTCGGTGCTCTGCACCTCACCCTGCGGGCGGCTTGCAGCCGTCCAAACGGTTAATCCTTTTTGTCCCGCTTTCGCGAGAATGACGAGCAAGCCAATTTGGTATTGATATCCATCGCAC
>JAVVEJ010000020.1:0-44674 GCA_032251395.1 Mariprofundaceae bacterium
CTGGATATCCCTGAAGCCGTTTCCACCCTTCTCCTCGCACGATTTGATGCGTGCCATAAGCAGCGGATCGTTGGGTGGCGCAAACGGCATTTTATCTATAATCACCAGCGAGAGTGATTCGCCGGGTACATCCACACCCTCCCAGAAGCTTCGGGTACCACATAAGATAGAGCTTGTATCTTCCCGGAATTGTTCAAGAATCGCATCTCTGCTTCCGCTCTTTCCCTGGATCAGAACATGCCATGGAACGCGCTCTTCCAGTTCAGGCGCAATCCGGTTCAGCATCGCGTAAGAGGTAAAAAGCACAAAGGCGCGGCCACGCGAAGCGCGTACCAGCGTCTCAATCTCATCGAGCAGAGCCTCCTGCCCCCGCTCACTTCTGGTGTCGATCAGGTGGCGTGGCAGATAGGTCATTGCCTGCTGCCGGTAGTTGAATGGCGACGGGTGAAATGATTCGACAATCCCGTTTTTAAAGCCCTCATCACTGAAACCTAGCCGGCTCTTCATATACTCAAATGTCCCGGAGCTGCGCAGCGTGGCCGAGAGCAGTACAAAGCTGGCGGGACGACTCCAGAGATGCTCATTGAGCACCGGACCGGTCTCAACCGGAGCAACAATATGGCGTTTATGCTCGCCATCCCCCTCGCACCAGGCCACAAAGCCGTCAGACGGCTTTTCGACAGTTGTCATATCCTGCAAAATCATATCGGCACGCTCGGCCAGTTTGGCCATATCCTCACTGCGCCCGCTTCGGCTGGCAGCCAGTTCAACCAGTGGCTGCCATGCGGCTTTGACCATCTTCATGTCACTGCCGGGCCATGCATCCAGCGCAAGCCGCCCCGCCTCGACCACATCCTTCTTCAATGCGGCCTCATCCTTTAGCTCATCCAGCGCTGCCTGCATGTCGTTAAGCCACTGGATCAGCTTCAGGCGGGAGAGCTGGATGCCGAAATGCTGACAGGCCAGATCAGGCAGACTGTGCGCCTCATCCAGAACATGATTGTCAAAGGCGGGAAGAATCTCACCGAAATCCCCCGATTTCAGCGCCGCATCGGCAAACAGCAGTGCGTGGTTGGAGATGACAATATCCGCCTCCTGAGCACGCTGCCTTGCCTTCATCAGCGGACAGATGTTCCACTCCGGACATTTGCTGCCACCACACTGGTCGGCCGTTGCCGTCACCATCGGGCCGATTCCCTTCTCGAACACATCAAACGGCAGAGCGGAGAGATCGCCATCACTGCTCTCGCCAGCCCACTGCTGCACTTTCAGCAGCGACTTTTTGGCCCACATCTCAATCTGATGGTTGCTTATAAAGCTCTTCAACCGGTGCGGGCAGAGATAGTTGCTGCGCCCCTTAAGCAGTGCAATACGCCGCTTCACTCTCATCGCTTTCTGTACGGCGGGGATGTCGCGATGCATCAGCTGGTCCTGCAGCGCCCTGGTATGGGTGGAGATCAGGATTTTTTCCGGGGAACGGAGTGCGGGAATCAGATAGGCAAGCGTTTTACCTGTCCCGGTCTCCGCCTCAGCCAGCAGTATATGGCCGTCATCGAAGGCACCGGCAATCTCTCCGGCCAGCTTTGCCTGCTCTTCACGATAGATATAACCCGGCATCCCCTCTGCGAGCGGCGTGCCCGGCTGAAAATCGGCAATGACCTGCTGTGAAAAGGTTGAGGACACTTCGGCAGTGGCTAGCTTCTGTCCAGCGGATGCAGGCAGGCATACGTATGCCCCGATTCATCACTCTCAATGGATGCATCGAAGCCGGCGCAATCATCCCGGGCAAAAGCACAGCGAAGACGGAATGCGCAACCGCTATCGGCCACACTTTCACGATCCAGGCCGCCGTTACCGCTGCTGTCGGTACGCTGGTCGGGGTGGGCAATCGGCCGGGCCGCCAGCAGCATCTTTGTGTAGGGGTGGCGCGGTGCATCGAACACCTCTTCAACCGGTCCCTGCTCAACCAGACGACCGGCAAACATGACCGCCACACGATCGGCCACATGACGAACCACAGAGAGATCATGGGAGATAAAAAGGTAGGAGAGGTTACGCTCCTTCTGGATCTTCTTCAGCAGGTTGAGAATCTGGGCCTGAACCGAAACATCGAGTGCCGATACCGGTTCATCGAGCACCAGCACCTTCGGCTCCACAATCAGGGCCCGTGCAATACCGATACGCTGGCGCTGCCCGCCGGAAAACTGGTGCGGATAACGATCCAGCGCTTCGTCTGCTATGCCACAAAGGGCCAGCGTCTCGGCAACCTTCTCACGCCGTTGCCGGCGGTTCATTTCAGGACGGTGGACACGCAGCCCCTCACCAACCGTTTCAACAATTCTCATGCGCGGGTTGAGGCTGGCAAACGGATCCTGAAACACCATCTGAATATCCTTGCGCAGCATGCGCAGCGCTCTCCCGGTTGCTGAAGTAATCTCCCGGCCCAGCAGATATACGGAGCCCTGATCGGCATCAAGAAGGCGCATCGCCATGCGTGCCGTGGTCGATTTACCACTGCCCGATTCACCCACAATGGCCAGCGTCTCGCCCTCTTTCAATGCAAACGTAACATCATCGACCGCTTTATGGCTGACGTCGCTGCCCCACAAGCCGCCACGGCGAAAGGATTTGGTCAGCCTGTCAGCCTTAAGCAGATTCACCGGAGCAGTCATGCGACAGCTTCAAACTCAGGAATTTTTGCCTCTGCGTGGATACAGCGGGCCTGATGGGCTCCGTCTGACCATGCATCAACAGCGACAGGCTTAAGGCATGCGTTATCGGCAAGCGGACAGCGTCTGGCAAAGTGGCAGCCGGATGGCCAGCTTCCCGGTGATGGCACCTGACCGGCTATCACCGGCAGTGAAGCCCCCGGTTCACTCACCTCCGGCCGACACCCCATCAGGGCACGGGTATAGGGGTGGGTCGGTCGGTTGAATATCTGCCTGACATCTCCCGACTCAACAATCTGGCCGGCATACATCACCGCCACATCATCGGCCAGTTCGGCCACCAGTCCGAAATCATGGGTTACCAGCAGCATGCCGAGATTACGCTCCCGCTGCAGATCACGAAGCAGCTGGATAATCCGTTTCTGCACCGAAACATCGAGCGCTGTCGTCGGTTCATCGGCAATAATGTAGGCGGGGTCGGCTGCCATTGCCATTGCAATCAGTACACGCTGGCGCATGCCGCCCGAAAGCGCATCGGGATACTGCTTCATTACCGCTTCCGCATCCTGCATACCGGCATCCTGCAACAGTTTCACCGCACGGGCACTGGCTTCGACCCTGTTCATGTCGAGGTGAATGCGAATCACCTCTGTAAGCTGGCTGCCAATGGAGAAAACCGGATTCAGGGCCGTCATCGGCTCCTGAAACACCATCGCAACAGCCCCGCCGCGCACATGGCGTAACTCCTCCTCATGCATGGAAAACAGGCTTTTGCCATCAAGAAAAATGTCTCCGCCGCTGCGCATTACACCCTGATGCTCACCCAGCCGCAGCATTGCCTGAGCCGTCAGCGACTTGCCGCAACCCGACTCACCCACCAGCCCGAGCACCCTGCCCGGCTTCAGCGTCAGAGAAACTCCGGAAACAGCTTCGACATGTTCTCCGGAAATCGGCACACAGAGCGACAGTTCGCGTACTGCAAGCGATTGCGTCGTGTCAGTGTCAGCAAGGTGATCAGTCATGGGCAGAGTGTGACGCAAGCGCGAAGAGCTTTCCAGCGCTGATAGAGTCTGTATCAGCGGGAGTGTTCCAGAACCTTGCGAATCAGTGATTTTGCAACCATCAGTTCATGAATCTGCTCATCAGTTGGCAGCATCTCCACAAGCCTGGAGAGCGTGTCGCGCAGTGCCCTTTCAGTATTAATCGCAACACCTCCGGTTGTATTCTGCAGCGCCGCAGCGGCCAGGGAGGAGACCATCCCGGGATCGGACTGATAACGGATACTCTCCAGCGCCTCCCGCATCAGCGAATGCTCCTCGATCACACGGTGGATCGCATTGGCATACTCCCTGTCAGCATCGGTTCGGCAGGTTGTTTCAAGAAACAGTACTGATTCGGCCAGACGACTTGCAATCATGACTCCTCCGGAGCGGAAAATCACTCAAACCCGGCCAAGTTTGTACAACTGAAAATCAGATTTCCGGAATCCAGATCACAATCCGGAGTGGCAGAATGCCCTGGCAGCAAGCCACCTTAATCCAGTATCAACTCTACACGGGGCAACGCTTTCTCGCCCTTCTCATCAATACCCGGACTGCAGCCAAACAGCCGCTCTGCAGCAACACCATGATCCCGGATCGCTTTCAGAACCCTGTCCGAACGTGCTCTGGCCAGCCTGCGCAGCTGCTCATCATCCATGATCAGCGGCCGCTCCACCGTGACGCCTCCACCCTCAATGCGGGTTGCAATACCGCATATCTGAAGTCGAAAGTTTCTGCTTTGCATTAATGCTGCAATTTTTTCTGTATATGCAGCCATCCCGGGACGCAGCGCTGAAGAGCGCTCACTGAACTCGATCGGCGTCAGCCTTGGTCTGGCTGCACTTTTGGCAAGGCCTGCAGCCAGTTCTGTTGCCGTGAAAATCAATCCGTAGGGTTGTAACAGATGCTTTGCGTAGCTTAATGCACCTGTTCTTATTGCCGAGGCCAGAGCCTTTCGCACCACGTCATCAAGATTGACATCCGGACTGTCCAGACGACCTGTGACCGGCACATCTATGGAAATATCACCACGACTGTCACGCAGAAGATCGAGTGCCGTATTCACCGGCATACCAAGGCTTTGCGCAGCCTTGCCGGGTGTTTGTGACTTTTTCAGAGCCAGTTTGCGAAGCATCAGGCTGTTGCTGGCCTCGATCCTGCTGTCGGAAATCCTGATTCCACTCTGCAGATCAAGCTGGCCTGTCTGAACGGAGTGGCCGAAATCAGGCTCAATGTAGCCACTGAGTTCCGTTATATCGAAGTTTTTCAGTGCAACCTTCAGGTCAGCACGAAAATCACTGACATTTGGAGACATCTCTCCTTCGATAGTGAGTGAGCCGTTCTTTCCCAGCATCAGCAGCGCATCCAGTTTGCCGCTCTCTTTACCGGGTGAATCAATCCGGACAAAGCCGAGCCTTTCCACCATCAAATCGATATCAGCAGCCGGAAATACCGACTCATCCCTGAATGTAACCGTGCTTCCTTTAGAGAGCAGAAACTCTTCAATAAACAGTGCGCACTTGTCGGCTGCAGAGGGGATACCCGGCTCAGAAGCTTGCTGCGCTTTGCTGCTGTTAACCGTTTCGGCCCCGCCAGGCTCTGCTTCGATCTGCGGAGTTGCGCCTGTTTCACTGCCGGTATGAAGCCTGTCCAGCACAAAAATCCTGCCGTTTTTCTGTTTCTTCAGGAACGCATGAAGATCATGCACAGCAATTGTTTTCACTCTGCAGATGCCTGAAAAGCCCAGGTTTCCACCATACAGATTCACCTTCCCGACCCTGCCGAGAGAATCATCGCCGGATGCCGGCAGTGTAATCTGCTGCAGTGACAACCGGTCAAACAGAGCCCTGCTGCCGGCCACAGAGAGCTGATCGAGATCGATGCTGTCAACTGTTGTCAGCACGATATTTTGGCGGGTGTCGTGCAGTGTGAAGCCATCTGCTTTCACTCTCTTCAGTGATACTGACAGATCGCCGGTAATAATCCTGTTTAATCCGTCGGGACCGGAAATATCCAGCTCGGCACCATACAGGCTGAGTGCCCTGACCCTGCCCAGAGGTTCATTATCGGACGGCTGCAGAGCAGCCCCCTGCAGCGACAGTCGTTCAAATGCAGCCCTGCTGCCGGCCACGGAAAGCTGATCGAGATCGATGCTGTCAACAGCTGTCAGCACGATATTTTGACGGGTGTCGTGCAGTGTAAAGCCATCTGCTTTCAGCTTCTGCAGCGAGAGCCGGTCAAACAGAGCCCTGCTGCTGCCTGCTACGGAGAGCCTGTCAAGCTCGACGGAATCAACCGCTGCCAGTCGCACGCCGCCTTCGAGAAGCAGCAAATCGGTCATCTTCAGGTTCAGATCATCAAGCTTCAGCCCGGCAGCAACATCGCTACCCATGGCAGGCAGAGACAGCATGCCATCCAGCTGCAACGCACTGCTCTCAACCGAATAACCGGAACTGTTGAATGCGACTTTACCAAGCCTGATGCTGCTTTTTAGCAGTTGCGCTCCGCTCTCTTCCGGTTTCACCAGCGAAAGCACAAGCGAATGCAGCGGCAGCGAAAGATCAAACGGTTCACTGTCGATATTTCCGCTTGCCTTCAGCTTCAGATCGGAGAAACCGACACTGTTCAGCACGACCTGCCACGGTTTACCCGGCTCTGCTGTTTTTTCCACTTCAGCAGCAGCCCGGTCCGGCACAATACCGGCAAGCTGCCATGCCCCGTCTTCACGCTGATGAATCCCGGCTTCGATATCTTTCAACTCAAGTGAACGAACAAAAATGCGGCGACTCAACATCGGCCACCAGTCGATATCCACAGCCAGCCGCCCCGCTTTCAGCCCTGTATCTGCTGAAAACCCTTCAATGGCAAAGCTGCCTCTGAACAGGTTGATGTCCACATTCTCAATCTCAACCTGCTGGATGCCGTGATGCTCAAGCCATGAGGTCGCACCGATTCGAATGGCTGACGGGAGCAGCGAAAGCAGAAGCAGAACGGTAGCCGTCAAAATAGCCAGAGCGGTGAACAGACGCTGGTGCCTTTGAAATATCCCTGTGGTTCGGGCTTCTGATTCTGGCATGGCTACTCTCTTTCCCTGAAAAACAGACCCGTTTCAACTCATTGACCAGATTAAAACAGAGACCTGAATAAATGGCGAAAACAGTCACCTCCCATTCTAGCCCGAATCTCCGTATTTAGCCAAAATGAGAAGCAATTGCTTAATCCTTCAACGTCCTTATCTCATCCCGGAGTGTGGCGGCATCTTCAAAACGCAGATCGGCGGCAGCCTCGGTCATCAGACGTTCCAGTTCCAGAATGCGCCGCTCTTTTTCAGCAGGCGTTACGTAGAGAGCTACGGGCTCGGCAACTTCAGGAATATGCGCATAATCCATCTCGTAGACCGAGCCCAGTATATCCCTGATCTCCTTCTTCACCGTTTCGGGTGTAATACCGTGTGTCTCATTGTAAATGATCTGCCTGGTACGGCGACGTGCTGTCTCGTCAATCGACACCTGCATTGAGTTGGTGATTTTGTCAGCATAGAGAATCACCCTCCCCTCCACATTACGGGAGGCGCGACCAATGGTCTGGATCAGGGAGCGTACCGAGCGCAGAAATCCCTCCTTGTCGGCATCGAAAATGGCAACCAGCGCCACTTCAGGCAGGTCGAGCCCCTCACGCAGCAGGTTGATACCGATCAGGATATCGAACTCGCCCAGCCGCAGGTCTCGAAGAATCTCCATACGCTCAACGGTATCGATATCGGAGTGCAGGTAGCGTGCCTTAAGTCCGACATCACCCATATACTCGCTCAGATCCTCGGCCATTCGCTTGGTCAGGCAGGTGGCCAGCACCCGGAAGCCTCCGGCAATCACCTCGTTGGCAACAGAGACAAAATCCTCCACCTGCGTGGTAGCCGGGCGAATTTCCACTTCCGGGTCAAGCAGGCCTGTCGGCCGGATAATCTGTTCGGCAAAGACTCCACCCGTCTTCTCCATCTCGTAGTCACCCGGTGTGGCTGAAACATAGATTGTCTGTGGTACGATGGCCTCAAACTCATGGAACTGCAGCGGTCTGTTATCCAGTGCCGAAGGAAGCCTGAAACCGTAATCGACCAGTGTCTGTTTCCTTGAGCGGTCGCCCTTGAACATGCCGCCGATCTGGGGCACGGTAACATGCGACTCATCCAGCATCACCAGTGCATTATTGGGCAGATAATCGAGCAGGGTTGGCGGTGCCTCACCCGGCGCACGTCCGGTGAGATGGCGTGAATAGTTCTCGATTCCGGTGCAGTAACCCACCTCCTGAATCATTTCAAGATCGAACATGGTGCGCTGCTCCAGCCGCTGCGCCTCGACCAGCCTGTTCTGCTCATGCAGCTCCGCCAGACGCTCCGCCAGCTCCGCCCTGATATGCTCCATCGCCCGCACTATCTGGCCGCGCGGTGTGACAAAATGACTCTTCGGAAAAACAGTGTATTTATGCAGTGATTCAATGCGCCTGCCGGTCAGTGGGTCAAAGCTGGATATGGCCTCCACCTCATCCCCGAACAGTTCAACACGAATGGCAAAGTCCTCGGCATGGGCCGGAAAGAGCTCGATCACATCACCGCGCACCCGGAATGTGCCGCGGTGAAAGTCAATGTCGTTACGCTCATATTGCAGTTCAACGAGCTTGTTCACTGCAGTCCGTTGCTCTACCTCGCGCCCTACTTCGAAATACTGCAGCATATTTGCATAGGCCTCCGGACTACCCAGGCCGTAGATACATGAGACCGATGCGATAATGATCACATCCTCGCGCTCCAGCAGTGCACGCGTGGCGGAGTGGCGCATCCGGTCAATATGCTCATTAATCGAAGAGTCCTTATCAATGAAGGTATCGGAGGCGGGAACGTATGCCTCCGGCTGGTAGTAGTCGTAGTAGGAGACGAAATACTCCACCGCGTTGTCAGGGAAGAACTGTTTGAACTCACCATAGAGCTGGGCAGCAAGCGTCTTGTTCGGAGCCATGATCAGAGTCGGCTTCTGCGTCTGTTCAATAACGCAGGCCATGGTGTAGGTCTTGCCGGAGCCGGTCACGCCCAGCAGGGTCTGATGCCGCTCATGGCGCTTAATACCATTGACCAGACTGGCAATGGCTTCGGGCTGGTCGCCCCTCGGTCTGAAATCTCCGCACAGTTTAAAACGCATCGGCAAAGCATAATCATATCCGGCCACTTTGGCTCTGATCATTGCTGCATCGGATGGAGACATCGCTTTTATCTTTGACTAAGATAGCCGGCAAGAGCCCGGCATAACAGTAAAAGGAGTAACTCTGAATGGATGATATGTTGGCAAAGGAGCTTCAGCATAAGGAAGTCCTCTATCGCCAGATGGTTGACATCTATCCGAACGACCACAAGTACCTTCGTCGGCTGGTAGAGCTGCTGCTGCAGCTGGGGCAGGAAGATGAAGCACTCGAAAAAATGCGTCAGCTTGAACGCACCTATAAAAACAGAGGCGATGCCAATTCAGCCAAATCGCTGAAAGAGCTGCGCCACAGTATCTCGGGCAGTGATGATACGCACTCCGGCACCATCAATCCTTTCCTTGCCGGTATTAAACCGGAAGCAATCGCGATGCTGATGCGCAATGTGGAACGCATTAACCTTAACGAGAATGAGGCCCTGATAAAACAGGGTGACAGCGATGACAACATGTACATCGTTCTGAACGGCGAACTGGCCGTACTCGTACTCTTCCGCAAGCAGAAAAATCCGACACTGGTCCATATCCTCAGGGAGGGGGAGATTGTGGGTGAGATAGCCTTTCTGGAGGGAGGGTCACGCAGTGCGACCGTCATTGCCAATACCAAAGCGAGTGTTCTGAAACTCTCATCCAAACGTGTGCTTCAGTGCCTGCTGAAGTTTCCCGAGGTGGGTGACTATCTTCGTCAGGAGAGTGAATTCCGCAAACATCTGACCGCTATTAACGGTAATCCCACCCTTGCCAGGCTTCCGGAGCCGGCAAAAATGGAGCTGGCACTGCATGCACAGACCATGCACTACCCGCCCTTTGCCGTGATCTCCCGCTCGGAGAAAACACTTCGCTGGATGGGAATCATGATCACCGGCCTGGTAAGGATTGTGGCAGAAGACAGGCTCGGGCAGAGCCATGTGCTTGAACCGATCAAGCCCGGTGACACCATTGCAGATATTGCCGCTCTGCAGGAGGAGACCATCACAGCCGACATGGTTACCGTGACTGACACAGCCATTCTTCAGATACCCGCAGAGAAGTTCAGGAGTGTCCTGAACGATAATCCGTCCGTTAAAAACAGACTTCTCGAGAACCACGCCAGACGAATCTCAACCACGATGGTCTATATCAAAAATAAAGGCAGCTAGCTGCCGAAAGACGGGAAAGTCCCCTGCCACCATCCTGCAACCATCAATCTGATACGAACTGCTTCCTATTAAAAGCAACGCTGTTACTATGCGCCACCATTTTTTAGCCGCCTTCGGGCGTCCGAGGTAATTTGAATGTCCCGCAAGCTGCGTAATATCGCCATCATCGCTCACGTTGACCATGGCAAAACCACTCTGGTTGATGGAATGCTGAAGCAGTCTGATACCCTGGAGGCGCGTGAAGAGATTCTTGATTGCGCCATGGACTCCAATGAGATTGAACGTGAACGGGGCATTACCATTCTGGCCAAAAACACGGCTATCTATTACGGCGATACGCTGATCAACATTGTCGACACTCCCGGGCATGCCGATTTCGGCGGTGAGGTGGAGCGGATCCTGAACATGGTAGATGGTGTGGTGCTGCTGGTTGACGCACGCGAAGGCCCGATGCCACAGACCAAGTTTGTAACTTCCAAAGCTCTCGGCCTTGGCCTGAAACCGATTGTCGTGATCAATAAAATCGACCGTGAAGGCTCTGATCCGGATGCCGTTGTGGACAAGACTTTTGACCTTTTTGCATCACTGGGTGCTACCGATGATCAGCTCGATTTCCCGGTTGTTTACGCGTCAGCCAAAAACGGTTATGCCATGCTCGACCTGAACGAGGAGAGTGACAACCTTACCTGCCTTTTCGACACCATACTCAGGCATGTGGAAGAGCCGGCCGGGGATCCGTCCGCATCGCTGCAGATGCTGGCCACCACACTCGACTGGGATGACTATATCGGCCGTATTGTTATTGGCCGTCTTGCCAACGGAACCATGAAAACGGGTCAGGATGTTACCGTTGTTCATGCCGATGCATCACAGTCGAAATTCAAGGTCACCAAAATCCTTGGCTTTATAGGCCTGCATCGTGTCGAAGTCGCATCCGCACAGGCCGGTGACATTGTTGCCGTAGCCGGTATCGAAACCATTCACATCGGCGAAACCATTGCTGACCGGGAAAATCCGGTTGCACTGCCTGTTATCAAGGTGGATGAACCGACACTCTCCATGGAACTGCACGTCAATAACTCTCCCCTGGCCGGAACTGAAGGCAAGTTCATCACCACCCGGCAGATCCGTGACCGCCTGTTCAAGGAGATCCGCACCAATGTGGCCATGCGTGTTGAAGAGACCGATTCGGCAGATGTCTACAAGATTTCCGGCCGTGGCGAACTGCATATCGGTATTCTGCTCGAGAATATGCGCCGCGAAGGCTTTGAGATGGCCGTATCCCGTCCACATGTGATTGTGCGTGAAATTGACGGTGTTAAGCAGGAGCCGTACGAGCATGTGACTGTCGATGTGGAATCCGCATACCAGGGTGCCGTGATTGAGAAGCTGGGCAAACGCGGTGCGGAAATGACCCATATGCAGTCCAACAGGGACGGCTCCACCCGCATTGAGTTCATGTGCCCGACCCGTGGCCTGATCGGTTACACCTCAGAGTTTCTCACCGATACCCGCGGCACCGGCGTCATGCACCATATTTTCCATGCCTATGGCCCGTTTGTCGGAGCCCTTCCCGGCCGCAGCAATGGTGTGCTTATAACCATGGCATCCGGCGAGTCGGTTGCCTTCGCTCTCTGGAAGATTCAGGAGCGAGGCAAGCTGTTCATCGGCTCAGGTGTGAAGATCTATGAAGGTATGATCATCGGCATGAACAGTCGCGATGATGATATGACGGTCAATGCAACCAAAGAGAAAAAGCTGACCAACGTACGTGCATCAGGCAAGGATGACTCCATTGATCTGGTTCCGCCGATCAATCTGTCACTGGAGCGTGCCATTGAGTTCATCGATGATGATGAACTGGTGGAGATCACACCGAAATCAATCCGTCTGCGTAAACGCATACTGCAGGAGAATGAGCGCAAACGCGCAACGAACGCGAAAAAACTTAAGTAAGTAAAAAAAAAGGGCGCTCAATATGAGCGCCCTTTTTTTTCATCTGTAACAAATTCAAACCTTACGGCTGAAGCGTTACCCTGTTCATGACCGTGCCGTTCTTTAGCTGGTCAACCACATCCATGCCCTCTACCACCTGCCCGAAAACGGTATACTGGCGATCCAGATGCGGCTGCGGGCCGAAGCAGATATAAAACTGCGAGCCGGCTGAATCAGGGTCGGACGTGCGTGCCATGGCCACAGTGCCGCGAACATGCTTTGTCGCATTAAACTCGGCACTGATTTTGTAGCCCGGCCCGCCACTACTGCTGCCGGTCGGGTCGCCACCCTGTGCCATAAAGCCGGGAATCACACGGTGAAAGATGATGCCATCGTAATAGCCATTGCTGGCCAGAACCTTGAAATTGGCCACGGTATCGGGGGCCACCTCCGGCAACAGCTCGATTTTGATAGAGCCCAGATCCGTTTCGATAAGGACATGATTACCAACCGGAATATCCCTGTCGGTTGCGGATGGTGCTTTTTTGGGTGCTTTACTCATTGTTTTCTCCACTGCCTCTTTTGAAATCTGAACCGAATCGACATATCCGGCGTCGCTGCATGCAGGCATCATAAAAAGTGCAGCGGCGAAAACCGGAAATATCATGTTCTGCATTTTCATAACAATTTCTCCTGTGCTGAGGGCAAAATCCGGATGGGATGCAGAACCATGCGCTTTAATCCCGGCTTCAGCTCAGCCGTGCCGAGCAGCATACCTGCTGAAGATACCTGCACCACGCCCTCTATGATATCGCTCACCTGTATACGCTGTCCCTGCAAAAAACGCCTGCCCTCTTCGACAGGCAGAAAGATCTCCGGCAGATCACGTAACCACTGCGGCAGCGGCATAATGCAGGCATCACGGCGTTTTGCAAGCTCATCCATGGTCACCATCAGCTCCCCGGACCAGCCACCGGTAGAGAGGCGGCGCAGTGCGGTAACACACCCTCCCATGCCCAGCCGGGAGCCGATATCCCGTGCCAGAGAACGGATATAGGTACCTTTTGAACAGCTGACACGAAGCGTGACAAGAGGAAAGTCAAATCGAAGCAGTTCGATGTTATGGATGCTCACCGTACGCGCCTGCATCTCAATACTGTTTCCCGACCTGGCGATCTGATGCGCCCGCTTTCCATCGATACGAATGGCCGAAAAGAGCGGCGGAATCTGCTGCTGCTGACCGGTAAAGTACTCAAGTGCTTCATTGAGTTGCCCCGTTTCGATGCAACCGTCAAAACGGGCCTCCACCGCACCTTCGCAGTCAAGTGAATCAGTCTGATAACTGAGATCGAATGTTACTTCATAGCTTTTTTCAGCATTCAGACCCATCTCTGCAAAACGGGTCGCATCACCCAGCAGAATGGGAAGCATGCCTGTCGCCAGCGGGTCGAGCGTGCCGGTATGTCCGGCCTTGATCTTTTTGGCACCGGGCGGAGTAAACAGACGAATGACTTCATTGACGGCGCGACGTGATGTCCAGCCCAAAGGCTTATCCAGAAAGAGCACGCCGGAAATCATTCAGTTTGACAGCAGACGCGTGACAAGCGGATGAACCCGCTCCTTAACCTCATCCAGGGTACCGCGGAGATCACAACCGGCGGCATAGCGGTGTCCGCCGCCACCCAGCTCGGATGCAAGTGAGCCGACATCAAAACCGTTGGCACCACGGAAACTCAGTTTCCAGCAGCCTTCACTGCCGGGGCGAATAAAGATAGTGATATCCACACCCTCAATACCACGGCCGTAATCGATAAACCCTTCCGTATCTTCGGTGTCTGCGTTCGTCTGCTGATACATCGCATCCGTGACATGGAGCCATGCCGAGCGCTGTTTATCGTGCAACTCCAGTGTACCGAATGAGAGCTTCAACAGCTCAAGACGGGCAACGCTGTTGCTGCCATAGACCGCTTTTGATGCTGCTGCCGGGTCAGCCCCCGCCTCCACCAGTTCAGCGGCAAGACGAAAGACATCAGCATTGACTGTTGAGAGTCTGAAACTCGAAGTGTCGGTCATCAGTGCCACATAGAGCGGCGCAGCCATGGCCGGCGTCAGAGCGATACCAAGAAATGAGAACAGATCGTAAATCATAGCCCCTGTAGCACAGTAGCTGGCATCGACAACATTTACCTGGCCGAAGTTACGGTTGCTGGCATGGTGATCAATATTAATCACCGTTTTTCCTGCAAAGAATCCCTCCGGCATACCCAGCCTGGAGATAGCGCCGCAATCCACCGATATGACGGTGTCAACTTCGCGCAGATGTTTGAATTCATTGCCTGATGTGGCCCGGTTTGATCCGTCAAGATAGCGGCAGATGCGTGGAACAGGGTCAAGATTGTGCATCCAGACCCGCTTGCCCATCGTATTCAGGGCGTGAAAGAGTGCAATCTGTGAGCCGATACCGTCTGAATCCGGGTTTTTATGGGTAATAACAACGATTCCGGCAGCACGATCCAGTGCTTCGGCAACACCGCTCCAATCCGTGTTTTTAAAAGGCGCTCTCACGCATTCCCTATCTTGCTGAGCAGATCATTAACCGCTCCGCTCTTGTCAAAAGCATCATCCCAGCGGAATCTTAGCGACGGGAAACGCCGCTTCGGCAAAGCCTTGCGAAGTTCATGTTCAAAATGCGGGCATATTCTGTTCAGCCGCTCAACAACAGCGGCAGAATCATGTTCATTCATACGGTGAACAAAAACGGTCATGCCCTGCTTTGCCCTGCTCGGTTCCAGTCGCGTAACTGTGATGCCAAAGAGCTTCGGATCATCAATTTCACGCTGCATCAGTGTCGTCAGCAGTCGATGGATATCTTTCTGCAGACGATCTTTTCCGGAAGATCGGTTAGCCATGTTCACTATAAGGTAGCAGCAACTTCCTCGATAATATAAAACTCGAAGCTGTCTCCTACTTTCACATCATTGAACTTATCGATGCCGATACCGCACTCGTAACCGCTCTTGACCTCTTTAACATCATCCTTGAATCGCCGCAATGAAGCCAGCGTGCCGTCATAGATCAGCACGCCTTCACGCAGAACACGGACATGGGCGTTTCGGACTGCATAGCCATCGGTCATGTAGCAACCGGCAACCGCACCAATCTTCGGCACCTGGAAGACGTCACGAACCTCGGCGCTTCCGATCACCTTCTCGACCTTGTCCGGTGAAAGCTTGCCTGCCATTGCCGCCCTGATGTCATCAATAGCATCGTAGATCACCTTGTAGAAGCGGATATCCACGCCCTCATTCTCAGCCACTTTCTTGGCCTTTGCTTCCGGACGCACGTTGAAGCCGATAATGATCGCGTTGGCAGCTGAGGCCAGCATCACATCAGACTCCGTAATACCGCCAATACCCTTGTGGATCACCTTCACCTTCACCTCATCCGTTCCGGCCTTGACCATTGAATCAGCCATCGCTTCAACAGACCCGGTCACATCTCCCTTGATCAGAATCGGAACTTCGGCCACACCGCTCTGCACCGAAGCGAACAGGTCATCAAAGCTGGCCTTGGTATGTGTCGCAACACCGTGCTGGCGAATTTTTTCTTTACGATAAGAGATAATCTCGCGTGCCTGGCGCTCATTCTCTACAACCATGATCTCCAGACCCGCATCAGGAACCTCTTCAAGGCCAAGCAGCTCGAACGGAATCGAAGGTCCGGCTGTTTTGTGCTGAACAGCATTCTCATCAACAATGGCACGAATACGTCCCATTACGGTTCCGACGACAACAATATCCCCCTGTTTGAAGGTACCGTTCTGAACCAGAACTGTTGCTGCAGGCCCTCTTCCCTTATCCAGACGCGATTCGATCACGACGCCCTGACCGCGGCGATCAGCATTTGCCTTCAGCTCCAGAATTTCGGTCTGCAGCGCAAGCATCTCAAGCAGATCATCAAGCCCCTGACCTGTATGCGCTGAGACAGGAACAAAGATCGTATCGCCGCCCCACTCTTCTGAAACCACTTCATGTTCGGAAAGCTGACGCATTACCTTCTCAGGATCAGCTCCCTCCTTATCCATCTTGTTGACAGCCACGATAATCGGGACCCCTGCTGCACGGGCATGGTTCAGTGCCTCCACAGTCTGAGGCATAACGCCATCATCGGCGGCAACAACCAGCACGGCCACATCTGTCAGTTTCGCACCGCGTGCACGCAGGCCGGTAAACGCCTCGTGCCCCGGCGTATCAACGAAAACAACACGTTCGCCACTCTCCAGCTTCACCATATAGGCACCGATATGCTGGGTAATGCCACCGGCCTCACCATCAGCCACATGAGCCTTACGGAGTGCATCGAGAATCGAGGTCTTGCCATGGTCTACGTGACCCATGACCACAACTACCGGCGGACGGGGCAGCAGATCCTCTTCAGACTCTTCAATGGTTTCGACCAGTACATCTTCCACCGCTGCCTCATTAATTACTTTCGGTGTATGGCCGAACTCTTCAACAATCAGGACAGCTGTCTCGGCATCAATACTCTCATTGACTGTAACAGGAGAACCCATTTCAAACAGTTTTTTAACAACCTCACCACCCTTGATTGCCATTCGGCTGGCAAGCTCGCCAACAATAATCGGATCGGTCACTTCTACAGTGCGTGTTACAAAGTCCGCGTCATCCTTGGTAATAATCTTCGTCCGGCCACGGCCGCCACGAGCCAGTCGTGCCTGACGTTCCAGCTGCTCCTCAGTCATCACCACATTGCGTTTCGACGCATAATCACGCTTGGCTGCTTTCTCTGCCGGGGAGAGCCTTCTCTTCTGATGTCTGCCTGCCGGACCTCCTGCCGGACCCCCTGGCCCGCGTCTCTTTATACCCTCAGGCGCCGGACCACCCGGCTGTGGAGAGACAGCCACGGATGGCACCCGTCTCGTTCCCGATGTCGGCGCACCGGCTGCACCGGCAGGACGTCTGCCGGATGATTGGGCGTCTTTACGGCGTGCTGCACGTTCAGTACTGATATTCGCTTCAATCTGCTTCATCGATGAACGCGGAGCCTTGGCTGCTGCAATCTGTGCAGGTGTCAGCCCCCGGCGAATGGTTGTGCGTGGCCCCGAACTCTTTTGCGCTGAGCCCTGAGGTCCGCGCCTTGCATCTGCTGACGGACGGGTAGCTGTACTCTTCTGCCGGGCATCGTGTTGAGGAGCGGGGGTGCTCTTTGCTTCCACTTTCCTGTTATTTTCCAACGCCTGTGATGCACGCTGGGCAGGTGACAGAGTTTTGGCTGCTGCTCTGGCAGCCTCTTTTTTCTCTACCGAGACAGCCGCTTTGGCCGCAGCTGCCGGAGCTCTGGTGGCAGTTTCAACCGGCGCCTCGGCTGGCTGGTGACCGGGCGTACGACGGCGGCGCACTGCCACCTGAACAGTACGCCCTCTTCCCTCCACGCTGCTTCCGGGTCGTGACTGCCCGGCAACCATAGGACGGTTCAGAGTCAGGGTTTTTCCACCCGCCGGAGCAGCTTTCCCGGCTGATGCTTTTAATGATGCTTTGATTTTCGCAGTATCTTCCTCATTCAGAAGGCTGGTTGGACCAGAAACTGCTACGCCACAATCCACTGCAGCGCGTTGCAGATCTGCAACGCCAACATTCAGTTCCGTTGCCAATTCGAGGATGCGTTTATTCGCCATGTCGTACCTTTACCCTGATTCCTTTACTCTTACATACCAGTCACAATACATCGGCAGCTTTGTCGATACATTCGCTGTATCCAGTGCCACCACCGATATCTTATCTCTGGCAAAAGCCTCAGCAAGAAACGAGCCGGAAAAACCGTGTAACAACATGGTTTTCTTTCCTGCCTGCTCTCTTTTGCCGACGCCGCCTTCAATCTGCTGCACCAATGCATCACCGGCATCGCTGGCTAACATGATCAACAGGGGGCCATTCTTCCACATTTGATGCATTACCGCATCCCTTCCCAGCACAGCAACTGCGGAAAATTGCGAAAAAAGACGCAGCAACTGCCGTCGTAACGTTTCGCGTATCCGCTGCATCAGGCTCAGACTCTGTGGAAACTTCACCTTGAACCTGTTACGCAGTATCCCCAGCCTTTTGTCCGTCACCCCTTCGAGACAAGCCTGCTTCATGCAGAGATATGTTCCGCGACCGGGTGCTTTCTGAAGAAGATCGGGCCATATCTGGCCCTCATCATCGACAACCAGGCGCAGCATCTCACGCTTGTCTGCACTTTCCCGGCAGATCAGGCATTGGCGCTGCTTCAGTTTCCGGTCCGCAGAGGATTTACTCAAACCAGCCGCTGGCCTCTCTTGCCGCCAGAATCAGGGCTTCTGCCTGATCCCTGCTCAACCCCTCAATATCTTCAATTTCATCAACCGCGGCATCTGCCAGAGCAGCAACCGTCACCATCTGGCGGGCTGCAAGCTGTTCAGCCACCTCACGGGTCATGCCTTCCAGTTCCAGCAGGGAAAGGGCACCTTCACCCTCCTCGCTGCCGCCAGCCTGCATCGCCTTATCAAGCAGTGCATTGCGGGCACGCTTCTGAATCTCCAGGGCAAGATCAGCATCGAGGCCTTCAATGGATGCAATGTCTTCAACAGCACAGTAGGCAAGATCGTCAAGAGTAACAAATCCTTCAGAGATAAGCAGCGATGCGAAATCCTCATCAACATCGAGACCAGTCTGGAAATCGGCTTTGGCTGTCTCAATCTCCACAGTTCGCTTCTGCTGCTCTTCACCGGTGGACATAATCTCGATATTCCAGCCGGAAAGCTCGGATGCCAGGCGGACATTCTGGCCGCGGCGGCCAATGGCAATCGCCAGGTTATCCTCGGTGCAGGCCACTTCGATGGTGTTTCTCTCTTCATCCACCATCACGCGTTCGATCTCTGCCGGTGCCAGAGCATTGACGACAAATGCGGCCGGATCATCGGTCCACTCGATAATATCGATCTTCTCGCCATGCAGTTCATTCACCACGGCCTGTACACGTGCGCCACGCATTCCTACACAGGCACCGACCGGGTCAATGCTCGGATCGGTGGAAATAACGGCAATTTTACTGCGCGAGCCCGGGTCACGCGCAATCGCCTGAATGGCGATCAGGCCGTCCTGAATCTCGGGAACCTCCTGCTCAAAAAGCTTCTGTACCATGCCCGCATCAGAACGGGAGATAAAAACCAGCGGACCTTTAGGCTGATTGCGCACTTCACGCAGGTAGGCACGCACCCGGTCACCCTGGCGGTACGATTCACGCGGCAACAGATCCTCACGATACATCACCGCCTCACCGCGTCCGAGATCCACGTAGACATTGCCGCGCTCAACACGCTTCACAATTCCGGTAATCATTTCGCCAACACGGGGGCCGTACTCTTCAACCACGCGATCACGTTCTGCTTCGCGGATTTTCTGATTAATCACCTGTTTGGCGGTCTGGGCAGCGATTCGGCCAAGCTCGATCGGTGGCAGCGGTTCGCGGAACTCGGTACCGATTTCGGCAGCAGGGTCCAGCTTTTTGCCCTGCTCAAGCGTCAGATCGTTCTCCTCTTCCTCAACCTCTTCAACAACGGTACGGACATGGTTCAGGCTGATTGTCCCGGTTTCACGGTCAATAATCGCCTCAACCGCCTTATTGCCGTATGTACGACGTGCAGCAGTTCTGAGCGCCTGTTCCATCGCTTCGAGCACCAGCTCACGTTCAACTGATTTTTCACGAGCCACCGCATCGGCTACCTGTAACATTTCAACATTCATTGCCTGTTATCCTCTGTTTGTTTGCAATCGGCTCCGGACTCCTGCCCCTGGCCTTTCATCGCTCCGCAAAAGCACGGTTTTGCTTCACTTACGAATTTATTGTATCTGTTCGCCCGTCATCCATGGCGGGAAATCAGCTTCTACCTCTTTTTGCCACGGGAGACTCTTTTCCAGTCCACCGCACGCACAACCTTTTTCACTTCACTCAGCACAAAGTGGCGCGGCTCCCTTCCCCGCTCCTGAATCCTGAAGCCGTCACCCTCCGGGCCGAGATTATCGCCCTCAACAGGCTCCCCCTCTTCAAAGGTGACCCTGATCCATTCGCCCTCATAGCGATCAAAGTCGGCAGCTGTTTCCAGTGGCCACTCAAAGCCCGGCGAGGAGAGCTCAAGGCGATACTTGCCAGGAATCAGATCCTCTACATCCAGCTGCAGCGCCAGCCCCCGGCTGACACGGGCCAGCGTATCCGAATCAACACCGCCTTTGCGATCAACAAGCACCTGAACCAGCTGGCTGCTGCCCGGTCCGCCAACACGGATTCGCAGTACATCCACACCCAGTTCATCTGTGACAGGAGTAAGCAGTTCAAGAATTTTTGATTCCAGACTCACAATCACTTTCCCCGTTCAATCTATAATCACAAAGCCATAAAACAAAAAAAGCGAGCCGTGGCCCACTTTTTCAACGTTGCGAATCATAGGCCTAACCCTGCGGATTGCAAGCCGGTAGTTACAATGCCATGACGCTGTATCCTGCTGCTTATCGACAGCGATGCTGAATTGAACTGGAATGGGCAGGCCATGCAGATTATTAATGCGCACAGCGACAGTGAAATTGCCTCAATTGCAGCACTCGCCAGTGAGATATGGAGGGAACACTTTACCCCCATCATCGGCCGGCCGCAGGTGGAATATATGCTGGAGAAGTTTCAAAGCCCGTCATCCATTCGCAAACAGATCGACAGCGGTTCCGTCTATCTGCTTGTTCAACAGGAGAGCCGGAACATCGGTTATGCCAGCTTTATTCCCGACAGTGGCAGCAACAGCGCCCGGCTGAGTAAATTCTACCTGCTCAAATCGGTACGCGGGCAGGGGCTGGGCCGGAAACTGATGCACCATATCGAACTGCTCTGCCGGGGGCGGCAGATCAACCGCATCTGGCTGACCGTCAACCGTCACAACAGTGGTCCCATTGCGGTCTATGAGAAGATGGGATTCATAAAAACGGATGCGGTAGTTCAGGATATCGGTGCCGGTTACGTGATGGATGACTTCATCATGGTAAAACAGCTATCTTCACAATCATGACCTCTCCCCCGATACAGTCCGACCGCAACTTTGACGATCTGGCCACGCGCTTTGCCCGTAACATCTACGGCAGCGCCAAGGGAGAGGTGCGCCTGGCCATTGTCCGGGAGCACCTGCTGCAAACGATACCCGAACTCTCCGGGGGTAGACCGCTTCGCATCCTCGATGCCGGTTGTGGCCTGGGCCAGATGGGCCTTTGTCTTGCAGCCCTTGGACATGAACTGGTGCTCTCCGACATTTCAAAGAAGATGGTTGAAGAGACGGGCCTGCTTTTCGAAAAGGAGCTGCCTGAAGCAAAGATCAAGCTGCTTCACAAGCCTGTTCAGGAACTGATCGCTGATGAACTCGGGCAGTTTGACCTGATTCTTTTCCATGCCGTGCTCGAATGGCTGGCCGAGCCTGAAGAGACGCTCCGTCATCTCACCCACCTGCTCAAGCCCGACGGCCACCTGTCGCTGATGTTCTACAACCGCGACGCACTGGTATTCCGTAACCTGATTCGTGGCAACTGGAACAAGGCGGAAAGCGCCAACCTGCAGGGTGATGAAGGCGGCCTCACCCCCTATCACCCGCTTTCACTGGAAGAGGTCCAGGGGTGGCTGAAGCAGTGGCATTTCAACGTTCTCAGCCGGGCAGGCGTTCGCGTTATTTACGACTATATGGAGCGGCGCATCCGCGACAAACGCCCGATTGAGGAGATTGTCCGCATCGAGCTGAAATACGCCCGGCATGAACCCTACCTGCACATGGGCCGCTACCTGCATCTGATAGCTGAAAAACAGGCTGGTTAACGACTTTCCCACTTCCTGAACAGGTAAACCATCTCCGGATTTGCCTAACCTTTATAACCCATTAAATAGGTACACTGTCCCCTGAATCCGAGGTACATAAAACCTCGGCTTCCTCGGCATGTTACCCCCTCTCTTACATAACTCTCATCACGCCCGATTCAGTTCAAAAAGGGCTCTGACCCCTTTTCTTGAAATACGCTTCCTGAACAGGTAAACCATCTCCGGATTTGCCTAACCTTTATAACCCATTAAATAGGTACACTGTCCCCTGAATCCGAGGTACATAAAACCTCGGCTTCCTCGGCATGTTACCCCCTCTCTTACATAACTCTCATCACGCCCGATTCAGTTCAAAAAGGGCTCTGACCCCTTTTCTGCTAAAATCTTTGCTGATTGAAAAAGCCCATTGTAAAAGTCATACCAATATCTATTACTACGCCACCCATCGCATGTAACAGCTGCATTACTCGATGTGGTTGCGCGTATAAGCCATCCACCCCAAAACATGTAGATAATTACCTCTCCCGATATTTGATTAGCATTGTTTTTAATTACTACTCGACGATCAGTAATTGAAAACAATGATGAGTGGGTTTTCGTTACAGTTGATTGCTCAGCCATTCCCACCAATTGCTTCCAATGAACTTCACCATTTGCTTCAATAAACCTAGGTTTCCCATCCTCATCCCAATATTCAGCTGGCAGCTCGATGGTTTGATACACCTTGGCTCCGGCCTCGGTTTCACAGAGATGATTCAAGTAGACGCGCCCAACGATTTCGTCAGCCACAGGCAGAAACAGCGCCAGAAGGAATACGGCAAATCCTCCCACGATCCTGATCGGCAATCCTTTGTTGATCTTTTTTCGGGCAATCCACACAGCCACCGCAATGCACACCGGCACCCAAAGCACAATCAGAAATAAAGGACCGGTGAGAACTGCAAAACCAAGCAATTGATCCATAACTACGCCACCTCGCTCATTTGAATTGGAGAATGGAAAAGAGAGGCGATGCTCTTTCGTGAAAGAGATCGCGCGTGCAAAAGTGATGGTAAATTGAATATCATAAGACTCCCTTCCCAAGGTTGGTCAGTGGGGCACACTGCCAGTAAATCCCTGCAATCAATATCGCATGAATATGCTATTTCAGGAGAAGAGGTGACCGAATTGTCGTGTTATCTTTTAAGTGAACTGCCTTCCCGGGCAGTTCATTCGAGGCAAATCAAACAAGATTCTCCCCTTCCCTTGAGAACCGATTCAAGACCCAGGCACCCGCTGTGTCAAACAGGGCTAGTTAACAGCTCTCACATCACGAAGAGAGAGCAGGCTTCCATCCGGCGATGGTTTGAAGCCGCGGATTCGGGGGCCGGAGACTGCAATCACAGGCTGATACCAGAGCGGAATATAGACCTGATCGGCTTGCATCTGCTGCTGCACATTGGCATAGAGGCGGATACGTTCGGCCCGCTCTTCGCTGATTGCAGCGGCATCCAGCCAGCTATCCATTTGGGTGTTGCTGTACCTGCCACGATTGGAGCCTGCGGGCGGCCACATATCCGAATGCAGAATCCAGCGATAGATATCGGGATCGGTGATGCCGACCCAGTCCAGTGAGAAGGCCTGAAAATCGCCCCGCTTGATGCGGGCATAGAAACCGCCCCACTCCAGCGACTCGATTGCAACCTGAACGCCAATCTTTTGCCAGCTGTCGGCAATCGCCGTGACCAGCCGCAGGCGGGTCGGGTCGGTGCTGGTGCGATAGGTAATCCGGAAACGGATGCCGCCGGCATCTCTTTTGAAGCCGGCCGCATCAAGCAGTTTTTCGGCCTGCACAGCATCAAACGGTGTTGGCGGCAGTTTTGCAGCCGCCCAGTGTGACGAGGTCAGCACCGTCTCTGCCAGTTCCGGCAGATCGGAGAAAAGTGCCTTTTTAAGCCGCTCCCTGTCCAGCCCCAGCGCCAGTGCCCGGCGCACCCGAACATCTTTCAAATATTTATCCTGAAGGTTCAGGCCGATATAGGAGAAGGTGGTGGATGGATGATACTGAATCTCAATGCCGCTCTGTTTTTGCAAATACGGGATCAGATGCGGAGGCAGCTCCCCCTGCGTAAAATCAAGCTCGCCTCGCACCAGTTTGAGAGACCGGGTCACCGGGTCTTTCACCCCCAGAAAACGGATTGGCAGTGAAGCTTCGGTTACAGGTGTAATATCAAGTGTGTTGCCGTTCCAGGCCTTCAACCGGTACGGACCACAACCGACAATCGACTTGGGTGAGTGCGGCTGCTTCGCCAGTGATGCAGGCAGCACCCCCAGTTCCAGACGCGTCAGCAGCGAAGCATCCGGCCTGCTCAATTCAATCCGTAAGCTGTCATCTGCAAGCACGGTGACCCGGGCAATGGCAGCCAGCCCGGCACGTAACGGACTCGCCCCGGCACTGTCGAGAACGGCATTCAGTGTCGCAGTCACATCGGAAGCACGAACGGATGAACCGTCATGAAAGCGAATTCCGGGCCTGAGCTTGAACTCCCATGTTAACGGGTCGGGATGCTGCCACGACTCAGCCAGATCGGGCTGCGGCAGGAACTTTTCATCCAGCCTGACAAGACCGCGATGCAGAAACTCCTGCACCCGGTGTGAAGCGGCATCCGTGGCATAACGGGGATCAACACTCAGCGGCAATTGTGCCAGCCCGACGGTGATGGCATTCCCGTTAGCTGAAGCATTGCCATCCGGAGTGTCTCCGCATCCGCTAAACAGCAGTGCAGAGAGCAGAGCGCAGATCAGCAGCAGCCGACTCATCTGACCCACAGGCTCATCGCCTCGACATGCCCCGTATAGGGGAAAAGATCGAGCGCGCGCAGCGTATGCAGACGGTATCCCAGCGACTGCAATATCCGGCCGTCACGGCCGCCGGATGCCGCATCACAATTCACCATGATGATTTTTGCAGGCAACAGACTCCCCATCATGCTGCAGACGTTTTTCGCCCCCCGTCTCGGCGGATCAAGAATGAGAACATCGGCACCGGCAAAAGGCTCTATACTGAAACGCTCGAACAGATTGGCCTCCAGATAGCTGGCATCAACTCCAAGACGCCCGGCATTGGCATTGGCGGCACGCACGCTGGCCTGACTGAGTTCAGCCCCGGCCACCCTGGCAGCAAGAGCGCTGGCAACCGGCAGCGACAGATTGCCTGTGCCGGAAAAGAGATCAACAACGAAACCGGCGCCTTCACACCAGCGCAGCAGCTGTGCAACTATCTCCCTGTTGCCCTCAACCTGCCCCTGCACAAAGTCATCCGGACCGATCTGCAGCACAATCTGCCCCTCATCACCTGCCGGCAGCACATCGTGAAAACGTTGAACCGGCTTTGACAGCGGCACTGTCTTTTCCCCGCTCCGGTGCCACCACTGTAGCGGCAGGCCATTGATCTCATGGCATGGAATAGCGGACTCATCCAGAGACGGCACCCCTTCAAGAATGACGTGGATGCCATCATCAAGCTCCACGGCCTGTACGGAATCAAACGAGCTTAGCGATATTGCGACGGCTGACGCCTCAAGTTGCCGGCGAAGTGTGTCGAGTGCCGGAGTTGCACACATGCATGCATCGTGGCGAACCACCGTGTGTGCAGTTTTGGCCCGAAAACCGAGGAAGCAACCCTTGCCATCCTCCCCGACATACCACCGCAGCCGGCGGCGCCCATGCTGCGAGACAGGCCCGGCAGGCACACGCACGGTATTTTCATGCTGACATGGATGAAAGGCATCAAAAACCCAGCCGGACTTGATTTCGGAATGTATATCGGGATGCAGATACTGCATGGCACAGCCGCCACACTGCTCTGCAACCGGACACGGGGGAAGAACCCGGCTGGCAGCGCCTTCAATCACCTCAACAAGCCGGCCGCGTGCGGCACCGCGGCGTTTACGACCGGGGGTGAAAGATATCAGGTCACCGGGAACACTGTTTGCAACAAGAAAGAGCTGATCAGAGGCGCGCACGAGAGCCTCCCCTCCGGGCAGGAGCGCCTCGGTTCTGCCGGTTAACTGAAGATCAGCATTCAACGAATAAGATCAATCGGCCCAACGGTGATCGGTTCCGGCGTTTTAAAGCGGAGGCGGACACTCTTCACGTCGTTTAAAGCAGCAGCAGGTTTTGTCAGTGTTACGGCAATATCGACGTCATCATCCTTTCTTTCAAACAGTTCCGTCCATTGCCCTCGGCTGTTTTTAACAGCCAGGCTTACCTCACCGCCTTTGAAATCCAGCCTGCCGACACTCGCTTTGTTCAGAACAATACGGGAAAGATTAACGGACTCATCCAGAATGATTTTAGTTTCGCCCTTCTTGTAGGAACGATATTTATCCTTCCATTTGTAATCCTTCAGTGAAGTGAACCATAGATAGCTGCCGCCAAGAAATTCGTGTGATTTCGGATCGGCATTGCTGAAATCACTACGGATCACCTTATGCGGTATCGAGGAGGCCACGGAAGAGTGGACCGTTCTGACAACGGGTTTCGGCTTGGGTTTCGGTTTTTCAGCAGCTTTTACAACAGGTTTCGGCTTCGGTGCCGGTGCAGTAACGGGCTTCTGTTCCGCAACCGGAGCGGCAGCCACAGCGGGTTTTTCAGCGACTTCCGGCTCCTGCTGTGGCATCGGCTGCGGTGTCTCTTTAACGGCATCGCTCTTCTCTGCGACCGGTTTCAGACTCTCTTCAATCCGGGGAACGCCGTTTTTTACATCAGCTTCAGATTTTGCCGAACGCTCCGCAAGACCGATAACGCTGATCAGAATCCAGCCGAGAAACAGCACAGAGAGAGTAATGCTCCCCCATGTCAGCGGGGCCTGCCACCGCCTGGCTACCGGCAGTGAGGATGCAGACTTCTCGATTCTCCCCTGCATGGCAGCAACAGCGGACCTGAAAGCTCCGCCTGTAGTGTGGAAGGTTCCATACACCTGTTGCCACATGGCTCTTAGCAAACCTTTGGCAATCTTTGCACTGGAGTCCTCATTGGCCTGCCTGGTTGGCATGCGCACTGCCTGCAGCCGCTGCTCAGGCACATCCTGTTTCAGCAACCCATGCAACGACCTGCGGACCGCAGCACAGTTAGCCGGGCGATCGGCAGCATTTTTTGCCAGCAGCTGAAGAATCAGGTCGGAGAGCGGCCTGGGCAATGACGGTACCAGCTCATGAGGAGCAACAGGCGTTTCACGCACCTGCTTCTCCATAATCTCGAACTCGCCGCCGCCACTGGCCGTTGCATCAAACGGAAGCCTTCCCGTACATACCTGATAAAGCAGAATGCCGAAGGCGTAGAGATCGGTGCGTGCATCCACGGGCTGGTTCAGAATCTGCTCGGGAGCCATATAGCGGAATGAGCCGACCGTTGCACCGCTCTGGGTCAGGTCATCCTCTCCTCGCTCGGGCTTTGCCAGTCCGAAGTCCATCAGTTTGACGGCACCTTCATCAGAAATAAGCACATTGGCGGGTTTCAGATCACGATGCACCATGCCCAGGTGGTGTGCCGCCTCAAGCCCTGCCAGAATCGCATCTGAAATCCTGACCAGATCGACCAGATTCAGATTTGGATTGTCCCTGATATACTCTTTCAGGTTCTTGCCATGCACCATCTCCATCACCAGTGCCATATGCTCGCCATCTTCATAAATAGAGAGCAGCGTCACCACATTCTGATGCATCAGCTTGGCATGCATCCTCGCTTCACGGCGAAAACGCTCTTTCAGATTTTCATTTTGTAGCAGGTGGGGGTGAAGGACTTTAATGGCCACTTCGCGGTGCAGCTTCTCATCCATTGCCTGATAGACAACGCCCATGCCGCCTTCGCCAAGCTTTGAATCCAGACGATAGTTTCCAAGATGAGGAACATTGCCCTCACCAATCATGGCAACGCCACAATGGGGGCAGAAGTCCCGAACGCCGGGGCTCTCCAGGGAGCAGGTTGAACAACGCATAACAGGCGATTGTTGGCGCATCCATGTTCATGTCAAGCAACTCCCTTTGCGCTTCTCAGATCATGCATCCGGTCAAAGTGAGCCAGATAGTCCGGCACACTCTGCTTGTGATGGCATGACTGAATCAACAACTTAAATGTTTCACCCATACCAAATGGCAGCAGCATGCGCTTGGCATGCGCCAGCTCCTGAACACTTTCAACACTCCCCTCGGCAGCCAGGGACTCGATTCGCCTCTGAACCGACGGGCTCTGTGCAAGCCATGCGCCCTGGCTCATGAAGCAGCAGCCGGGCATGTCGTTCGCGTCACCGATTCTGCGCAGAGTTGTGAAATCGATATGAGCCGTGATATCGCAGCTCCCTGGCCGTTGAAGAATATCTTCGACCACCTGATGCCCTCTGTGGCCCAGCAACGTCCCCTCAACCCGCTGCGATCTGTAGTACTCCTGCTGCGAGTAGCCGTAATCAACACAGAACAGAAACCCGCGCCGGATCATTTTTGACAGCTTCTGCTGCCACAGCTGCAGATTCGGATTCCACTCACTCAGATATCCATCCGGCCAGGCAGCGCTTATCTCCCGGTCGATTGCCGGCGGCGGATCCATTTTCACCGCCAAATCCTGCCAGCAGAAGCGGCCGTTACTGTGAGACACGCCACGCTCACGGGCTTCACCGCCTTTCCAGCTGAAACAGCGTACAGGAAAGGCATCCGGCAATTCATTGCAAAACATAAGGCAGTTCTCAATCTCTCCGGCTTCATCAATGCCGGCAAAAGATTCGATATCCAGATCATGGCGCAGATAGAGAGCCTGCTGGCGCCTGCGCATCTCCGCACTCGCCTCGATAGCGACACTGCGTGCGGGCACAAGCCCCCTCTCCTGCAGACAATGCAGGACGGCAGTAAAAAGCCTTCCTGAACCTCCCCCCTGCTCGACCAGCGTCCACCCGGACGGGGAGCCCAGCTGCCGCCACCCCCACTCGATAAGATCAGCCAGGCCTAATGCCAGCCAGGGCCCCATATCCGCACCGGTCACGAAGTCCCCCTCTTTGCCGAACACATGCGCGGATTCGTAATATCCAAGCCGGGGCTCATAGAGAGCAGAGTGCATGAAGGTGTCGAATGGAATCCATCCTCCTGCCTCATCTATTCGCTGTTGTATGATTCTCTCTAAAGCAGAAGTATTATGGTTGACGCTCATCTCGCCCCCGATTAACGTAGCGGTCAATCCTATAAATAGTCATGAGGAATACAATGTCATCTGAACAGATCATTCATGTTAGCGACGACAGTTTTGAAGCCGATGTGCTGAAAGCGTCCAATGCTGTTATTGTCGATTTCTGGGCCCCCTGGTGCGGCCCCTGCAAGCAGATCGCACCCATTCTGGATGAGATCGCCGAAGAGATGCAGGGCAAGGTGACCGTTGCCAAAATCAATATCGATGACAACCCGAACACACCGGGCCGTTATGGTGTTCGCGGCATCCCTACTTTGATGCTGTTTAATGACGGCAACGTACAGGGAACCAAGGTCGGCGCAGCCAGCAAAAGTAAACTGATCGAGTTCATCAACGAACATATTGGCTGATCAGCAACGGTCGACCGGTATTAAAAGGCAGGGAGTTTCCCTGCCTTTTTCATTCATGGCATGATAAGATTCCCGTCACCTCTAATAACAACGGGTTTGGAGATTACCGGATATGTCAGGTCATAATAAGTGGTCCAGCATCAAGCACAAAAAGGCGGCAGTTGATGCTAAACGCGGCAAGCTGTTTACGCGTTACATTCGCGAAATAACCGTTGCTGCCCGCACAGGTGGTGATGACCCCGATGCCAATCCGCGACTAAGATCAGCCATTACCGCAGCCAAGGGCGTTAACATGCCCAAAGATAACATCGATCGCGCCATTGCCCGCGGCGCCGGTGGTGATGATGCGGTTCATATTGATGAAATTCGATATGAGGGCTACGGGCAGGCCGGTGTTGCCATTCTTGTTGACTGCATGACCGATAACCGCAACCGCACCGTCTCCGATGTGCGCTCTGCATTTAATAAAGGCGGCGGGAATCTTGGTGAATCCGGTTGTGTATCATGGATGTTTCATCAGAAAGGCCAGTTTCTGTTCGACCGTGAAGCCGTTGATGAAGAGGCCATCATGGAGATCGCCATGGATGCCGGTGCAGAAGATATTCAGGAGAGGCCTGATGAGGGCTGCATAGAGGTCACCACCGGGCCCGGCGATTTTACAACGGTTCAGGATGCCTTTGAAAAAGCAGGAGTTGCACCTCAGGTTGCTGAAATCGCCTGGATTCCCGAAAACACCATTGCAGTTGAAGGTGAAACTGCCGAAAAGCTTCTGGGTCTGATCGAACGGCTTGAAGAGCTGGATGATGTTCAGAACGTCTACGCCAACTTCGACATTTCTGATGACGAGATGGCACGAATCGAAGGCTAGGAAAAGCGGTGCGTATTCTTGGCGTAGACCCGGGCTCTCAGAAAGCCGGTGTGGGTATTATTGATACAGAGGGAAACCGCCTGATCCATGTGCACCACTCGGTTATCCGCTGCGGCTCGGGAGAGTTCACGGAACGGCTCTACTCCCTCTTCTCCGGGCTGAAAGCGATTATCGCCGAATACCGGCCGGACTGTGCGGCAATGGAAGATGTTTTTGTCTCAAAAAACAGCTCATCCGCATTGAAACTTGGTCAGGCCAGAGGCGCGCTGATTGCCGCCTGCGGGGATTCGGGACTACCGGTTACTCCCTACGCTCCGACCAGAGTAAAGCTCTCCACCGTCGGGCACGGCAAGGCAGACAAACAGCAGGTTCAGCACATGGTGAAGCTGCTGCTGAAGCCTCCCTTGCCGCTTCCGGAAGATGCCGCCGATGCGCTTGCTGTCTGCATCTGCCACGCGCATCATGTGCCCATGATTGCACGCAACAAAATCCTGGAAAGAGAGCAATGATCGGCTGGCTGTCAGGCACCGTCCGGGAGCTTGACCCGAGCGGCTCTATCCTGCTGGAGACAAACGGGGTCGGCTATGATGTAGCCGTCAGCATGCAGCTGCTCTGCACACTGAAGCAGGCAGAGAGAGCCTCTCTCTATATACACACCTATGTGCGGGAGGATCAGCTAAGCCTCTTCGGCTTCCTGAGCAGCAGCGATCGTGAGCTGTTCAGAAAACTCAATGGCGTCTCGGGTATTGGTGCCCGCACAGCACTCAACCTGATGTCAGGCATGCCGGTCGGCGAACTGCTGCAGGCCATTGACAGTGCCGATGACACCGCTATTGCCAGAACCCCGGGTATCGGCAAAAAGACCGCCCAGCGACTTATCCTTGAACTGAAGGGTAAACTGACTACGGATGAGAATGAATCTCCCTCCCTGTCAAAGGATGCCAGCGATGTCCGCTCGGCGCTGATTAACCTCGGATACAAGCCTCTTCAGGTTGATAAAGCACTTAAACAGATTGATTTAACCGGTGATTTTGAAAAGGATTTCAAATCTTCAATCAAGGCAATATCATGACTGCTGAAGAGATGGATGAAGAGCGCATGGTATCCACCGATGAGCGCATTGAGGACTGGGACAGGGCTCTGCGCCCCAAGTCGCTTGCTGAGTATATCGGGCAGCAGAAGATCAGAGACAACATTTCGGTCTATATCGAGGCCGCCAGGCGTCGTTCGGAGCCCCTTGACCATGTGCTCCTCTTCGGCCCGCCGGGGCTGGGTAAAACCACTCTGGCCAACATCATTGCCAACGAACTTGGCAGCAGTATCCGGGCCACCTCCGGGCCGGTTATCGAACGTCCCGGCGATCTGGCTGCCATGCTGACCAATCTCGAGGAGGGCGATGTTCTCTTCATCGACGAGATTCACCGCTTAAGCCCGCAGGTTGAGGAGATCCTCTACCCTGCCATGGAGGATTTCCAGCTCGATATCATGATCGGACAGGGCCCCGCTGCCCGCTCTATCAAAATGGATCTGCCCTGTTTCACGCTGATTGGCGCAACCACACGCGCGGGGCTGATGACCAATCCGCTGAGAGACCGCTTCGGAGTCATAGAGCGGCTTGAGTTTTACAACGCCCGTGAGCTGGCCACAATCATCCACCGCTCCGCCTCGCTTCTGAAGATCAACTGTACCGAAGACGGCGCCATGGAAATAGCCAGACGCTCCCGCGGCACACCACGTATTGCCAACCGGCTGCTGCGTCGCATCCGCGACTTTGCAGAGGTGGATCATCATGGAACCATCAACCGTGAAACCAGCAACCACGCCCTGAACAGGCTTGAGGTGGATCATCTGGGGCTGGACCGGCTGGATCGCAAGCTGCTCTCCTGTCTGATTGACAAGTTCAGCGGAGGTCCGACGGGACTGGATACGCTGGCAGCAGCCATCTCGGAAGAGCGCGACACTATCGAAGATGTGCTGGAGCCCTATCTGATGCAGGAGGGACTGATTGCCCGCACCCCCCGCGGCCGGATGGCCACTCCGATGGCCTACACCCATCTGGACCGGGAACTGCCTGACGCTGCCGCACAGGGTTCACTGCTATGACCGGCATCAGCCACCGCTGCCAGTTTCGCATCTACTATGAAGACACCGATCATGGTGGTGTCATCTACTATGCCAACTACCTGAAATATATGGAGCGCGGACGCACGGAATACCTGCGTGCAGCCGGTATCGAGCTTGACGATGTGGAGACAGCGTGTGGTGTCATGTTTGCTGTTACAGAGGCCAATGTTCGCTACCGGGCATCCGGCCGGTTCAATGACCTGATTGAGGTCGACAGCGTACTGACGCATGCACACGGCGCCAGACTGGCTTTCAGGCAGCAGGTGTGGCGCACAGGCAGCTCCGCCGGGAGTCGCAGGAGCCTGCTGGCAGAGGCAGAGATCAAACTTGCCTGCATTGACAAACAGGGAGCTCCGAAAAGAATTCCCTCAATGCTGCTGCCCGCCCTGAAAATTCATCAAAGCAGTTCATCCTGATCAAGGAGCATCTATGGCCGAGCAATTAACCGTCTGGAGCCTGATTTTAGGGGCTGGTATTGTCGTCAAGACAGTACTGCTGCTCCTTATCCTGCTCTCCATCATGTCGTGGGGCGTCATTTTCAATAAATGGCGCGTTTACAGAAAAACCAAACATGATGCTGAAACCTTCTCGGCGGCATTCTGGGGCGGCTCCGATATGGACACTCTGCTCGCAGGCATTCCGCAACAGTACAAGGATAGTCCGCTGCCCAATATCTTTCAGTCGGGTTACAGGGAATATATGCGCAACCGTCGGGATTCCGGCAGCGACAGAGATGGCAAGATTGTCGCCGGTGGCGGGCTGGAGGGTATCCGAAGGGCATTGGATGCCGCACTGTCACGTGAACTGGAGGGGCTATCCAGGCATCTGGCCTTCCTGGCTACGGTTGGCTCGACATCACCCTTTATCGGACTCTTCGGCACTGTATGGGGCATCATGAATGCATTCCAGGGCATCGCCATGAGTCAGAACACATCACTGGCAGCTGTAGCTCCCGGCATTGCCGAGGCGCTGGTGGCAACCGCATTCGGCCTTGTTGCAGCCATTCCTGCCGTTGTTGCCTACAACAAATTCACCTCCGATCTCAAGCGCATTGCAGCCGGCATGGAACAGTTTTCATCCGAGTTTCTGAATATCATATCGCGCCATATCCGGAGCTGACCTGAAATGTGGGCCGGTCAGAGCAAATGGGATAAGGAGACGGAACCGATGGGTGAGATCAATGTCACCCCGCTGGTTGATGTGATGCTGGTGCTGCTGATCATTTTCATGGTTACCGCCCCGCTGCTGACACAGGGCATCAATGTCGATCTGCCGGATGCCGACGCTCCTGCCATGCAGCAGAATGTGGAGCCGCTGGTGGTTACCATCCATAGCAACGGTGATATCTACCTTCAGAAACATAAAACTGAACTGAAAAATCTGGCACCCCGCATCAGTGCCATGCGCAAAGTCAAACCCAACCTGCCGGTCTTTATTCGCGGGGATGCCAAAACCGCTTATGAACATGTTGCACGCACCCTGAGCACGCTGGAGCAGGCGGGAATCAGGAAGGTCGGGCTTGTCACTGAACCTCATCGCTGATTCCACCAGCCAGCATGCACTGAAAGCTGCGGATTTCCTCTTTGCAGCAGTTGTGCATGTTATTGTAATCCTGCTGATTGTGACCCTGACATGGTGGCAATCAACCTTTAAACCCGAGCCGTTGAACCGGATCGAGGTGATGATGATCTCCGGCGCAGAGCTGGCCAGACTGCAGAAACAGCCTCCCGAGCCGGCTGCAAAGCCCGTACAGAAACAGGCTCCCAAAGCAGCCGCAAAACCCGTACAGAAGCAGCCGGAAGCCAAACCTGTGCTTAAATATGAGCCCAAACCGGCAAAGAAGGCTGCGGCAAAGGCGGATGATGATTATGATCCCTTTGCTCCGGTGGAGTCGCAAAGCGACGTTACCACGCCGAAGCGTGCGGTCCGCAATGACATGGCCGATATCATGGGCAAACAACTCTCCCAAAAGGAGCTTGATGGCTATATCGCGATGATGCAGCAGGCTGTCCAGCGCAAATGGAAGGTCCCTGCCGGTGTAGAGAGTTCCACACCCGACCCGCTGGTGGAGATGGTGCTCAGGCTCAACGGCTCTCTCGTCAGCGCCCGGATTGTCGAGTCATCAGGCAATGCCGCTCTGGATCAGACACTGATCAAGGCCATCCATGCCGCCGCGCCGTTCAAGGTGCCACAACAGCAGTTTGAAGCCTTTCGCGTCAACCGGATACGCTTCAGACCGTTAAAATAGTAATCTTAACCAACAAAGGATAGACACCCCACATGCGTTTACTGCTCCTGCTTATATTCATAACACTCTCCACAACACTCTCTGCCGTGGAGTTTGATGTTTACCAGTCCGAGTACCGGCCGCTCAACATCGCCCTGATCGTTGACAGCGGCGCGGAGCACGAGCGTGAAAAGATGCAACTCTACCATGTTGTGAAAAATGATCTGGTCTCCAGCCAGTCATTCCAGGCGCTTGATCCTCTCAGCTTTATTGCCGATTCGGCATCGACGATGGAGCAGATTGACTATGTCGACTGGCGCATTATCGGCGCGGATCTTGTTGCCACATGCCGGTTGACGAAAACAGGTCAGAAGTGGCAGGCGGAGGTAAAGATACACGATCCGTTTCGCAGCAAACTGCTTGCTGTCAGCACACTCTCCCGTGATGCAACCGGGCTTCGGGTGCTTTCACATCAGGTTGCCGACTTTATCTACCGGAGCGTGATCGGTGTACGTGGCCACTTCAACTCCCAGATTCTTTATGTGACGAAAAAGGGAGAAAAATCAGACCTGATCTATATGGACCAGGATGGCGCCAATCGTCAGACAGTCGGAAAAAACTTTACCCTGCTGCTCTCTCCGGACTGGGCGCCCGGCGGCCGTTTTGTGGCGCTGAACACCTATGTGGGCAATCGTCCCAGACTCGAGACATTTGACCTGACAACAGGTGAACGTGTCTCATTCGGCAGTTTCAAAGGGCTGAACAGCACCCCGGAATACTCTCCGGATGGCCGCTATATTGCCGCTGCCCTCTCCTATACAGGCAATGCGGAGATTCATCTTTATGATGTTGAACAGCGGACATGGCGCCAGTTCACCCACCACCCGGGCATTGATACAACACCCACCTGGTCACCGGATGGAAAATGGATTGCATTCACCAGCAACCGCAACGGAACGCCTCAGATCTACAGAAAAAAACTCTCCGGCGGCCAGGCCGAACGCATCAGTCTGGAGGCCAGTTACAACACCTCTCCGGTCTGGGCGCCGCATGGCGACCGTATCGCGTTCATTACCCTGAAAAACTGGGAATATGCGCTGGCAACCGTTCACATTGACGGAAGCGGCCTGCGCTATCTGGCTACAGGAGATCGTATCGAATCCCCGAGCTGGTCGCCGAACGGACAGATGCTGCTCTACTCAGCCGAGTACGGCGGTATTCGCCGCGTCTATCGAATCCCTGCATGGGGGGGGAAAGCCGAGCCCGTTACACCGGGAAACATGGATGCGTCCGACCCTGTATGGTCACGTTAGCCATATGCAAAATATCCCCCCTAGACAGCATTGAGTATTTGGTGTTCAATTCAGACACTTGATATGATTAGCAAACCGTTTGGGAGGATTCCAATGAACAAATTTTCAAAATTTACAATTGCAGCGCTGGCTGCAGCAGCACTTCTGTCTGCCGGCTGTGCAAAAAAAGAGGTCGTCAGCAGCGAAGCCGGCCCATCCACACAGCCTGTACGCACCACCATGGCGGACAGCAGCATGGCCGCTGAGAAGCCATCATCAAACGCTGTCTACTTCGCATTTGATAAATCAGACCTTGATGCAGCAAGCAGAGCGATTTTGGATGCCAATGCAGCATGGCTGAGCGATAATGATGACATCACCGTCACTGTAGAGGGCAACTGCGATGAACGTGGCAGCCGTGAATATAACCTGGCACTGGGCCAGCGCCGTGCCGACAGTGTTAAAGACTACCTTGTGGCAAACGGAGTAGATGCTTCCCGCATCGATACCGTCTCTTTCGGCGAAGAGCGTCCTGCATGTAAAGGATCAGGCAGGGCTTGCTGGGCACAGAACCGGCGTGCGGACATCGTCAGCCGTTAACCGTAAACTGTTGACTGGGACGAAGCGGCCACCGGTTTTTCCGGTGGCCGCTGTTTTCATGCTGCTGCTTTCCGGTTGTGCCGGAAAGGGTGCAACTTCATGGGAGCAGGAGAGAAGCCAGGTCATGGAATCCCTGCAGAAAACGAAGAGCGAGCAGAGCGCAGGCAAAGCGGCCCTGGAGCAGATGCAGAACCGTGTTGCCGAACTGGAAGCGGCCCTGCAAGAGCAGCAGGCAGAAAACCGTGCGCTCTCCGCCAGGCTTGATGAGATGGAAAAAAGTAAACCTGCAGGCAAAATAATTACTTCCAGAGTTATCAGCAGCAATGAGAAAGCGCTTGCAAAGAAGCTGGAAAAGATTGAGTCAAACATCCGCTCTGCTGCCAAGAAGGTTTCGCCTTCAACAATGGCACCCAACCCCGAAAGTGAAAAAAACGCATACACCTCGGCATATCTGGCTCTGAAAAGCGGCCGTTATGATGAAGCCTCCCAGGCCTTTAAAACGCTGCTGCGGAACCATCCCGGGGGTGAGTATGCCGACCAGGCCCTCTACTGGCTGGGAGAGAGTTATTTTGCCCAGCAGAAGATGAAGGAGGCCATTGAGGCTTTCAAAAACGTCGCCAACAACCACCCCAACAGCGCCAAGCATCCTGCGGCACTGCTGAAGCTTGCTTCTGCATACCAGGAGTCCAACCGTAAAGGTGATGCCAGGGCTGTTCTGCAGCGGCTTATCAAACAGCATCCGGAATCCAACGCGGCAGGGCAGGCCCGTACCCGGTTAAAAGCCATCGAAGCGGAGCACTGACAATAGAACCAGCTTCCAAATCACTCCGGATTCATGAAATTTATCAGAGTGTTCAGGGTGAAAGCACCTTTGCCGGAACACCCTGTACGTTCATTCGACTGGCCGGCTGTCCGTTGAACTGTCTCTATTGCGACACCCCACAGGCGATCCCGACGGATTCGGGCAACAGCATCCCTGTTGATGAAATAGTGAAAAAAGTAAGGGCGTTCGGGCAGCCGCTGGTTCTTGTGACCGGAGGAGAGCCGCTTGCACAACGAAATGTGATCGACCTTCTTAAGGCCCTGCGCAAGGAACCGGGGAGCGTTCAGCTGGAGACGGCAGGCGCCCACGATATTGCCAGAGTGCCCGACGGCATCATGATCATCATGGATATCAAAACGCCGGGAAGCGGTGAGGTGGCACGAAACCGCTGGAAAAATATCGCGCATCTGAAGCCCGGTGACGAGATTAAATTCGTCATCAATGACCGCAATGATTATGAGTGGGTCAAAAAAGTAATCCGTGACAGGTCTCTGGCCGATCTGAAAATTCCCCTCCTCCTCTCACCGGCCTGGAAGATGCTGCCTCCGGCAACAGTTGCAGCATGGATGCTTGAAGACCGGCTGCCGGTACGACTGCAGATTCAGCAGCATAAATATATCTGGGGAGACGAGGTGACCGGCGTATGAGCAGCAGAGAACAGGCGGTGGTTCTCCTTTCAGGCGGCCTCGATTCCAGCACTGCGCTGGCCTGGGCTGTCAGAGAGATGGGCTGGAAATGCCATAGCGTTGCCTTTGACTATGGCCAGAGGCATCACATTGAACTTGAAGCAGCCGGCAATGTCGCAAAATCACTCGCTGTTGATGATCATCGAACCATCAGGGTCGATCTGGCTGCGATTGGCGGTTCGGCACTGACCGGCGATATTGATGTTCCGAAAGACCGGCATCAGGAAAACACCATTCCGATCACCTATGTACCGGCCCGTAATATGATCTTTCTCTCCATGGCCGTCGGCATGGCAGAGACTGTCGGCGCATCAAAAATTGTGATCGGGGCCAATATTGTCGACTACTCGGGTTATCCGGACTGCCGTCAGGAATTTCTTGAATCCTTTGCCACAACGGCAACGCTGGGAACCAGAATGGGTGCTGAAGGATCTGCTGTTGAGATTGTTGCCCCGCTGCTGAAGCTGAACAAAACAGAGATTATTGAGCTTGGCCTCAGGCTCGGACTGGATTACGCCCTCACCCGCTCCTGCTATGATCCGCTACCGGACGGCATGCCCTGCGGACACTGCGACTCGTGCCTTTTCCGTAAACAGGGCTTTGCCCGTCTCTCCATGTCTGATCCTCTCGTTTATCCGGACTGATTGCCCTGATGTTTCTGTGTTGCTATGTATGCAACGGGTGGTAAAATATTTTCCTCGCCAGGGGATATAAACAGGTGGGAACGGACTGAATGGAGAAATCTGTGAACTGTATTTGTATTTGGCTTACCCTGACGGCCATGCTGTTATCATTTTCCTCAGCCCCCTCTGCAACTGAAGGTGCCCTGCTGGAAGTTCCGGACAAGTCGCTCAGAGTATGGCTGCTTCCGGAGGTCACCTACCCCGAGGAGAACCCCAATCATAAAGCTGTCGAAAATCTGGGCAAACAGCTCTTTTTTGACCCGCGCCTGACCGGGGAACGCACCCTTGCCTGCGCTGCCTGCCACTACCCCGGAACCGGATGGAGTGACCCCCTGTCAAGCAAAAACAGGGAGAGCCAGACAATGGATCGAAACACACCGGCGCTGATTAATACGGCATTTCAGAAGCGTTTCTTCTGGGATGGACGCGGCATGACTCTGGAGGATGCCATCAAGACGCATCTGAAAGAGCTCTCGGTGAAGGCGGCGGACAGTGCTCCCGCCCTCCCCTCGGCCTACCGGCAGAAGTTCCAGCAGGCTTTCGGCTCTTCCACGATCACACCCGATAATATTGCCAGGGCTATTGCCAACTTCCTGCGCACCGTTATCGTCAATGATTCACCATTTGACCGCTGGATTTCCGGTGACAAGTCGGCAATCTCTCAATCCGCCAAAAAGGGGTTCCTGCTCTTTACCGGCAAAGCCAGGTGTGCCGAGTGCCACAGTGCGCCCAACTTCAGCGACTCGGCGTTTCACAACACCGGTATCAACTCGCTTGATCCCGGGCACTTTGATGTCACCGGAGACCCGCAGGATCGAAACCGCTTTCGTACCGCCTCACTTCGCCAGGCCTCCCGCACACCTCCCTACATGCATAACGGCTCGAAAAAGAGCCTGATGCATGTTATCGAATTCTACAGCCATGGCGGTGACCGGCATGGTGCGGGAAATGAACTCAGTGCGCTCAACCTCAATGAGCAGGAGGAGCATGACCTGCTCGATTTTCTGATGAGTCTGACCGGAAGTGACACATCCATTGCCGTGCCTCAGCTTCCACTCAACGATTTCCCGTAACGTATATAAACCGTATATCCAGACCGTAGCACCCGGTCCCTGCGCCGGGGATACAACTGCAATTTTACCGTTACCGGTAACCGCTACTTCCCGAATTCCAGAAACGGGCTCAGAGAGATATAGAGAATAAAAAGCAGCGCGATGACAAGCAGGATAAAGCGGACGGGATTGTCCATGATTCTGTCAGCAGCCGTCTGATGCCTCCCCTCACGTTTCAGCTCCTCATAGAGGGAGCGCATCCGTTTCGTCCGTTCATGCTGATAATGTTCAAGCAGTGATTTTGCCTCTTTGAGCTGCTGATTATCGGGCAGCCAGATACCGGGCATCGATATACCCCAGCCGCCGGCATGGGTCTCATAAAAATCGATCTTGTGATCGTTGAGAAGCTGGCGTACCTCTTCAGCCTCGTCATCGGGTACATTTCGAAGTCTGAACAGCAGTTCCGGCATGGTATCCACCCTCTCCTCAAACAGATGCACCGGAAGCTAGCCGCTGTGAAAACAATACCAAGCGGCAATTCAGGCAGCAGCAGTTTTTACCGGCCCGGGCAGTGAATGCAGCCTGCGGCAAAAAGATGAAACAGTGTTCGTCTGCACTCTCTGTCTGCCGGGAAAGAGTCGATGGAAAACAGCCGTCTGTTCATTAGAGTGGACTCCCGTGACGATCTGTTGTCATCTCTCCGGTGCCAGGCAGCAGGGAGTTTATATTGTGCGGGGTTGAAGCGAAAAACAGGGGGAAGTCATGAATGATATTGAGGCCATTGAACACCTGGAGCAATCCGGCAACTACCGGATCATCAAACGGCTGCAGGCCGTTGGGCGCTACCGGGACGGAGAGCCTGCAACACCGCGCATCGGACTGGTAATCGATACCGAAACCACCGGACTCGACACCGCAGGCGACAGGATCATTGAGCTGGGATTTGTTGCCTTTGAGTATGATGCCTCCACCGGAGCCATCTACCGCACGCTGCACACCTATGACGGCTTCGAAGATCCCGGCGAGCCGCTGACTGAGATCGTCAGGCAGATCACCGGCATCACCGATGAGATGCTGAAGGGAGAGAAGCTGGACAGTGATGAGATCATGGCGTGGTTTGAAAAGGCGGATATCGTTATTGCACACAACGCTGCATTTGACCGGCAGATGATTGAGCGGCGGCTACCGGCCACCGGCAAATCCAGCTGGGGCTGCACACTTAACGATATTAACTGGCAGAGTGAGAATATACTGAGCCGGAAGCTGGACTATATCGCCTGCATGCTCGGCTTCTTCTTCGACGGACACCGGGCCGTTAATGACGCACAGGCAACCCTGCATCTGCTGACCAGAACGCTTCCGGAATCCGGCAGGCCGGTTATGTCCGAACTGCTCCTCAGAGCAAGGGAGAAGCGCCGTCGGTTTTTTGCCCTGCATGCACCATTTGACAGAAAGGATGAACTCAAAGCGCACGGTTACCAGTGGCTGCCGGCCTACAGTTACAGTGATCGTTCCGGCAAGCCGAAAAAGGGAGTCTGGAGCATCTCCGTTGGCGAGGCCGACATTGAAGCAGAACAGCAGTGGCTGGTGGAAAATATCTACAACGGCAGGGAGGGCCGCTTCACCAGCAGGGATATCACGGCAGCAGAGCGTTACTCGCTCAGGGAGTTTCAGGCCGGCTGAACGCCACGCAGCTATCCTCTGCCCGGAAAAAGCTCAGGCCCGCAGATTTCATTAAACCTGCGGGCCTGAGGAAGATATATCGGGCAATTGTACTGGCGTTGTGACCTACTCTACTGAACCCTTCACGTGAAGGTGGGCGCAGCACCCTGACATCAGGCAACCCCATGAGGGCTTCACACAGCCAGGGTAGGTAAGCTCCCGTTCAGAACGTATCGGCTCAAGCTGGTAAGCCACAACGCCAGTACAACTAACCTTGTAGAAAAGTACCCGGGAGTACCGGAGAAGTCAATCCTTTTGACCCCCGATCAAAATCCGGCAATCAGCTGTCCGGCTCCGCATTATGATAAACTTTCTGCACATCATCGCAGTCATTCAGGGCGTCCAGCAGCTTTTCAAACAGCGCCACATCTTCACCGCTGATCGTGGTCAGGGTTTGCGGCTCGTAGGAGATATCGTCAACCTCGAATTCGATTCCCGGCATCGCCTCGGTCAGGGCGGTCTTGATTCTGAAATATTCGGTATTGGGGGCAAGAACTGTAATCATCCCCTCTTCATTTTCGATATCGCTGACATCGATATCCGCCATCATCAGTATCTCCAGCACTGCATCTTCATCATCACCCCTGAATACAAAGACGGCCTGATGGTCAAACATGTGAGCCACGGCTCCCGGCCCGCCGATCTTGCCGCCGTTTTTGGTAAAACAGAGCCGCACATCATTGAATGTGCGGGTGGTGTTATCGGTCAGGCAGTCAACGATAACCATGCAGCCACCGGGGCCGAAACCTTCATAACGTGCAGTGGCATACTCTTCACCGCCGGCACCTTTCGCCTTCTCGATAGCTTTTTCGATCACATGTGCCGGCACCTGATCTTTCTTGGCATTATCAATCAGGCGGCGCAGGGAGAGGTTGCCGTCAGGGTCAACACCGCCGCTCTTGGCGACAACATAGATCTCCCTGCCATATTTGGAGTAGACCTTGCTTTTGGCGCCGGCAGTCTTTGCCATCGACTCTTTTTTGTTCTGGTAAGCTCTTCCCATATTCACTCTCTCTGGTTCATGCTGCTAATAACTTTCGCACTGTTTTTTGAAAATCCCCTTAACGAAAAAAGGGCAGAGTAACATCAGGTTATCCTGCCCTTTATTGCCTGAAGGAACTTTTCTCCCGGCCTCCGGCCTTCTCTCAAGCGCCCCTGTTCAGAGCCTTCACTCTTTCGTGTCGGGGCCTTCCCCGGACTGCCAATGGTCGCCGCCGCTCATCAGAAAGGCCTTAACCCCGAACATCACGAGAACAGCGATGGTCAGCAGCAAGCTGAAAAGGAACAGCTTGAAGCTATCTATCTCCTGTGAAAGCAGCGCGGTCATGCCTGCGGTCCAGAATACGATTGCAAAAATCTTCAGTTTCATGATATCTGTTTCCTCTCATCCGGTACGAATGCGGCAACTCTGTCTGTCTGGCCCGGATTGTTCAATACGGACGCAGACTTTTATCTCTGTTTAACCGATTTGGATCAGCAGGCCGTCCACCTCCGCTTGGCCCGGGAAAGCCGGCGGCAGGCCTTCAATCAGGGGTATCACGCGCTTATTCTGACTGTCACCGGGCCTGTTGCGGCAGAATCATCTCCAGTGTCAGCCGGTCCGGCTCACCCTGAAAAAACCTCTCCAGCACGCAGGCAAACACGGAGTCACTGCCTGCAATAAAAGCAAACAGGGTCATGGATGATCTGAGCTTCATATCATCAGGAGGATCCAATATTTCAGTGGCGGTTTTTCCCCTGATATTGAGCAGGGCCTGCGAGCACTCCAGAAGCCTTGCCCCCAGCAGAGGGTGGTTCAGGTATGCACGGGCTTCATCCAGATCCCTGATGGCATAGAACCTTGCAGTGGGGCTGCGGCCCAGCCCTGCTATTTGCGGAAAGATGAACCAGATCCAGTGGCTCCGCTTGCGGCCGTTTCTGAGTTCCGACAGCGCATCGGCATAACAATTTTCCTGTGCCTTTAGGAAACGATCGATATTCATCCGTTTCAGTATAACATAAACATCCGGTTTTATTGAATGCCGGTTATATCTGCCTGATTAGCATATGCGCAAGGCCCTCCCGGCCGTGCTTGAGGGATGAGATATGCAGTGGTACGTTTGCGGCGGTTTTAAGGAGCGGGCATGGACATTGTGACTCAGGGACTTGCCGGCGCCGTGCTGGCCCAGAGCTTTTCGAAAGGAAAGGAGACACGAATTGCCCTGGCGGTCGGCTTTCTGGCCGGGCTGCTGGCCGATATCGATGCGCTGTTCACCCGCTCCGAGGTCGACCCGCTGCTGCAGCTCGACTTTCACCGTCATTTTACCCACTCGCTGTTTTTTATCCCGTTTGGCGGCCTGATTGCGGCGATACTGCTATGGCCGGTGATGCGGAGGTACCTGCCGTTCAGGCGAATGCTACTGTTTACCACGGCCGGCTATGCCACATCAGGCATTATCGACGCCTGTACCTCCTATGGCACTTCCCTGCTCTGGCCGCTCTCCGATGCACGCATCTCCTGGAGTATCATCTCCATTCTCGACCCCCTCTTCTCGCTTGCCCTGATCGCTGCGATTGTTTTTGCCGCTGTGAAACAGGCGCCGCGATATGCCATGTTCGGCATCTGCTTTGCACTCTCCTACCTGCTGCTCGGCTTTGCCCAGCATCAGCGTGTAGAGGCGATGGCCATGGCGCTGGCCGAATCACGCGGCCATCAGGTTGAACGTCTCGAGGTCAAGCCGACGATGGGCAACCTGCTGCTCTGGCGCTCCATCTATGAGGCGGGAGGACGTTTTTACATCGATGCCTTCAGAGCCAGCTTTATCGGTGAAGAGAGACTTTATCCGGGCGAATCGGTCAAGCGTTTCGAGCTCACTGACCTGCCGCAAATCAGTGAGTTGTCGATGATGGCTCAGGATATCAGGCGTTTCGACACCTTTTCAGACGGCTATATCGCACTCTCTCCGGGCACGGAGCTGCTGATCGGTGATATCCGTTATTCCATGCTGCCCAATGCCGTCAGGCCGATCTGGGGCATCAGGATCGATCTGGCTGAACAGGAGAGGCACACGCCGTTTCATCAGCACTACGATACCTCCGAACAGACGCGGCAGATGTTTATCGATATGCTGTTTGGAAAAGATGTGAG
>JAVVEJ010000021.1:0-43848 GCA_032251395.1 Mariprofundaceae bacterium
TCTGAATGAGCAGACGTTGACGATTCCGTTTAAGCATATCCGGCTGATTAAGACTGTAAAACGGGATACCGATTACATCTTTAAAGGTGGAGTTGGCAGTCTGTTTCTGGATTGTGCTGGCACTGCCGAGCCGGAGATCCGGATGTGGAGTATCGAGAATGCTGCCGAGGTTAAAGCCGAAATCGAGCGGCGGTGTAGGGGGGTGTCGAGGTGAAGCAGAAGATAGCTCCTGCTGTTCTCATTCTGGGCGGCACCTTCATCCTGCAGTACCACTCAATCCGGTTTTGGAGTGGCTATGTTGATCCGAACATCGGCTTTGTCTGGAGCCTTGTAATCGAGGGTAGTGGCCTGTGGTTGTGGTATCGGCAGGGGTGGGCGAGCCGGAGTTTGGCCATCCTTGCCTCAGTGCTTCTATTGGCCGGCCCAGTTTACCACCTGTCTCTGCCAGCACTGCAGAAGCAGGGGATGGCCGAAGCATCCCAAGTGGCCCATCAGGTCAAAGTGGACGGACTCAAAAATCAGATAGAAGAGCATGCTCAGTTGCTTGAAACTTTTGCTCAAAATTCCACTGAAAGAACCGGTTGGCTGGAGTCAATTGAGCGAACTGAGCAGGCATTGAGCAAGGAGCGCTCAGAGCTTGCTCGGCTTCTGGAGAATCCGCCAGAAACGTTGAAAACAAACACGCTCAGTCTGCTCGGGCTTGTTCTACTGCAGGTGCTCGGGCTGGTGTTGATACAGGTGTCGAACATCGTGGTGATCAATCATTTGAGCACGTTACGTTCAGGTGCTCAGGAGGCTGTTCGGAATGATCTGCCAGAGGAAGATGGAATTGTGCAAGACAGCCTCTTGGCGATCAAAGAAGCGGTTGGAGATTTGATTGAACAGGAAGGGTTATCACTCAGTGCGGCTGCAGATCGGTTTGAGGTTGATAGACACAACCTTGGCCATCTCCTTAGATATCAGGGAGGCGGAGACAGGAAGCCGGCACAGGCGGTAGTAGATCGCCTAAGCCAGTTTATCCAGATGCCCCAAATACCTATTTCAGGGGATATTTAAGAACCAGCCGGGTTGATATAATTGATGCTGGAAATCTTCATAGATTTCCCTTCCCAGAGACCCCGACTACCCAAATCCCAGCCGGGGTCTTTTTTTTGCTTAACCAAATACCCCATGCCTGATGCGCCCGAGGATATTGATAACTTCATCTTTTCCAGAGTCAGTTTCCATGATCTCATCGGGAGATTTATTCCCTAGCTCTTTAAGTGGACGATTCATCCATTCCCGGGCGTTTTCAATTGATCCCAATGTAGTTACTGCTAAAGCAAAAATGTCGGATTGTTCAAGTTCATTCATAAGCAGGACTATAGATCATTAGGAGATAAAAGGTCGGCAATGATTTCAACAACTTGCGGGATTCTCGCCCCTGCCTCCTTCGCTATGCGGCTTGCTTTAGGTGTTCCACTGCCCATTCGTTCAGGCTTTTTCCTTCATTGGCCGCAGCTGATGCCAGGCGGGCATGCAGCTCAGGCGATGCCCGCAGGTTAAGACGGCCGGAATAGGGTTTGTCCGGACGTTTGCCCGTCTTTGCACAGTGTTCGAAATATATCTCCATGGACTTGGCAAATTCGGCCTCCAGTTCATTCACGGATGAGCCATAGAAAGTGATAATCGAATTGGCATTGATGACCTGTCCGTGAAAAGTTCGGATCTCGGGGTCAAATTCGATAGTTGCCGTATAGCCTTTGTATGTCATTGCATGCATTTCTCAAACCTCCTATGGGCGGTGGCCGCACATGGAGAGAAATTCCCTCATGCTGGCCACTGCACCTTTGTCCATTGACGGCGAGGGGTGCGGCCGATGCTGCACAGCTACCTTGTCGCCCAAAGTAATCAGAACACGGGAGCCTTCTGCCTCTTCCAGTTCCGCACCAATTGCCGTCAGAAGTGCTATCACATCTTTCCACTGGACGTTTCCACTAACTGGTCGTTTGTAGATCAGTTCCAGTGTCTTTTGATGTTTGCGCTTCATTGGTTGCATGGTGCCATTAAGAGGTGCCAAGGTCAACTGGCAGGTAATAAGCTCGCTCGACGGTGGTTAAAGGTGGAAGAGCCCGCCGGAGGGGAAAGGGAAGGATGGCGGACTCTCCCGAAGCGGACTTTAGCCTAGCAGATCAGCCAGGTCCTCAATTTTATGGTGGGTGTAGCGATCCAGCATTGCCCATGTTTTATGACCTGTGATTGCTTTTACACGAGAAGCGTCCAAGCCTTTCTCAAACATTCTGCTGGTTGCTTCATGGCGCAGATCGTGAAACCGCAATCCATCAACATCTGCTGCCTTACACACTGATTGAAATGTGTAGCTGATTGACTTGCTACCAATGCCAAATACATGCCCATCGATGCGCCGAGGTAAACTCTGCAGCTCACTGATGGCTTTGCTGGACAGGGGAACTTTTCTGGCTTCTCCGTTTTTGGTTTTAGGAAGGAATATTTGCCTCTTCTTAATGTTCACGTATTTCCAATTAAGTCCTGCAATTTCGCCAGCTCGCATTGCTGACTCAAGGGCGAGGATGATGATCGGTCGTATCCAGGGACTCCGGTTTTCACCGGCTGCATCCAGAAGCTTCTGCTCCTCTCCCTCAGCCAAGCGTCGATCACGGCCTTGGGGTGGGGTGGGGCGCTTTACATCCTTCACGGGGTTTAGCAGGGCTTCCATGCCCCATTCCTTCCTGCAAGTCTCAAAGATAGCAGAGAGCAGGTTCAGCTCATTCCTGATGGTGTTGGCGGCAAGACCCTTAGCTTCCCGATGGTTGCGATAGTCAGCAACGTCTTTGCTGCGGACGTTTATCATAAAGCACTCAGCGAGGCTGGAGCGTTGTAGCACGTTGAGGCGGCTCAGCTCCTGAGGCGCACCTTTCTTTTTTGGCGTTACTTCGGTGCGGTATCGTTCCAGGCATTCATGAAGGGTGGTTTTGTCGGCATCGCCCATGTCGCGCCATAGCCCACGGTACATTTTTGACTCGATGCCGGCAGCCCAGGCCATGGCCTCTTCTTTGGTCTCGAAGGTTTTTGTTTGCTGAGGGTAGCCTTTTTTCCGGATCATGGCTTGCCATTGGTATGGTCCACGCTTTCTGTATGTTGCCATTGGGCACCTCCGTGATTATGGTTCGCGTCGCTGTAGGGGGCTTGTCTATCACCCGTTAAATAGGGCGCTTAGGCAAACCAACTGTGACAATAATGTGACAAAGCGGGTATTTTGGTCAAGTTTGTATCGGTCGTTTTGTTGTTATTATTAGCTTGGAAGGGTGACAGAGCTGGCCGAATGTACCGGTCTTGAAAACCGGCGTAGGGAAACCTACCGTGGGTTCGAATCCCACCCCTTCCGCCATTTTATTGATACGCAATAAGCGTCCCTGCTTATTGCTTAAACGCTCCGCGAAAACGCGGTTTCCGCGGAGCTCACTGAAGCCGCACATCCATGTGCGGGTGAGCGGGCTAAAAAAGTATCTTGATCCCCACAGGAGGTGGGGCGGTCAAGCAAAGCGAGACCGTAAGTGAAGCAAGACCGCGCTCTTGCGGAACGATCATAGGCGAAGGCAGGAGCCTGAAGCCGTTTATAACAAACTGGAGAGATGGCTGAGTGGCCGAAAGCGCGCCCCTGCTAAGGGTGTATAGGGTAAAACCTATCGAGGGTTCGAATCCCTCTCTCTCCGCCACTATTAAAAAGAGAGGGCTCGCTTTGCGGGCCCTCTCTTTTTAAATGGCTCCGGAGAGGGATGACGAACCCTCGACAATTTCGCAGGAGCAGAAATTGAACATCCGCTTGCGGTGGCCCCGAAGGGGTGAAGGGCAGGATGCCCTGAATACTCTTTTGAGGTTCGACCGATTTGCAGGATAGCAAATCGGGACGGCCTTCAGGCCGCCCACAGGGCAAGGGCAGGATGCCCGCAGTCAATCCCTCTCGGCAACTGCTCCATGCGTTGCTCTACCTCCTGCATCCATGCAGTCGTCTCTCCGCCACTATTAAAAAGAGAGGGCTCGCTTTGCGGGCCCTCTCTTTTTAAATGGCTCCGGAGAGGGATGACGAACCCTCGACAATTTCGCAGGAGCAGAAATTGAACATCCGCTTGCGGTGGCCCCGCAGGGGTGAAAGGCAGGATGCCTTTCATAATCCCTCTCTGTTTGTTTGATACGGGATGCGGGCATCCTGCCCTTACCCTTGGACGCAGGCCAAAACGTGCGAGTTTTACCCTGCTCACTGAAGCTGCACATCCATGTGCAGAGGGGAGGTAAAACCAAACCCTTTAACCTCCATACGCCCATGTGGCAGGATGCGCGGCTGTATGATGAAGCGAATAAAACTCCTCAAGCTGTTTGTATTACCACTGGTAACTGTCTCCCTTCTGCTGTTAAGTGGTTGCGGTGACGATGACAGAGAGACGATCAAGTGGCAGTTGCCGCTTACGGCTCCGGATGATCCGCACGGCGGGCAGATTGATCAGCGAGTGCTGCCGGAGTGGGCCTCTGCTGTCGAGGGCATTGCATCATTGATGTTTTTGCAGACCACAACAGCCCGCAGCTTTGATGTCGAAGTCGCCATGGGCGAGAAAACGATGCTTCACGACTGGGATGTCACCCTGCTAGGCCTGGCCAGAGGGCTGCGCACGCAAGCCGGTGCTTTTATTGATGATGAAAATGTGCATAATCCCGCCGCGTTCGTGGAGTTGACCTACAAAGGCGAGCTGGTTTATCGCGGCTGGCTTTATCAGGAGTTCCCCGAACTTTTCGGTCCGGACACGCCGGGTTGGAAATTATGGTTGAAAGCCGTTACTGTTCGCGCCCCTTTGGAAGAGGGGATTGATGAAACAAGGCTCCCTTAGCTCAGCTGGATAGAGCATCTGACTACGAATCAGAAGGCCGGGCGTTCGAATCGCTCAGGGAGCGCCACACACAAGGGCCTGCAGAAATGCAGGCCCTTTTTCTTTACCCATAACCATCTCAATAACCTGTTAAAGCAATCTAAAGATTGCTAAAACAATGGTACAAAGCAATATATAAGTTGACAAAAGTATGGATAAAAGCAATATTCAGATTGCTTTAACAGGAGTAGCGCCATGAATGCACAAAGCAGAAGTATTGCTCGTCAGCAATTAGATAAGCGATTACAAGCATTTGCAGAGCTGAAAAAGAGTCAGCCACCCATGCGGGGATGGATTCGTGCCATCCGCGATGCACTTGGTATGACTGCCGAACAGCTTGCCCGGAGAATGGGTGTACGAAGACAACGTGCCAACGCTCTTGAAAAAGGTGAAGTTGCCGGAACGGCTACGATCAATTCCATCAGGAAAGCGGCTGAAGCGATGGACTGCGTGTTTGTTTACGCACTGGTTCCGCGTGACAGTTTGCAGGCCAATGTGGAACGTCAGGCGATGAAGTATGCCGAAAAAACAGATACTGCCGTTCAACACTCGATGGTATTGGAGCAGCAGGGCCTTACCGCCGGGGAGATCCGACAGGGAATCCATGCGAATGCGCAGCGGTTCGCCCGTGAAACGGTGAGGGATATGTGGGAGATCGATTAGTGGTATTCGATTATCCGCAAGGCGCAACGCCCATCGACTCCGATGAGGTTGAGGGGCTGCGCCTGACCCATATCACCACCCGTGAAGAGTTGAATGTTTTTGAAGCGGAGAATATCCGGGCTGGTATGGAGTGGGCATGGCGCTCGCGTATTAAAGATATCCTGAGTGAGCGCTTCATGCGCCAGCTGCATAAAAAGATGTTCGGCAATGTCTGGAGATGGGCCGGAGAGTTCCGCCAGTCCAATAAAAACATCGGCGTCTCCCGTGAAATGATTGGCATTGAGCTTCGTCACCTCTGCGATGATGTGAACTACTGGATTAAGCATGGGAGCTATCCGCCAGATGAATTGGCTGCACGGCTGCATCATCGGCTGGTGGCGATTCACCCATTTCCCAACGGCAACGGAAGACATGCCCGTATAATGACGGATCTGCTTCTGGAAAAGAGATTGGGTGCCAAACGTTTTAGCTGGGGTGGAGAGGCGATCACGACAGCCAATGATTGCAGGCAACAATACATTGAGGCTTTGCAGGCAGCAGATCGAAATGACTATGCCCCTCTGCTGGCTTTTGTCAGGAGTTAACCATTGAATGATCGAATAAAGATAAGCGCCACACACCAAGGGCCTGCATTTCTGCAGGCCTTTTTTTGGTTTTCGTCATTCCCGACCTGATCGGGAATCCATCCTGAGGTCACAAGTTGTGACTTCAGGTTGAATCATGTTTTAAGGTCACAATCCGTGACCTTAAAAGTTTGCCTGTTGTAAGCGAAAAGGACCATTCACATATTCCTCGCATTGTTCTACCCTCTGGCTTGTCATTCCTTGGGAAGGGAGGGGTAAATGGATCAAATCAACCCGCTTGCAAAGTACGAACCGGTCACAAATTGTGACCACCTTGACACATCAACTGCAGTGGTCGAGCATTCGCGCCATATCACCCCTGCTGCTTCGGCACAGGGCGCGAAGCCGCTCTCGAGCGGCTTCTGCTTTTTCAGGGGTGCAGTATGAATCGCACCATCGTTTATATCGACGGTTTCAACTTCTACTACGGTGCGGTCAGAGGCACGCCATATCGCTGGCTTAATATTGCGGAAATGTGCCGCATGTTGTTGCCGAAAAATGATATCTCCGATATCAAATATTACACCGCCAGAGTCAAGCCGCGCTCCACCGATCCCGATCAGGCCAATCGTCAGCAGGCCTATATCCGCGCACTGTTGACTGAGCCCTCAGTTTCCGTTGTTTACGGGCATTTTCTATCTCACTCGGTCACCATGCCGCTGGCGAGTCCGACTGGCCGCAAAAAGTTCGCCAGGGTGATTAAAACGGAAGAGAAGGGTTCGGACGTTAATCTTGCCACGCACCTGGTTCATGATGCCCATCTGGATCGATTCGATACAGCTGTTGTCATTTCGAACGATTCCGATCTGCTGGAGCCGATCAGGTTGGTGCGCGAAGACTTGGGCAAGAGGGTTGGTATCCTGAATCCACAACAGCGGCCCAGCCGCGTGCTGCATGCCAATACCGATTTCTTCAAACAGATTCGCGCTGGTGTTTTGAAGGCAAGCCAGTTTCCAGCTCTGTTATCCGACCAGCACGGTCAAATCCATAAACCAATAGATTGGTGAGAACCACTAGGCCTTTTTATTTTTATCTGTGCCTGTGCTTTTAAGTCAAATTTCATCATCAGATCCATGTTGGTCTATAGCTGGTCAAAGACGTCCTTCATCCGGGACAGGAGAGGTGGCTGTAATTGACTGACTTAATGAAACCAGAGAAAATTGTCTTTTATATAGGAGGGTATCCCGGCCCTTATCACTACCTCTCTTATGATGGGGATGAGCTTGTTTATACTGATTCCGCTGGCGGAATTGATAGTGATTCCAATGTTTCTATCACGCCATCCAGGACGAAGTGGAAAAACTTTAAAACCAAACTGGATACTATTGATATATGGGGATGGGATAAGCGGTATGTCATGAAAGGGGTATGTGATGGAACACAGTGGGAGTTTGAGGTTCATTGGGGCTCGCAAAAGATCAGGAGTTACGGTGATAATGACTATCCGGAGAGCTTTGAAATGCTTCTCCAGGCCATCAGGAATTTATCGAGCATTAACGATATAAGTTAAGACTATTGCAAGAGCTGGATGCGAATAAAACTCTCCGTTTTCTCATTCACATATCCCCCGCATTGATCTACCCTCTGCCTAGTCGATTCTGGGAGTGGTTATGGATGAAGTAATTAGCAAATTGAGAAAGTTTCGTGATGAGCGTGACTGGAAGCAATTCCATAATCCTAAAGATTTGGCTTTAGCTTTGAGCATTGAGTCGAGTGAGTTGCTAGAAGCTTTTTTATGGAAGTCGGCTGAAGATGCAGATATTGAGAAAGTAAAAGAAGAGTTGGCAGATGTGTTTGCCTACGCCTTACTTTTGGCAGAATACTATGAGCTAGACATCCGACAAATTGTCCTCGATAAAATCGCGCAGAATCAAAAGAAATATCCTGTCCACAAAGCTAAAGGGTCTGCCAAAAAGTATACCGAATTATGACACATCAGCATTTGGTTGAAGTTAATCGATATGCCTTTTCAAAGGGCTCATTGGATGATATTCGCAACAATGCCTATGCGAGTAATCTGTGGCCCTTGGTGTATGTGTTAAGTGATGGAAGGGAAAAACGAGCTTATATTGGAGAAACCACTGATACGCTTACCCGTATGAAAACCCATTTGAAACACGATGAAAAAAGCCAGTTAACCACCGTTCACTTGATCAGCAGTGATCGTTTCAACAAATCAGCGACATTGGACGTGGAATCCAGTTTGATTCAATACATGGCTGCTGATGGTCAATTTACTCTACTCAACAGTAATTTGGGTTTAGTGGATCACAACTATTACCAAAAAGATGACCTCTATACTCAAGTATTCCGAGTTGTTTGGAATAAGCTTCGTAGCGAAGGCGTAGTGGTACATTCGCTTGAGTCCATTGATAATTCTGATCTATTCAAATACTCGCCATACAAGTCACTTTCCTTTGATCAGCGTCAGGGCTTGCTTGGTATTATGTATGCACTGTTAGATGATCAGGTGAAAAATTTGGTTGTTCAGGGTGGTGCAGGAACGGGCAAGTCCATACTAGCGATATTCTTGTTTAAACTATTGCAATCTTCTGAAAATGATTTGAATTTCCAAGAGTTTTCGAGTGAGGAAGATGAGCTTCGAGGTATATTGGAGCAGCTGAAGAATCGTTATCAAAAGCCAAAAATGGCTTTGGTCGTGCCTATGACTTCTTTTCGGCAAACCCTAAAAAAAGCCTTTAGGAACATTGCTGGCTTAAGTGCTGATATGGTGATCAGTCCATCTGAGTTGACACAACAAAGATATGACATCGTATTGGTAGATGAGTCTCATCGCTTGCGTAAACGAGTGAATCTAGGCGCATACTATGGTGCTTTTGATACAGCGTGTGAGGCGCTGGGTTTTGATAAAACCAGATGTAGTGAAGTGGACTGGGTCTGCAAGCAAGCGGATAAGGCAGTTTTCTTCTATGATGAAAGCCAATCTATCAAGCCCTCGGATGCCAATGCTGTCGATTTTGACAGGTTAAAATCAGAGGCTACTACTCGGGAACAGACACTGGTGTCTCAATTTCGCGTACGCGGTGGCAATGCCTATGTTAAATTTGTGGATGCTTTGTTGAATGTTGGTTTAGCGAATGGGAAACAGTTCAATTCAAAGAATTATGAGTTTTCCTTATTCGATTCTATAGATGAAATGGTGGCGACCATTCAAGAAAAAAATCATCAATTTGGCTTATCACGATTAATTGCAGGATACGCATGGCCATGGATTTCAAAAAAAGATCCTAATCTATTTGATATTGAAATTGAGGATATTCAGCTACGTTGGAATAGAACTAACACAGATTGGATCAACGCTAAAAACGCTGAATATGAAGTAGGCTGTATTCATACTACGCAGGGTTATGACTTGAATTATGCAGGCATAATTTTTGGGGAGGAAATCGGTTACGACAAAAATCTCCGTACGATTATGATTGATGAACAGAAGTATTTTGATCGTAATGGCAAACAAAGCATCACCGACGCGAATGAACTAAAGCAATACATTTTGAATATATATAAAACCATTATGCTTCGAGGCATTAAAGGAACATTTATTTATGCCTGTAATGAGAGCTTGCGCGAATATTTGGCAGAGCATGTTCCAATGCATCATTCAGTAGCAGAGAAACATCAGGTGAAAGTTATTGAATTGAGACCCTTCATAAATTCTGTGCCTTTATATGATTTACAGGCAGCGGCAGGTGGATTCAGTGAAACTCAAAAAGCTGAAAATAAAGAGTGGATAGAGGTTTCTGAAGGCATCAGTTTGAATAAAAGCATGTTTGCTTGCCAAGTGGTGGGGGAATCGATGAACAAGGTGATTCCTAACGGCAGCACCTGCCTGTTTCGAACCGATCCCGGCGGAAGTCGCAACGGAAAAATAGTGTTAGTGGAGCTTAGCGATACTACTGACGGGGAGACTGGTTCACATTACACAGTGAAAGAGTATGAGAGCTTTAAAGAAGAAGACGAAAACGGCTGGCATCATCAAAAGATTTTGTTAAAACCACTTTCATATGATGAGGATTTCGAAGTCATAGAAGTTACAGAGGATTCGTCATTATATTTTCGTGTGATTGGAGAGTTTTTAAGAGTGTTGGAGTGAATGCTCCAGAGAGAGCATCAGTTGAAGCTTTGGGTTGGGGTTGTCCGTACGAAGAAGATGGGAAGTGCCGCAAGGAGTTTGGACAAGCAGTCAAGAAATCAGTTCTAATGGAGTAAAGTAGTTTTACTGGAGCACGGATGTTGGATAGATGAAGACAAAACTTCCGATTAATCGGCAACTTGGATTCTTTGATCCAGACTCTGAAAATGTTGCCCGGGTAAGAAATGTATCCACCTGGCCAGATCAGGAGAGACACCCTTTGAACATCGGAGGGCACTCGGTCTCTTCCGTGGTGCGCAGCGATCTAGAAAGCAGCGAAGAAATCCTGATCGTGACCGGTTACAGCTCGTTGGAGTATGTGATCGATAAGCTTGGGTCGCTGCATGCCAAAGAGGGTCACAAAACAAGGCTGATTATTGGTAACGAGCTCGATAGCTCACAAAGACAATTCAACAAGATCTCGAAAAGAACACTCCCTCAGGAAGTCGCGGACTATTGGCTGCAAGAAGGTATATCAGTCATCTATGCAACCGAGATCCTGCTGATTATCGAAAAGCTGAAGTCCGGTGAGATTGAGGCGCGCTATATCGCTGACCGAAAAAAGAAGCTGCACGCCAAGATGATTGTGACCGATAATGCTGTTACGACCGGGTCGAGCAATTTCAGTTATTCCGGTATGCATTTCCAGCATGAATTCAATTCTCGGTTCTCCAAAACCGGTGATGCACGAAGGTATCGAGATGCCCGGCAAGTAGCCGAAAATTTTTGGGAGATGGGCGAAGATTATGGACCTGATTTGATAGGTCTGTTAGAGGAACTCCTGAAAGTTGTCAGCTTTGAGGAGGCAATTGGAAGAGCTTGCTCCGAACTGCTCGAGGGGAAATGGGCAGCGAGATACCTAAATCAACTAGGGGAGATGATGGATTCTCCACTTTGGCCTTCGCAACTAAAAGGCATAGGTAGAGCTCTTTGGATTATTGAGAATGAAGGAAGCTGCCTGATTGCCGATGCTACCGGAGCAGGCAAAACCCGCATGGGCTCGCATTTGTTAAAGGCAGTTTCCAATCGCATGTGGAGCAAAGGCCGTGTACGCAATGATATGACAGTGTTGATCTGTCCGCCCGGCAATGTCGAAACGTCTTGGGATGAAGAGCGCTCTAAATGTGGACTCAATCTAGTCACCCGGTCACATGGTATATTAAGTCGCTCTTCATCGGATGGATTCAAAACGGCTGCGAATGATTTAAGGCGGGCTCAATGCATTGCTATTGATGAGGCCCATAACTTTCTTAATCAACAATCATCCCGAACCAAAAGTTTGCTCTGTAATATGGCTGACCATGTTTTGTTGTTTACAGCAACACCTATCAATAAGGGAATCAGAGATCTGATCAACATTGTTGACCTGCTCGGTGCCGACAACCTAGATGATGAATCGCTAAAACTATTTGATGCGCTTGGTGCCCGTCTCCGCAGACAACAAAATCACTTTTCTATCACAGAGGAAGAGCGTCATAAGTTGAGGCGCCTGGTCGGTCGTTTCACTTTACGGCGTACTAAGTCAGATCTTAAGGATGAGATCCAGCTGAATCCATCTGCTTATATCGATGCATTCGGCAATCAGTGTAGTTATCCCAAACATACTCCTAAAACGTATGTAACCAGCGAGACCGAAAATGACAAGGTACAAGCTGAGAAAATCCGTAAGCTGTCAGGAGAGTTGAAAGGCTTGGTGAACTTGCAATCTGGTATTGAAATGCCCCTATCTATGAAGGGAATCATGACTACGGATGCATACGTCAATGCAAGGTTAAAAAGTGCAAAAGGATTGGCCATATACAGGGTGATGGCAGCGTTGAGATCATCGCGACCTGCTGTTGCTGAGCATATTCTGGGCACAGACAGAGCTTGTATCCGGTTCAATATTAAAGATCAGATCAAACCGGAAGAATCCGGCAATATGCTTAGGCGTTTGGAAGGTATAAGAGGGCAAACAAATAAATCCAGCTTCAAAGATAAACTCCCTGAGTGGTTGACGGATAAGGATGCGCATATCAGCGCAGTTAACCAAGAGATTGCCATATACAAAGAGATTCTGATGTATCTGGAAAAAATGACATGTGAACGGGATCTCGGCAAAGCCAAATTACTGGCAAAATTACACAAGTCCCACAAGCTGCTCATTGTTTTTGATAGCTGCCTGATAACTTTGTCATACATCAAACAATTGCTTCAGGAGCAGAAGTTTTCGTCCAGAATTTTTGTGGCAACCAGTACCAGACAACAGGAGCGCAGAGATGTAAGTACGGCATTTCAACTTGGCTCTAATTCGGCGGGCATTGCCTTGTGTTCAGATGCTCTTTCGGAAGGAATTAATCTTCAGCAATCGTCCGCTGTTGTGCTGCTGGATATGCCAAGCGTCATCCGGATCGCAGAGCAGCGAATTGGCAGAGTTGATCGGCTCAATAGCCCTCACAAGGAGGTTGAGATTTGGTGGCCGAACGATAGCAGTGAGTTTGCTTTGAAAACGGATCGAAAATTTATCCAGCGGCATACTGAGGTGGCGGAGCTTCTGGGTGCTAACATCGAAGTCCCCGATGAAGTGTTTCCTGAAGAATTAAAGGTGGACCTTCCATCAACTGCCAGTGAGATGATGGGTGAAATGGCTTCGAATGAAAAATCAGGAAAATCCTGGGATGGGCTTCAGGATGCATTTTATCCGGTGCGCATGCTGGTAGAGGGAGAAGAGGCAATCGTTCCTTTGCAAGTCTACAAGCAAATACGTGACTCAGATGCGCGTATTGTGTCATGCATTTCTGTGGTCAAGGCATCGCGTCCGTGGGCATTCTTTGCAATTGCAGGCAACAACAGGGGAGCCCCCAAGTGGGTTTATCTTGATTCTCTGAATGCAATGCCGGAAACCAGACTTGAATATGTTTCAGCCATGTTCAGGGAAGTGGCCAAAGATGGATTCGAGGCTATCGATTTGAATACGAAGCGGGACGATGTTTCCCATTATCTCCATTCATTCAAAGAGCAATTGGAAAGGACAGAGTCACAACTTTTGCCACGTAAAAAGCAGCGTGCACTTGTTGAAATGGAGTATGTACTGAAGAAATATTCAGACCTTTCGCAGCAGCTCCCAGAATCAGCAACAGCCGATATTTCAATGATAATTCTGAATGCTTTGAAACATTCTGACTCAGAATCAGGTTATGATTTAGATTCCCTTGCTGAATGTTGGCTCGATCTAGTCAGGGAACCATGGTTTGAAGCTCTTATGACCAGGCGCAAACGAATCAAACCCCTCAGACTCAAGGATTTGCGAAAGGCTCTGGTGGAGAATCCTATTGAAGCACATAAAATTGAAACAGCCTTTTCTAGTGTTGCTGCCTCACAGCCAATTAGTCGCCGTGCTGTCGTGACCATTTTAGGAATGCCGGAAGCTATGAATTGAAGCAGCTGCTTCCTGATTAGAATAAAGGTGACAGGGCCAGGTCTTGGGGAATTCCGGGCTAAAGGGGCCAGAGCCCTTTTAGGGTGATTGTTGAATTGAAACAAGGGTAAAGGCGAAGGCCTTTCCGGTTTTAACAGGTAACAGATGCCTATCCGTCGGTTTTAACCGTTTCATCACCGTTTTCGATCAAGGCATCAAGTGTGGCAATATCGGGATGGGGCCCTGATTCATATGGTTCAACAAGGGAGACTTCTGTTCCGTCTGTATTCACCATGGCTAAATATGGACCTTTACGTAAAGCAGTATGACGAAATCCTATTTCATCCTTTACTGTGTATGACTCCCAGCCTGATTCTTCAGCCTTTCTGGCAAACTTTGCCTGAGGATTAGACACGAGCCTTACTATTAAGAAAGTACCCAAAAGAAATATACCGATTGGCACAACCCAGACCATAGTCCCTCCATTGATGTTTGCACCTTATCTCAACACTGATAACAGAGCAAAGATAATCATGCGATTGCCTTGCATCCGGAAATCGATGCAGTCAGGAATTCGGGGGCAGTATGCAGCGCCCCTTTGTCTGTAACAAGCAGTCAGGACAGGCCTTGAACCCTTAAGCCCCGGCAGCAGGATTTAATGCATCTGCTGCATCGTCCGTTTGCGGTGTCCGCCAACATCGGACATTGTTACATGGCGTCGTTTGAGTGCCGTTCGGGTCCTGTTTGAGCTCAATTTGAAATAATACATCAGGGTGTTAAGGTTCGCGGCAATGCTTACCGGAAACAATCTGGAAACTAAGGAAGCAGGCCGTTTGTCTTTTCGCGCACCTGTTGCGAATGATGGTCCGGCTATTCATGCGCTCGTTGAGCGTAGTGAGCCGTTGGACCTGAACTCCCGGTACTGTTATATCATTCTTTGCGAACACTTCTCTTCAACCTGCGTTGTTGTTGAAAAGGAGGGTGGACTGGTCGGTGTCGTTACCGCCTATATTCCACCTGAACATCAGGATACCCTGTTTATCTGGCAGGTTGCTGTCGATGCAGAGATGCGCGGCCAGGGACTGGCAAAAAGAATGCTCCGTCATCTGCTTTCCCGTCATAACATGAAGCGCATTGGCTATGTCGAGGCGACTGTCAGCCCCTCCAACGAGGCTTCCCGCTCCCTGTTCAAATCCCTGGCCAAAGAGGGAAAATGCGAAATGCGTGAAAAGCTTATCTTTCCTGCGCAGATGTTTGGGAGTAGTGGTCACGAACAGGAAAACCTGATTCGGGTTGGCCCGATAGATTCGGTTGGCAAAACTTTAATTGGAAGGAAAACATGAGAATTTTCGAAGAGATGGAATCTGAGGTAAGGGGTTATATACGATCATTCCCTGCAGTGTTCGATGTTGCTAAAGGCTCTGAAATCTTTGACGAACATGGCAACCGGTTTATCGATTTTTTTGCCGGTGCGGGTTCACTGAACTACGGCCATAACAATCCTGCCGTGACAGAGGCTATGATCGAGTATCTGCAGAACAGCCGGATTGTTCACGGGCTTGATAAGGCAACCGTGGCGAAGAAAGAGTTCCTTGAGAAACTGCGCGATACCATTTTTACGCCGCGTAATATGGAGTACAAGGTCCAGTTTACCGGGCCGACCGGCACCAATGCGGTCGAGACAGCCCTGAAACTGGCGCGCATGGTCAAGGGACGCTCTAACATTATCGCATTTACCAACGCTTATCATGGGCTTTCTATGGGTTCACTGGCTGTTACCGGCAACTCATTTTACCGCGATGAGTCATATGGCGTACGTGCCAACAGCGCATTTCTTCCATTCGACGGATATATGGGCAAAGAGTTTGATAGCATGAGCTATCTGCGCAAACTGCTGACCGACCAGAGCAGTGGCGTAGATCTTCCTGCGGCCATTATTGTGGAGACGGTTCAGGGGGAGGGTGGCATCCATGTGGCACGTGATGAGTGGCTGCAGGAGCTTGAAGCGATCTGTCGTGAGTTTGACATTCTGTTGATTATTGATGATATCCAGATGGGCAATGGCCGGACCGGCACCTTCTTCAGCTTTGAACGGGCAGGCATCAAGCCCGATATGGTGACAGTATCCAAGTCGATAGGTACGGGACTGCCGATGTCCCTTCTGTTGATGCGACCTGACCTGGACCAGTGGAAACCGGGTGAACATACCGGCACCTTCAGAGGCAATAATCTCGCCTTCATCGCTGCTACCAAGGCGCTGGAATACTGGGATAGTCCGGCCTTTGCCGAAGGCATTGTTTATAAAGGCAAATTGTTTGAAAAAGGGCTGCAGGCCATACTCGGGAAGTATACGGATATGGAAACAGAGTTGCGCGGGGTCGGCATGGTCTGGGGTGTTGAATTTGCCGATCATGACTTCGCAGGCACTGTCTCTGAAGAGGCATTTTCCAGAAACCTGATTATTGAAACAGCCGGAGCAAACGGTCAGGTGCTGAAATTCCTGCCTGCACTTACCATTGAAGAGGAGCTGATCGAAGAGGGGCTGAAGATCATCGATGAGTCCATTGCAGCTGTAGTGGCGACGCGAAAAAATCTCCGGGAAGGAGTGCTGGCATGATCGTTCGTCATCTTGAAGATATTATTAACAGCGACCGGGATGTTCGTGCAGATAATGGCAACTGGGAGAGCCGGCGACTTATTCTGAATAATGATGCGGTTGGCTTCTCCCTGCACGACACCATTATCCATGCCGGCACAGAGACCCTTCTCTGGTATAAACACCATATTGAAGCGGTCTACTGCATTGAGGGTGAGGGAGAGGTTGAGACGACTGAAAATGGCCAGAGTTACCCTGTTAAACCGGGAACTGTGTATCTGCTTAATGGAAGTGAACGCCACTGGCTGAGAGCCAGAACAACCATGCGTATGGTCTGCGTATTTAATCCCCCGGTAACCGGAAAAGAGACCCATGATGCCGATGGTGCATACCTGCCGGGGGCGCATGTACAAAGCTGAATGAACCGGGTAGATACGATGAACCACACGGTTGAGAAGATCGGCGGCACTTCGATGAGCAGTTTCGCTGCAGTTCGCAAAAATATCATTCTTCGCCCTGCTGAAACGGGTGATTCGCTCTACCAGCGTATTATCGTTGTCTCTGCCTATGGCGGGGTCACCGACCGGTTGCTGGAGCATAAAAAGAGCGGCAAGCCGGGCATCTTCGCCCTGTTTGCCGAAGGCATGAATGATGAGAGCTGGCGCGATGCGCTGCAGGCACTCAAATCGGAGATGTTTGCCATCAACGCCGAACTGTTCACCGGTCCCGACCTGCTGGCAAAGGCCAACGCATTTATCAGCGAGCGACTGGATGACTCCGAACGCTGCCTGTCGGACCTGCAGAGCCTCTGCCGCCACGGACACTTTTCGCTCGAGTCACATCTGGCTACGGTCAAAGAGATGCTGGCCAGCATCGGCGAGGCACATAGTGCCTGGAACACGGTAACCCTGCTGCGTGATGAGGGTATCAACGCCTGCTTTGTCGATTTGACCGGCTGGCGCTCGGATGAGCAGCAGGTATCACTGGATAAACGCATCAATTCGGCTTTTGCCGATATCGATCTGGAGCGACAGCTGCCGATCGTCACCGGCTACGCCCACAGCGATTCCGGCCTGATGTCTCTCTTCGATCGTGGCTACAGCGAGATGATTTTCAGCCGTATCGCCGTGCTGACCAAAGCAAAAGAGACCGTCATTCACAAGGAGTTTCACCTGAGCAGTGCCGACCCACGTGTAGTGGGCGAAGCGCATGCCGTACCCATCGGTCGCACCAATTACGATGTCGCCGACCAGCTTGCCAATCTCGGCATGGAGGCGATCCATCCGCGTGCGGCCAAGGGGCTGCGCCACGACAATATTCCTCTGCGGGTGAAAAACACCTTCGAGCCGGAACATCCGGGCACCCTGATTACCAGCGACTACCGGAGTAGTGAGCCATGCGTGGAGATCATTGCCGGGCGCAGGGGTGTCTATGCGCTGGAGCTGTTCGATCAGGATATGGTTGGCAACATTGATGAATACGACAGACAGATTCTGGCAACCATCCGCCGTTTTCGTGCCCATATCGTCTCCAAGGATATCAATGCCAACACCGTCACCCACTATCTCTTTACCAATCTGAAGACAGTGCGAAGGATTCGTGCCGCGCTGGAAGAGATCTATAGCGAGGCGGAGATTAACCAGCAGAAGGTGGCCATTGTTTCGGCTATCGGCAGCGATATGCAGGTCTCGGGTATTCTGGCCAAGGCCGTCGGCGCTCTGGCCGAGGGCAATATCAGCGTACTGGCCATGCATCAATCGATGCGTGAGGTGGATATGCAGTTCATCATCAATGAGGATGATTACGATGAGAGCATCAAGGGGCTGCATCGCAAGCTTGTCGAAGTACACAATCACGGTGAGGCCATCTGCCTTGCATCGTAACTCTGCACCCGGGCAAGGCGATGTGCAGGCCTGCCTCTTCAATCCGTCGGTCACCGGAAAAGGGGCCCATGATACCGATGGGTGCATACCTGCCGGGGGCTTACTATCAGGAGTAGTTTTTGACTCTGTCTGACAGTTCCGGATGACAGGGCTCAGCTTCATCCTCTTTCTGCTGCTGTTTGCAGCTATCGGGGCTGCTTCAATATTGCACCGAAAGAAGACCACCGCAGATTACCTTATAGCCGACCGTGGTGTTGCACCCTGGCTTGCGGGGCTCTCAGCTGTTGCCACGAATAACAGCGGCTACATGTTCATCGGCATGATCGGGCTCACCTACACAACCGGCCTGTCATCAATCTGGCTGATGGTTGGCTGGATCATTGGTGATTTCGCCGCATCGCTGTTAATCATGAAAAAGGTCAGGATTACTACCGAACAGGAGGATGTGCACTCCTTTGGCGGCTTGCTGGCTCAATGGGGCCAGAACGAATTCAATCTTCTTCGCCGTGTGACCGGTGTGTTGACGGTTATTTTTCTCGGTGCTTATGCTGCAGCTCAATTCAAGGCCGGAAGCAAAGCGCTTTCCGTTATATTCGGCTGGGACCTTTCGACAGGGGCCATCATTGGCGCAGCTGTGGTACTGCTTTACAGCTATAGCGGTGGTATTCGTGCATCGATATGGACTGATGTTGCGCAGTCAGCCGTAATGATTGTATCCATGTTGATGCTGATGTGGGTAGCGGCAGTGAGCCTGGGAACCCCGGCTGAAATATGGAACTCTTTAACCGGGGTTACACCTGAATACATGCTCTGGTTCCCCGAAGGCACATGGTTAAGTGCCATGCTGTTTGTTGTGGGGTGGGTTTTCGCAGGTTTTGGTGTTGCAGGTCAGCCACATATTGTGATTCGTTACATGGCACTTGACGATGCCGATCATATTAATCGTTTCCGTGCCTGTTACTATGCATGGTTTATCATCTTCTATGCAGCCACCATTGTGGTAGGACTGCTGGCACGGCTGCTGCTGCCGGATGCAGAAGCATTCGATGCGGAACTGGCTCTGCCAATGATCTCTATGCAACTTCTGCCTGAGGTAATGGTTGGTCTGATGCTGGCGGGGCTTTTTGCCGCCACGATCTCCACTGCCGACTCACTGATTCTCTCCTGCTCGGCCTCAATAACCCGTGATCTTCTTCCTGACCACCAGCCAGGTTACGGAGCAACCAAAATTGCAACTGCCTTTGTCGTCCTCGTTGCACTGGGGCTTTCACTCTCCGGCAACCAGAGCGTTTTTGCCCTGGTTTTGATTGCCTGGGGCTTGCTTGCCTCTGCATTCGTGCCGCTGCTTACCATTTATGCGCTTGGAAAAAGACCTTCCGAGAAAATTGCGCTGGCAATGATGGGGGGAGGTGTCTCAACCTTTCTGCTTTGGCGTGAAATGGGCCTCTCCAGCCATGTTTACGAAATCATCCCTGCCATCATGGCAGGGATAGTGATTTTCTCTCTGGAACGATATCTGCCCAGTGAGGCATAAATCCGGCGACCCCTTTAAGCTTGAGGGGATTCGGAGGACAGGCCCCGGTGTACGGGGTTCCCACTGTTGCAGGCAAGCCCGGAGTAACACTCGATATCCGGCTGTTCGAACGCTTTCGGAGCAGAAGGCAGAAAACAGAAGGAGGCCCGAAGGCCTCCTCTCTTTTTTCAACCGGATAGTTCCGCTCCGGCGGGCTTACAGCTGGCGCAGATAGGTGATGATTTTCCACATATCATCCTGTTTCAGCTTGTTTTTGAATGCCGGCATTGCCGATTGTACCGGAGCTCCGCCTTCGGAAATGGTCCAGAGCAGGTAACCGTCACTGGCCATCGGCATTTTACTGAACATGGCAATATTGGTCGGCCCGGGGTTCAGGCCTTTGCCTGCTTTGCCATCACCCAGTCCGGTCGCTCCGTGGCAGCTTGCACAATTTTTCTCATATAACTTTTTTCCACTCATGGCGTTGTCGGCGCTCTCTTCAAGCGGGTTTGTTCTGTCGACATAGTTTTTATCGACACCGTTTCGCATAACGAAATGGTGTCTGGTCCTGGACATATTGCACCCTTGCATCATGCCCTTACCCATCTTCATGCCACCGCCGCCCTGCATGCCTTTACCCATGCCACCACCGCAGCAGCCCTGCATGCCTTTACCCATCTTCATACCGCCGCAACCCTGCATCCCTTTGCCCATGCCACCGCCGCAGCAGCCCTGCATCCCCTTGCCCATCTTCATACCACCACTGCCCTGCATCCCCTTGCCCATCTTCATGCCGCCACCGCAGCAGCAACCCTGACCCGTTCCTTTTGCCATGCCCTGGCGATTTCCCATTCTCGCCTTCTGTCCGGCGGCCAGTTCATCCTCAGTCAGCCTGCCATCATCATCCGTATCGAAATCCGAAAAGGAGGGCGGGTTGGCAGCACCGCGCATCGGCATGCCCGCAGCCGTTTTTGACTCCATCCGCTTCCTGTGCATGGCACTGAACTCCTCTTCGCTGACAGAGCCGTCACCATCTTCATCGTAGGCGGAAAATGAGGCCGGGCCGCGCAGGGGAGCCTCTTCCGATTGTATGCTGGCCGGCGAATAGATACCCGCAAAAGCGAATACAAGACCCGCTGAGACTAGTTTAATGATCATGTTCATTGTTGAAACCCCCACTGTTGGAGCACACGCAGTGCCGTTTGAATGCTACCTGTCTTCCCTTCCTATTATAGTGCAGCGCCCGTGCCCCGCAACCTCGGCATTTTACGCGTAAGCCTGTTTTGAAGGGTCGGGATTTCCCTTCTGACCGGCCCAAAGCGGATATTCACCAGTTAGTCTATAGTTCCCTATAGCAAGGAAGGGCAGAATGATAACAACGAGAGACTCCTGATGCTGAAATCCATAAGTAAGACCTTCCTTACCGGCCTGATTACGATCTTGCCGATTATACTTACGATTTATTTTCTCTACTGGCTGGTGGTTTCGGCGGAATCTGTAATGGGGAGTGTGATTCTGCTGGTGTTGCCGGAAAGCCTGTACTACCCCGGCATGGGCACCATTGCAGGTCTGGTGGTGGTGTTTTTAGTGGGACTACTGATGCATGCTTACGTAGTGCAACGTCTGTTTGCATGGGGAGAGAAAGCTCTTTATCACTTGCCGTTTATCAAGTCGGTATATCGGACTATCCGTGACTTTTTCGACTATTTCTCTCCGGACAAAAAAAAGGAGTTCGAGCAGGTAGTGGCGGTATCAATTGGAGATACCGGCATGGAGGTGATGGGGTTTGTCTCTCAGGCGGTACCTGAACGACTGCCGGAAGATTTTCGGAAAGATGACAATATTCTGGTTTATCTGCCCATGAGTTACATGATTGGCGGATATGCGGTACTGATGCCGCGCAGCGCCGTACGTCCCCTGGACATGAGTATAAAGAAGGCCATGCGCTTCATTCTGACCGCCGGTGTCACCGGCACGACTACGGCTCCCTGAAGCGGCGGGCGATCGAACGCTTCCGGAGCGCTATATAAGACAAGGGGTTACGAAAGCAGCCCCTTTTTCTTTTCTGTTACCGGATTTTCAAACGGCTGTTGTTTTTATTCATGGCCAGCCAATGGCGGGTAACACCGCACGATCTCGTCCGGATCAAGGCCGATCTCGCTGGCGTATTGCCGCAGATAACCCTTCAGATAAGCGGTTTCAGGGAAGTTTTCAGCATCTTCATCTTCAATGGCCTGAAGGTAGCGCTTTGAAATCTTTGTGTGCTGGGCAATATGCTCCAGGGTGATATTTTTCGCCTCCCTGATCCCTTTTAATGCCTCACCGGAACAGGTGGCGCACGCTCCGGCCTGTTGCTCAGCTGCGGCATGGTGCGGGCTGCCGGTGTTCTGTTTGTGCAGAGGAATAACATTTCCCCCCGGCTGAGGGGATTGGTCCGTATTGATGCCGGGTTGCAGTTGCCGGGCATCGTAGCTGCGCCGTTTTTCCGGATTGGAAAGCACACGGTATGCCTCTTCAATCTGTATCTGAATCTGTTCCAGCTCCTGCCCGGAAAAAAGCGAATAAATCGCCAGTGAATCCTGTTGATATGCAAGCTTGGCATGGCGATAGGCATTGATGATATCAATCTGGCTGGCTTCAGGGGAGATCTGTAACAGCGTGTAGTAATCAGGAGGGTTAGCGGCTCTGTTCATTTGTCGATAACCGGCAGTGCATGTTGATCAGTGATCATCCAGAGAGATCAGTGAGGAGGCCATATGTTCCATATGAACCGCATTCCTTGACTGCGGATAGGCTGAAATATAAGGGCTTCGCTGCCGTAGTGATTGCAGCACAAGTTTGTCGTGATGCAGATAACCCAGATAATCGACATCCGAACCGAAATATCTGCTGCAGGTCATCTGCATGGCATGCCCGAGTTCGGTGTCACGGGGCTCAAGCACCTGGTTGACGATCAGATGCAGCCGAAGCGATGAGAGTTTTTCGCGCAGTTCAGGTGCATATTCAGGATGCAGGCCGTCCATGGCGGAGAGAAAGGCTGCCAGTGAGCGGATTTTTTTCCCCTCTTGCTGCCGCTGCGTCAGCACCCTGTTCATCAGCCTCTTTGTCTCCGGCGGAGCAGCGTGCAGTTTGCGCATGAACACGCATTTCAGAAAACGGTAGGTGTTTTCAATAGAGGTCGGGTCGGGCATCACGGAAACCAGGCCGCGGTCGGCCTGCACAAAAAAGTCCAGCGTATTGAATGCCGTTCCTGCACCGAGGTCGAGAATGACATAGTCCGCATCAATGCTCTTCAGGTTGCGCAGGAGCTTCGCTTTCTGGAAATACTTGAGATTGGCAATCTGAAGGTTGTCAGCCGCACCGCTGATCAGGCCGACATGGTCTGTTTCCGTTCTGCTGACCAGAGCGTTGATATCACTGATTTTCCCGGTCAGATAGTCAGACAGGGTTTTGTCGGAACCGGACATGCCAAGGCAGGTATGCAGATTTGCACCTCCCAGGTCCAGGTCAACAACTACAACACGTTTTCCCTGCCTGCCCAGTGCCAACCCCAGATTGGCCGAAATGAAGCTTTTGCCAACCCCGCCTTTGCCGCCGCCAACAGCCCAGACACGGGGCTGCCTGATGGCGAGAGGGGAGAGAACCGGTTCACTGACGGGCATCAGATGCTCCGGTTAGTCCGCATGCCTGACAGATTCATGAGTGCATTGCATAAGCTTTTAACCTTCCTTTTACAGGTTACAGGCCTGTCAACGTAAGCAGTTGCTGCGCATGTGTCAACGGGGTGTCAGGCAGCAGCAGGGTCAGGCCGGATGCTCTGTTTTTGAGAGAATATCCTTTTCCACCTCCAGAATCTGCATGGTGGTTGCAAGTACGCAGTCGGGATTCAGCGACATCGATTCAATGCCCTCGCGCACAAGAAACTCGGCGATTTCAGGATAGTCGGAGGGAGCCTGACCGCAGATGCCGATATATTTATTGCGCCGCTTGCAGGCGGAGATGGCCATTCTGAGCATATCCAGCACCGGCTGCTGCCGCTCATCAAAGACATGGGCAACGAGTGCTGAATCACGGTCTACACCCAGTGTGAGCTGGGTCAGATCGTTGGAGCCGATCGAGAAGCCATCGAAAATATCGAGAAATGCATCGGCGGCAATGACATTGGACGGGATTTCACACATCACATAAATTTCAAGTCCGTCCTCGCCGCGTTTCAGGCCATGCTTCTCCATCTCTTCCAGCACCTTCCTGCCCTCTTCAGGGGTGCGGGTGAACGGGATCATCAGACGTACATTTTTCAGCCCCTTCGCTTCACGTACCATGCGCATCGCCTGGCACTCCAGAGCAAACGCATCCCTGAATGTTTCAGAGTAGTAGCGTGATGCACCCCTGAAGCCGATCATCGGGTTCTCCTCCACAGGCTCAAACTGCCTGCCACCGAGCAGGTTGGCATACTCATTCGATTTGAAGTCTGACATCCTGAAAATGACCTTGTCGGGGTAGAAGGCAGCCGCAATCATCGAGACGCCCTCTGCCAGTTTCTGAACATAGAAATCAACCGGCGACGCATAGGCTGACGTGCGACTGAGAATCTCCTGCTTTACCGCCTCATCGGTCAGCTGATCGAAATGGAGCAGTGCATTGGGATGCATGCCGATGGTGTTGTTGATGATGAACTCCAGACGCGCAAGGCCGACACCGTCATTGGGGATGGCGCTGAAGGTGAAGGCGCGGTCGGGGCTGGCGACATTCATCATGATTTTGGTTTTCGGGCGCTCAATCTCGCCCAGTTCGAGATGTTCTGCCGTGAAGGCGAGGGCCCCCTCATAGACATAGCCTGTTTCACCCTCGGCGCATGATACGGTCACCATCTGCCCGCTCTGAATTGATGCTGTGGCGGTGCCTGTGCCGACAACGGCAGGCAGCCCCAGTTCGCGGGAGATGATGGCCGCGTGGCAGGTTCGGCCCCCGCGATTGGTTACAATAGCAGCGGCAATTTTCATGATCGGTTCCCAGTCCGGGTCGGTCATATCCGTGATCAGCACCTCACCGGGTTCAAGCTCATGAATCTGTGAAGCGTCCTTGATCACCCGGGCAACACCGGTTGCGATCCTGCCGCCCACGCTCTTGCCCTGAATAAGAACCGTACCGCGCTCCTGCATCGTGTAGCTCTCGATACTCTGTGTTGCAGTGCGGGCATGAACCGTCTCAGGCCGGGCCTGCACAATAAAGAGCTCTTTCGAAATCCCGTCTTTGGCCCACTCGATATCCATCGGCTGGTTTTTTCCGGCCAGCTGCGAGTAGTGCTCCTCAATGGTGACAGCATACTGTGCCAGCGTGACCAGCTCATCCCTGCTAAGGCAATACTGCTTCTGATCCTCCAGCGGAACCGGCACATTTTTCGTCGGTTGTTTCAGCGAGTCGGAGTAGATCATCTTCAGCGCCTTTTCACCGAGGTGGCGGCTCAGCACCGAATTGTAGCCCTGTTTCAGGGTGGGCTTGAATACATAGGCCTCATCGGGACTGACTGCCCCCTGCACCACATTCTCACCCAGTCCGTAGGCGCCGGTGATGAATACGGCATCCCTGAAGCCGGTTTCGGTATCGATGGAGAACATCACACCTGCGGATGCAAGATCGCTTCTGACCATTTTCTGAATGCCTGCAGAGAGAGCGACCTTCATATGATCGAACCCCTTATCAACCCGGTAGGAGATGGCGCGGTTGGTAAAAAGAGAGGCATATACGCGCTTGATACTCTCAATCAGGTGTGAACTGCCGCGCACATTAAGATAGGTCTCCTGCTGACCTGCAAAGGATGCATCAGGCAGGTCTTCAGCCGTTGCCGAGCTTCTTACCGCCACAGCCAGAGGCTCCTCTCCGTACTCGCCCGTCAGCTCCGTATAGGCGGCGATGATCTGCTCTTCAAGATCGGGCGGCATGCTGGCATGGGCGATGATGTCCCGGATATGGGAGCCGCACCGGGCAAGTGCCTTTACATCACGGGTGTCCAGCCCCTTCAGTGTTGCGGCGATCTCTTCCCTGATGCCGTTGTATTCAAGGTAGTGCCAGTAGCCGTCTGCGGTGGTGGCAAAGCCGTTGGGAACCTTGATACCTTTGCCGGTCAGCTGCCGGTACATCTCGCCGAGTGATGCATTCTTGCCTCCGACCATCGCTACGTCGGAGATTCTCAGTTCGTTAAAAAAACGGATATATTTCATCTGTGGCTCCAAAAAAACAGCAATGAGATCGCACTGTCAATTATAGGCGATTTTACTGCCGGCTGATGATCCTCATTATCAGTGTCTGGTCTATAGTAGATATGGCGGCCTTTATGCCCGCGAACCGGCTTATGTTTTCCGGTAATGGTTATGTTATGTTGTTCGGGCAGTAAAAAAGTTGTCTGGAGATTTTCCGATGCGGATAGGTATACCCAAAGAGATCAAGAACGGTGAACATCGTGTTGCGCTGACACCGGATGGGGTCGAAGTCCTTGTCCGCGATGGTCATCGGCTGATTGTTCAGGCGGGTGCAGGCGTTGACAGCGGGTTTCCCGATACCCTCTATCGCAGTGCCGGTGCGATGATCACTGCAAACCCGGAAGATGCATGGGAGTGCGATCTGGTCGTCAAGGTGAAAGAGCCGCTTGCCGAAGAGTATCAATACCTGAAAGCCGGTTCAGGGCTGTTTACATTTCTGCATCTGGCCGCATTTCCTGAACTGACCCGGAAACTGCTTGCTGCCGGAGTCCGCTCTATTGGTTACGAAACCGTTGAACTTGACCATGGCGGCCTTCCGATTCTTGCGCCGATGAGCAAGGTGGCAGGCCGGGTTGCCATGCTGATGGCTGCGAGGTTTCTGCAGTTCGGTTCTCTGCATGGCACACAGCTGCCCAATGTTCTGCCGAAAGGGATGCTGATGGGTGGCATCGAAGGTGTGGATGCATGCAGGGTCGTGATTCTCGGCGGCGGCAATGTCGGCCGTCATGCCGCGCATGTAGCGACAGGGCTGGATGCGGATGTCACGGTACTGGATCACAATGCGGTGTGTATCGATCATCTTAACAAGCTGTTTGGCGGAAGAGTCCGGGCAAGCCTCTATTCGGAATCAGAGCTGGGCCCGATTCTGGCTGAGGCGGATGTGGTGGTCGGAGCTGCACTGATTCCCGGCGAGCATGCTCCGCAACTGATAACCAGAGAGATGGTCGAATCCATGCAGAATGGAACTGTGTTAATGGACGTGGCCATTGACCAGGGAGGCATCAGCGAGACCAGCCGCGTGACCTCCTATGACGAACCTGTCTATGCAACAGGCGGGGTTATCCACAGCTGTCTGCCGAACCTTCCGGCTTCGGTACCGAGAAGCAGTACACAGGCACTGGTCGCGGCATCGCTTCCTTACCTGAAAACATTGGCCAATCAGGGGCTGGAGAGAGCGGTTGAGAAGAGTGCTGTGCTTAAAAGGGGCGTGAATACCTGGGATGGAGAGATCTGCCACTCCGGCGTATTAAAAGCATTTTCCGCTCTTTGAACAGGGGGCGGGAGTTCATTGCCCGTGCCTGCTGATGATGAATATCGAATCATTCCACTGAATAGACTTTAATGCAGGGCTGGAGTCGGCTATGCTTCGGCTCCGGCGGGGAAGCTGTCAGCTTGCCCGTTTTTTGTGCCTCCATTCTGTTTGCAAAGAGGACAATAACAGCCTTGACGACACTTTGAGGTTTTGAACAGACTTTGAGTTTTGAACTGACTTTAAGTAGAGGAGCCGGATTTTAGATGCCACGCCGTAATGATATTAAATCCATTATGATTCTGGGTGCCGGACCGATTGTGATTGGTCAGGCCTGTGAATTTGACTATTCCGGTGTGCAGGCGTGCAAGGCTCTGAAGGAAGAGGGTTACCGGGTTATTCTGGTCAACTCCAACCCTGCAACCATCATGACCGATCCTGAATTTGCCGATGCGACCTATATCGAGCCGGTTACGTGGGAAGTGGTTGCCAGAATCATCGAAAAAGAGCGTCCGGATGCAATTCTGCCAACCATGGGCGGCCAGACTGCGCTGAACACTGCGCTTTCACTGAACAAGCACGGCATTCTTGAAAAGTTCAATGTACAGCTGATTGGTGCACAGCCTGATGCGATTGACATGGCTGAGGACCGCGAACGTTTTAAAGAGGCCATGGACAGAATCAATCTGGAGATGGCACGCGGCGGTTTTGCGCACTCGATGCAGGAGGCGCGGGAGCTGGCCGATGAGATCGGTTATCCGATTATTATCCGCCCCTCTTTCACGCTGGGCGGCTCCGGTGGCGGTATTGCCTACAACCCGGGCGAGTTCGAACAGATTGCACAGTCCGGCCTGGATGCAAGCCCGACCGATGAGATTCTTGTAGAAGAGTCCATTATCGGCTGGAAAGAGTATGAGATGGAGGTGATGCGCGACTGCAATGACAACTGCGTGATCATCTGCTCCATTGAAAACCTCGATCCGATGGGAGTTCACACCGGTGACTCCATCACCGTTGCTCCGGCCCAGACGCTGACAGATAAAGAGTACCAGCGTATGCGCGATGCCTCGATTGCCTGCCTGCGTGAGATTGGCGTCGAAACCGGCGGCTCCAATGTTCAGTTTGCCGTGAATCCTGAAGATGGCCGCCTGATTATGATCGAGATGAATCCGCGTGTTTCACGCTCATCCGCGCTGGCATCCAAAGCAACAGGATTCCCGATTGCCAAGATTGCAGCCAAACTGGCGGTCGGCTACACACTGGATGAGATTCGCAACGATATTACCGGTGAAACCTATGCAGCATTTGAACCGACCATCGATTATGTAGTCACCAAGCTTCCACGCTTTGCTTTTGAAAAGTTCGAAGGCGCCGACAGCCGTTTGACCACCCAGATGAAGTCGGTCGGTGAGGTGATGGCGATCGGGCGCACATTCAATGAATCACTGGGTAAGGCGATGCGGGGCCTTGAAACCGGCTCCTGCGGCTTTGACAGCTCCCTGCCGGAAGATGTTGATGCCGGAGTATTTCTGCAGGAGAAGCTGGCCGTGCCGGGAGCTGAACGGCTCTGGTGGGTCGGAGAAGCGCTGCGGCTTGGTGCTGAAAGGGGCTGGAGTGAAGCGCGGGTGATTGATGTGACCCGCATTGATCCGTGGTTTGTGCGTGAGATTTCAGCCATCATTAAGCTGGAAGAGAGCCTGAAAGGTCGTGATGTTGCTTCACTCGGCAAGCCTGAGTGGAGAGCGGCCAAGCGTGAGGGGCTCTCCGATCTTCGGCTGGCCGGGCTGCTGAGCTGCAGTGAGACCGAGGTGCGTCAGGCACGTATGAGCGCAGGTGTTGTGCCGGTGTTCAAACGCGTGGATACCTGTGCGGCAGAGTTTGAGGCCAATACCCCGTATCTCTACTCTACCTACGAGGATGAGTGCGAGGCCCGCCCGACAGATAACAGGAAAATCATGGTGCTTGGCGGAGGTCCGAACCGGATCGGGCAGGGCATTGAGTTTGACTACTGTTGCGTGCATGCCGCCTTCGCGCTGTCAGAGGATGGTTTTGAGACCATTATGGTCAATTGCAACCCCGAGACGGTATCCACCGATTATGACACCTCTGACCGTCTCTATTTCGAACCGCTTACCTTTGAAGACGTGATGGCGATCGTCGCTGTTGAAAAACCTTTTGGCGTCATTGTTCAGTTCGGCGGTCAGACACCGCTGAAACTGGCAGAGTCACTGGCGGCCGCCGGTGTTCCGATTATCGGTACCAGCCCGGACATGATTGATCTGGCAGAGGACCGTGAGCGCTTCCAGCAGTTGCTCCACGATCTCAATCTGCGCCAGCCCGAAAATGGTACTGCCCGATCAATTGATGAGGCGATTGCAGTTGCCAACCGTGTCGGTTACCCGGTTGTGGTACGTCCATCCTACGTGCTGGGTGGCCGGGCCATGCAGATTGTCCACGATGAGGCAGGCCTGCTTCGCTATATGAGAGAGGCGGTGAGTGTCAGTCATGATCACCCTGTGCTGCTGGATCGCTTCCTGAATCAGGCCATTGAACTGGATGTGGATGCACTCAGTGATGGCCATCGTGTCGTGATTGGTGGCATTATGGAGCATATCGAGGAGGCGGGCGTCCACTCCGGTGACTCTTCATGCTGCCTGCCTCCGCACTCTATTTCAGATTCGGTTATTGCAGAGGTTCGCCGCCAGACCGAAGCGCTCGGACTGGCGCTTAATGTAAACGGACTGCTCAATATCCAGTTTGCACTGCAGGGCGACGATATCTACGTGCTTGAGGTGAATCCCCGTGCCAGCCGCACGGTTCCGTTTGTATCCAAGGCGACGGGCAGGCCGCTGGCCAAGATCGCGGCAAGAATCATGGCCGGTCAGTCGCTTGATGATCAGGGTATTACCGAGATCAGACAGCCGGAGAGATTCCGTGCCGTTAAGGAAGCGGTATTCCCGTTCGTGAAGTTCCGCGGCGTTGATCCGCTGCTCTCTCCGGAGATGAAATCAACAGGTGAGGTGATGGGAATTGCGGCAACCTTCCCGGCTGCATTCAGCAAGGCACAGCTGGGAGCCGGGCAGAAGCTGCCAAGATCCGGCCGGGCATTTGTTTCGGTACGGGATGCGGACAAGGCCCGCACGGTACTGTTGGCAAAACTGCTGGTGGATAGTGGCTTTGAAGTGCTGGCAACCACAGGAACCCACAGACTTCTGGTTGAGAACGGTATTTTAGCCACCAGTGTGGCCAAGGTGATTGATGGCGTTCGACCTCATATCGTTGACCGGCTGCTTAATGATGAGGTGGACTTTATTGTCAATACAACCGATGGTGCACAGGCGATCAGGGATTCCAAATCGATTCGTCAGGCAGCCCTGGATCGTGGCATTGTCTATTTTACGACAATCGCCGGAGGTCTGGCAGCTGCCGAGGCTATTGCAAGCCACTCCGATGACACGGAAGTAACAAGTATTCAGGCATATCATAAGGATGGACAATAGAATGGAACGAGTGCCGATGACAAAGCAGGGGGCAGAGGCTCTGCGCAAAGAGCTGGCCTATATGAAAGGCGAGAAGCGGCACCGTATTATTGCCACTATTGAAGAGGCGCGTGCGCATGGAGATCTCTCCGAAAATGCCGAGTACCATGCGGCTAAAGAGGAGCAGGGGATGAATGAGTCGAGGGTTAAAAACCTTGAAGACAGGCTGGCACGCGCACAGGTGATTGATCCCGCAACGATCAGCAGTGACCGGATTGTGTTTGGCGCAACCGTGACCATGATCGATTGCGAATCTGAGAAAGAGGTGGTTTACCAGATTGTCGGTGAGGATGAGGCTGACATTGAATCCGGCAAGATATCGGTAACATCTCCGATCGCGCGGGCCCTTATCGGTAAAGAGGAGGGGGATACTGCCATTGTGCATGCGCCGGGTGGTGAGCGGGAGTATGAGATTCAGGAAATCACGTATCAATAAATACGGCCTCGGAGCATTGACTCAAGCCATCCCCCGTCGAGGATTTCCAAGGGTCATCCATGGCTCTCGCCCTGTGGGCGCACTGCGTGCGTTCAAACGGTTATCCTGCCTTTTTGTCAGCTGTCATCCTTCCATGGGTGGACAGGTGGTATGAGGATATGAGCGATTCACCTGTATTCCCGCCACGGATGGCGGGCGAATCCGTCAGGATTCGTAAGGCAGACAAAATCCGCGTATTTTGTGCTGCCGTTACGAGCAAAAGGCAGGAGCTCTTTTGCGTATGAAAAGAATCCCGATTGAGTGTATTCGTGCTGCTTCGATTCGTCTTGCGCTGGCGATGATGCTGGGGCTTATCGTCGTTTCCGGCTATGTGGTTGTGCCACTTCTGTTTGCTGAAACAGCAACGCCTGCCGAGGCCGGAAGAGTGGCCGGAGAGCTGTTTCATCTGGTTAATATCGGCGTGCTTATTCTGGCGGCAGCTGTTGCCGGTTTCTGGGCACGCATCAAAGATATCGGGCGTCTGAACTGGAGCATGCTGACAGCGGTAGTGCTGCTGCTGGCTGTGAATGAATTTATCATCTCTCCGCAGCTGGCTGAGATCAAAGCCCTGGTGGGTCCGGTTAGTCAGCTGGCTGCCGATGATACCAAAAGGGCTGAGTTTGGCATGCTGCACGGCATTGCCGCCATATTCCATCTGCTGGCCGCAATGGCATCGGCGGTACTGGTGGTGCTGGGTGGTGCCGGGAGGGGTGCGTGCAAAGAATCCTGACATGGCTGCAGGGCCTGCTGGCCGATCAGCAGCTGGTAATGCTTCTGGCGTCGCTGTTTATCATCTTCGCACTACTGCTGCTGCTTGGCGATGTGCTTGCCCCGCTGCTGGTGGCTATCGCCATGGCTTATGTGCTTGATGACATTATTAACCTTCTGAGCCGCTGTCATATCCCCCGCATGATGGGAATCATGCTGGTTGTCAGTGGAGCTCTGCTGCTGCTGCTGTTTGCGCTGTTGACCATTATTCCGCTTCTGACCGATCAGATCGGGCAGCTGATTGCACAGGCGCCGCAGTTCGTCACGTCACTGAAGCAGTCGCTCCAGACTCTGCATGCCAGCTATGCAAGCTGGGTAAACCCCGACTATCTGCAGCAGATGGTCGCATCCGCAGCCAGTCAGATACAGGAGTGGGGAGGGCAACTTCTCTCTGTCTCCATCGCCTCTATCCCCGGGCTGATCACCCTGCTGGTCTATACCGTCCTGGTTCCCGTACTGGTCTTTTTCCTGTTGAAAGACAAGGGAGCTATTGTTCAGTGGGCCCAGCGCTTTCTGCCTCAGGAGCGCTCACTTCTGCAAAGGGTCTGGAGCGAGGTGGACATTCAGATCGGAAACTATATTCGTGGCAAGGTATGGGAATCGGTTGTTGTCGGTGCTGCAATGTGGCTGGCTTACGAACTGATGGGGCATGATTATGCGCTGCTGCTGGGAACCCTGACCGGCATCTCAGTCTGGATTCCTTTTGTCGGAGCTGCAATTGTTACTATCCCTGTGATTATGCTCTCCTTTTTTCAATGGGGCTGGTCCGAAATGATGTTCTACGGAATGCTGGCCTACACGCTGATTCAGATTGTTGATGCCAACATCATTGTGCCGTGGATATTTTCTGAAATGGTCAGCCTGCATCCCATTGCAATCGTGGTGGCCGTGCTCGTGTTTGGAAGTCTCTGGGGCGTGCTCGGTGTTTTTATTGCCATTCCGATGGCGGCACTCGTGCAGAGTGTCCTGACCATTATTTTTGAGCGAAAGGCACTCTCTGCTACGCTGCCGGATTGACAGGGCCGGGGACAACCCTAGCTTGCAACACCTTTCAGGATTTTCTCTCTGCGCCGGACGTTCTGTCCTGTGCAGAGAGACGCAAGGCCAGAAGCGCGGTTTTGGCCTTGTTCACAAAATCAGGCGACAGACGTTGATTTTGATTCGCGGCTTCGTGCCGCTCACCTTTCAGCGGCGTTGCCGTTCAATCCGGCTCTTCTGCCGGATTGTGGCGACCCGCTCAAAGGGTTCTGGTGCTCAGGGACCAGACACCGCAAATGATATTCATGAAGGATGATGCTGTGAACGATACAACCAAGAGATCGAAAAATGAGCCTGTAACTCCCGGGCATGGGGAAGATTCAGCATTTGCCGCTGAAATGGAAGAGCTGAAGCGCGATATGCATACCGCCCAGATAATCGACTGGGTACAGAGTAACCGCCAGAAGCTGATTGCAGGGGCTGTGGCCGTGTTGATTGCTCTGGCTGGCACAAGCCTCTGGATTGAACAGGGGAAATCAAAGAAGAATTCAGCAGCCACGCTCTATCATCAGGCATTGGCAGCCGCAAGTGATGATGACAAAAGGGCCATGCTTGAGCTGGTAATCAGGGATTATGGTGATACCGGATATGGTTCACTGGCCCATCTCCATATGGCCAGGCTGGGCGATCGGGAAACGCATCTGAAGGCTCTGATCCACGGTAGCGGTTCAACAGTTGAACTGGCATGGCAGGCGCGCCTTGATCTTGCAGAGTGGTATCTTTCAAACGCAAGGGTTGATGAAGCCGGAAAACTGCTCGCTGACCCTGTCGGCAAGCAGTATGAACAGCTGCGTCATTACCTGATGGCCGAGGCTGCAGGCGATGCAGCAGAAAAGATGAAGCATTTGAAAAAGGCACTTGCTGCAACTTCAAATGATGCTTTTCTCAAAGCCAGAATTGAAGTTATGATTGCTGAGTTGGATGCTGCCAGCTGATGCTCCATGATCTGATAAGACGTTCGGGCCTTCTGCTCCTGGCAGCAGCGCTCTCCTCCTGTGCGAGTCTGTATGGTGGTGATGGTGCGGAACAGGCGACCTTTTTCTCATCCACCAGGGCAGCTCAGAAAGCCTGGTCGGTTGATGTGGATCAGCGTAAACCGGGGGAACCCGCGGGATTCAGCCAGCCTGCCGTTGTAGCCGCCGGCAATGGAAGCATTGTTATTGCAGGAAGAGATGCTCGAGTCCGCGTCTATGGTTTCAACGGCAGCGAATTGCATCGGATTGCGATTGATGAGCCATCCGATTCCTGCGCACTTGCTTTACCGAACGGTACCGTAATTGTCGGCGACGTCGGGGGCATGCTCTATGGTATTGACCCGGTCAAAGGCTCGATTCTGTGGCGTTATCAGCTCTCGTCACCATACCTTTCCCATCCGGTGCTGTTACAGGACGGATTTCTGATTCAGACATCGGATAACCGTCTTTACCGCTTCTCAGCCGACGGGAAAAAACAGTGGAGCTATGCAGGTCACGGTGGAGGCCTGAGCATCTACCTGACGGCTTCGCCACTGGTTGTGGACTCCACACTCTATGCTGTATTCAGCAATGGTGATGCAGTGGCTCTGAAAATCGACAGCGGCGACCTTCTCTGGCGCAGGCAGTTGCTGCTCAATGCCGATGCACCGGTATTGAGCGAACTTCGAGCCCCGATTGCCGACCCCGTGCTGTTGAAGCAGGGGCGTATCGGTATCGAAAAACTCGAAAATGTGATTCTTGTCGGTTTTTATCAGGGAGATCTGCTGATTCTCTCCGCCAGTGATGGCAGACAGCTCTTTTCAAAAGAGGTTTCGATCAAGTCGGCACCACTGATTGATCGCGGCCAGCTCTATATTGCCACTGCGTCCGGCGAACTTGAGTCGGTTGATCTGGCAACGGGAGCAACCCGGTGGAAGCAGAAACTTACTGATGGTGAACTTCTGGGCCCTGTTCTCTGGAAGGATTCGTTATGGCTGGCAGATGATCGCGGAGCTGTATTGTGTGTGGGCCGGAACGGAGAAAAGTGCGGCAAGATCGCATTTGACAGTCGCATAGAACGCATGCCGATAGTCACGCCTGCCGGCGTGCTGGTGCGAACCGAACTGGGCGTTCTTACCCTGATTCGCTGATATCATCCACCTCTTCTCATGACTAATAGAGTTCCTGTTGTTGCCATTGTCGGACGTCCGAATGTGGGAAAATCAACCCTGTTCAACCGGCTGGTTGGCAAACGCAAGGCCATTGTAGGCGACAGGCCCGGCGTAACTGTTGATCGTCTCGAAACCGAATGCCTGCTTGGGGAGTATCAGGCTGTGCTTGTGGATACCGGCGGGATCGGCGAGACACAGCATGGCCAGATGCAGGATGCCATTGATATCCAGGTAGAGGCGGCACTGAATGTCGCTGATATTGTCATCTTTGCGGTTGACGGGCAGGCCGGATGCACCCCTGTTGATCAGAATATTGCAGACCGGCTCAGGCGTGAAGCGCTACCTGTGGTTCTGGTGGTGAACAAGGCTGAAAATCCCGATGTGGCCATGGATTTCTACAGCCTGGGTATGGGCGAGCCACACCCCGTATCGGCAGCACACGGACAGGGCGTGAAAGAGCTGATAATGCACCTGACCGACTCTATTGCCGTAATTGATGAAGCCGGACCGGCCCGGGAAGATGAGACTCCGGCCAACCTTATTGCCAGTGTTACAGTGATTGGCCGACCCAATGTCGGCAAGTCCACACTGATTAACGCCTGGCTTAAGCGGGAACGTATGGTGGTGAGTCCGGTTGCCGGCACCACGCGTGATGCCATCGACAGCGACCTTCCCTATAATGATGGCGTGATCCGTCTTGTAGATACAGCAGGGCAGCGCAAACATGGCCGAATCTCTGATGTCATTGAATTTGTTGCCAGGGTCAAAGCGGTACAGGCGTTCAGGCTGGCTGATGTGGCGGTGATGTTGCTTGATGGTTCGGAAGGAGTTGTTGAACAGGATATGCGCCTGATGCGACTGGCTCACGATGAGGGATGCGCCCTGATTGTTGCCGTCAACAAGATGGATCTGTTAAGCAGTGAAGAGTGGAACTACTATGTTGACCGGCTCCGGTACCGGATGCGAAGCCTGACCGATATCCCTGTTTTCAGAATTTCGGCCAAAAACAGTAAGGGTGTCTGGCCGCTTCTGCATGAGGCTGTTAAGGCCGCAGAGTGCAACGCTTTTGAAACAGGGACAGGCGAACTGAACCGCTGGCTTGAAAGCGCACAGAGCAGGCAGCGTGCTCCCAGCCATGATGGTGCCGCAGTTAAAATGAAGTATGTCTCCCAGATATCAACCTCTCCGCCAACACTTAAAATATTCTGTAATCGCCCTAAAGGTGTCAAAACATCCTATCTCCGTTTTCTGACAGAGGATTTTAAAAAAACCTTTTCACTTCCCGGTGTGCCTGTTCGTATCATTCTTTCGGGCAGCAGGAATCCTTATGTGGAAGAGGGAAAGCGCAGGCGTAACGATACGCCAAAGCAGACCCGCAGACGGCAATAAGCGATGCATGGATTTGAAGAGACCCGGGTGCTGCCATGCAATGCGAAAGATGTGTATGATGCTGTTATGGATATAGAGGCATACCCTGAATTTCTGCCATGGGTTGCCGGGGCAAAGGTCCTGAGCAGGGATGAGCGTGAGCTCTCTGCCGAGCTTGTTGCGGAACTTGCAGGCGTGCGCTACAGCTTTAAAACAGTGGACCGCTTTATGCCCGGCAAACTGGTTGAGATTCGCCTGCTGGACGGACCGTTCAGGTTTCTTGAGAGTCTCTGGAGTTTCGAACAGCTGGGAGAGAGTTCGTGCAAGGTTCATTTCTCTATTGAGTTCGAATTCAAGAATATGGTACTGGATGTGGTAGCCAGCCCGATTTTTTCAACGGCATGCAAATCGATGGTGCATGCTTTTGAAAAACGTGCCACTGCGATCAAAGGAGCACCCTGATGCATATCACCGTTGCCTACGGCCTGCCTCACGAACAGCTTGTTGAAGAGTTGAACGTTCCGGATGAGACAACAGTAAAGCAGGCTATTCACATGAGCCACCTGCTGGAGAAATATCCGGAGATTGATCTTGATATCAACAAGGTCGGAATATTTGCGAAACTGGTAAAAGCTGATCAGCCATTGCAGGAGGGCGATCGTGTTGAAATTTACCGCTCTCTGCCGGCCAAGCCGCGCGATGCCCATGCAACTGATGATAAAAAAGCACGAATCAGAGCCAGACGGGATCGCAGGGACGAAGAGAAAAGCGGGTGAATAATTACCGGGATTTTGTTTTTTTTCATCTTCTGTTCATCTGAATATTGAATGATCCCGCACTGCCATTCCAGTATAAGGAGAGTATATTGAAAACGTACAGGTTGATTCTTGCCGGTATCCTGATGATGCTTCCGGCCATCTCGCAGGCAATGCCGGAAAGCTTTGCCGATCTGGCGGCAGCACAGAAACAGTCGGTTGTGAACATCAGCACCACCAAACTGGCCCGGGCCCGGCCGATGCCTCAAATGCCGTTCGGCTCCCCGTTTGATGAACTGTTTCGCGATATGTTCCGTAATCAGCAACCTGAAGAGCGCCACTCTCTCGGTTCCGGTTTTATTCTCTCAAAGGATGGCTATGTGATTACCAATAACCATGTAGTCGATGGTGCTGACGAGGTGGTTGTTAAAAACAGTGAAGGCGATGAGTTTAAGGCAGAGGTGATCGGTACCGATGCCAAGCTGGATCTGGCGCTGCTGAAAATTGAGGCCAAAGGTCTCCGGGGCGTTAAGCTGGGTGATTCCGATCAATTGAGGGTCGGAGACTGGGTTGTGGCCATTGGTAATCCATTCGGGCTGGAGCAGACCGTGACGGCAGGAATTGTCTCTGCCAAAGGGCGAGTGATCGGTGCCGGCCCCTATGATAATTTTATCCAGACCGATGCGGCAATTAATCCCGGAAACTCAGGTGGCCCGCTTTTCAATGCAAAGGGTGAGGTGGTCGGCATTAACACCGCCATCTACTCCAGAAGCGGCGGCAACAACGGCATCGGATTTGCCATTCCGATCAATCTGGCGCACTCCGTATTTGATGAACTGCGGGAAAGCGGCCGGGTTCAGCGTGCGCGTCTGGGCGTTATGATTCGCGATATCGATAAAGAGACAATGAAGGCGCTTGGCCTGAAGAACCGCCATGGTGCGTTGATACCTCAGGTGGAGTCCGGCTCGGCTGCAGACAAGGCCGGCATTCAGGCCGGTGATGTTATTGTTCGTATTGATGAGCATGAGATCAGACAGGCGCACGACCTGCCGATCCGTGTGGCACGCCATAAACCCGGCGACCGGGTGCAGGTGGAGATCATCAGGGACGGAAAATCGATAACGATCCCTGTTGTGGTTGAAGCAATGCCGGAAGACCAGGTTGCAGAGGGTAGCCGTCAGCAGAGCAGTAAACAGGCAGCTGTACACGGACTGAGCCTGAAGGCGCTGACCCCGGAGGTTGCCGAATCCCTCCGTGTCAGAGCCAGCCAGGGTGTCGTGGTCCAGCAGATCATGCGTGGTTCGCCGGGTTTTCAGGCTGGCATCGAGCCCGGAGATGTGATTGTTAAGGTTAATGGCCGTGTGGTCACAACACCGGAATCATTTGATAAACATGCCGAGGTGCTTGCTGATGACGTGGCACTGCGTGTGTTGATTGATCGCCATGGCGATCAGGTTTTCACAGTTATTTATCCACCCAGGAAGTAGGCGCCGGTTTGAGTCTTCCCCGGGTTCAGGTGATGAGCCGGAAAGGGTGCTGCCTCTGTGAAGATGCGGAGGCGGCTGCCCGGTTTGTCGCAGAAAAGGGTCTCTGCCGCCTTGAAGTCATTGATGTAGACAGAGAGCTTGAACTGGCTGCCAGATTCGGCGCCGATGTGCCGGTAGTGCTGGTTGAAGGTGTAGTGAGCATGATGCACCGTATCAGTCAGGCAGAACTTGAAGAGAGGTTGAATCGATTGATGAAGGAGTGCAGAAGATGCTGACACGCTGGCTGGCCATCATTGGAATTGTACTGGTGGCCGGGATAGTCGCATGGCTCGGTCTTCCGGAGGCTAAAAAGAGCGTATCGGAGGGGGGGGCGGCAATACCGTTCACACTGCCCGACCTGGAGGGGAAGATGCATGGCCTTTCCGAAGGGGAAGTGATTGTGCTGAATTTCTGGGCTACCTGGTGCCCACCCTGCCGCAAAGAGATGCCGTCCATGGCTGCTCTTCACGACAAGTATGCAGGGCAGGGGCTGAAGGTGGTGGCAGTTTCAGTCGACAGGGATGCCAGTGATCTCTCCGCATTTGTCAGGGAGTACAAGCTGCCGTTTCAGATACTGCATGATGCGGACTCCGCTGTTTCTCACAGCTATGGCGTTTTCCGGTATCCGGAAACATTCTTGATTGATCGACAGGGACAGGTACGTTATCACCTTGTGGGCGCAGTAGAGTGGATGTCCGAGTCCGTCATCAAGGGTGTCGAGGAATTGCTGAATGAATCAGGGGCCAACAAATCCGGATCCGAACAGGGAAGCTGACCGGCAGCTGCGCGATCGCATTGAAAAACTTCGGGCTGAACTGACCGAACATAATTACAGATATTACCTGCTTGATGCTCCATCCATTCCGGATGCCGAGTACGACGAGATGCTGCGTGAACTTGGCCGGCTGGAGAAGAGCCTTGCTGAACCTGTACCGGCCGATTCGCCCACCCGGACGGTTGGTGCTCCACCCAGCCATGTATTTGAACCACGAGAGCATCTGACCCCGCTACTTTCACTTGCCAATGCATTTAATGATGATGAGGTGCGCGATTTTGATCGCCGGACAGGGGAAATGGTCGGGGAACCGTTCCAATATATCGTCGAACCAAAAATTGATGGTCTGGCTGTTAATCTACGCTATGAAAACGGAACTCTTGCTGTTGCTGCAACACGTGGCGATGGCCGGGCCGGTGAGGATGTGACCGACAACATCCGTACCATAGCAGATATCCCATGGCACCTTGCGGGCGCAGACCTTCCGGATCTTCTCGAGGTTCGTGGCGAGGTCTATATGTCCAAATCCTCGTTCGAAGCACTTAATCATGCACAGGAAACTGCGGGTGAAAAATTATTTGCCAATCCGAGAAATGCTGCAGCCGGCTCTCTCAGACAGCTTGATCCGAAAGTAACCGCAGCAAGAAAGCTGAGCTTTTTTGCCTATGGGGCGGGTGAAGGGGGCGCCCAGCTGGCCGCATCCCAGAGCGGACTGCTGCTGCGACTCAAAGAGCTGGGCTTCTCTATTCAGGGCTATGAGAAGCTGCAGGGTGTCGAAGAGCTGCTGAAGCATTATCGTCAATGGCAGCAGCGGCGGGCAACACTCCCATACGAGATCGATGGGCTGGTCTATAAAGTGGATGCATTCAATCTTCAGCAGGAGATCGGGGCTGTCTCACGCTCTCCGCGCTGGGCAATTGCACATAAGTTTCCGGCTGAAGAGGCGATCACACGGGTGAAGAGGATTGTCTGGCAGGTGGGGCGAACCGGTGTGATTACACCTGTTGCAGAGATGATTCCGGTGAAAGTGGCGGGTGTCATGGTCTCAAGAGCTACCCTGCACAACATTCAGGAGCTGCAGCGCAAGGATGTCAGGGAAGGTGATGAAGTTGTGGTGCGCCGGGCGGGCGATGTGATTCCCGAGGTGGTTCGGGTGGTCGCTGTTGATGGCGAGAGGGCTCCGATGATTACTGCGCCCGTCTTTTGCCCTGTTTGCGGGTCACATGTCGAGCGATCTGAAGCTGAGGTGGCGATTCGCTGCTCAGGTGGCCTCTCCTGTCCGGCCCAGCTTAAAGAGAGGCTGAAACACTTTGTTTCGCGCGGTGCCATGGATATTGAGGGGATGGGAGAGAAGCTGATTGAGATGCTGACTGATGAACCTGAAGGATCTCCATTGAAGCTGAAATCGGTTGCCGACATCTACCGTATCGATTTTGATGCTTTTACCGGTCGTGAAGGATTTGGCAGGAAGAAGATTGATAACCTTAAGCTGGCCGTTGAGATAAGTAAGCAAAAGCCTTTGTCAAAATTCCTCTTTGCCCTGGGCATACGCCATGTTGGAGAGGTGACAGCCATCTCTTTGAGCGAGGCGTTCTGTTCAATGGAGGCGATCATGGATGCGGATATGGAGTCGCTGCAGGCAGTCGATGATGTCGGCCCTGAAGTGGCTGCAAGTATCCGCTCTTTTTTTGCAGAGGCACATAACCGGGAGGTGCTGAGTGCACTGAAAGCATCGGGTATCTGGCCGGAAACAGTCAAAGCAAGAGAGATTCCCGGCGATCACCCTCTGGCTGGAAAGATTGTTGTTTTAACCGGAACACTGCATCAGATCAAACGCAGTGATGCCCATGAACGCCTGAGAAAACTCGGTGCGAAACCGACCGGATCCGTTTCAAAAAATACTGATCTGGTGATTGCCGGCGAGAATGCCGGCTCCAAGCTCAGCAAGGCTGAGTCGCTGGGCATCAGGGTGGTTGATGAGGCACAGCTCATGGAGTGGCTGGCCTGATCTCCGGTGCGCATCACTGCCCCCTGTCGACAGTGAATTGATGACTCCGGATTGAATGGCTTGTGAGCATATCCGATTGGTAATTGACGACTTATCCCTCTGCAATTATGGTGCGGCCTCCGAATGGGGGATCGTCTAATGGTAGGACAGCGGTCTCTGACACCGTCAATCGTGGTTCGAGTCCACGTCCCCCAGCCAAATTAGAAAGGGCCTCCTTGTGGGGCCCTTTTTAATTTGAGTATGGGACTTAGGGTGAGTATCAACGGTTCGACCGATTTGCAAGATAGCAAATCGGAACATCCGCTTGCGGTGGCCCCGAAGGGGTGAGGGCCATGGACGGCCCGAATAGTCCACGTCCCCCAGCCAAATTAAAAAGGGCCTCCTTGTGAGGCCCTTTCTAATTTGAATATGGGACTCCGGATGAGTATCAACGGTTCGACCGATTTGCACGATAGCGAATTCATGGTGCACTTCCGTGTGCACCACCCTTCCAGGGCGCGGGGACCGTGCAATTGTGCTCTCCTGCACAATTGTGAACATCCGCTTGCGGTGGCCCCGAAGGGGTGAGGGCCATGGACGGCCCGAATAGTCCACGTCCCCCAGCCAAACTTCATAAGGCCTGCTCTCTGAGTGGGCCTTATTCGTTTAACTGCTTCGGCTTTCCCTACGTGTTTGATACAAATTCAGGCTTTGTGCAACAGCATCAATATTGGGCTATAGTCGTTCGTTATCAGGAAGGGGGATAACTATGGATAAATATTATAATGCCGAACAAAAACGCTGGTATGAGAAACTTCTCACATGGTTCGGAGATCTGAAATATTTCAAATTCCCACTCTTTCTTGTTTATGACCCCAGCTCATACCGGGTCAGGGGCGAGGATGTGCGTGAAGTCATCGATATCATCCGGCCCGGCGATGTGGTGCTCAGATCTTATGATAACTACCTCGACGGACTGTTTATTCCAGGACTGTTCAGTCATGTCGGATTCTTTTATGGCAGTGCCACTGAGAGAGACCGGAAGTCAGCCGGCACAATGATTGATGACAATCCTGAAAAACTGAAACGCGTACAGCGCGATGATTTCAAAACCGGAAAACAGATGGTTATACACGCGATGGCTGACGGTGTGTTTATGGAGGATGTGATCAACTTCTGCCGCTGCGACAGGATGCTGATTCTTCGCCTGCCGGAAAAGCTGAATGATCCACAACAATCAGAGAAAGTTTTCACCAAAACAACATTCCTGCCTTCCGAAGAGAAAATTTACCAGAAGCTTAAACAGAGCGAAGAGATCACACGCAGTGAAGCTGTAGCCGCTGCACGTAAAGTGGTGCTGACCTGTCTGGGCGCACGTTACGATTTCCGTTTTGATTTCAGGGATGAGCCGCACAACAGTTTCAGCTGTTCGGAGCTGGCCTATTACGCCTATCGCAGTGTGGCCCGTTATATCGGGCTTAAGCCGGTAAGGACATGCATCATGGGAATCTGTAAGGAGGGTATCGCACCCGACCAGTTTCTCGAGACCGGTTTCGAACTTGTCTGGGCCAGCCAGTCGGTTCGCAATCACCCGAAGATCAGGGATCGTATTCAGGCGCAATAAGGTTCGAGGGGCAGCGCTTCAGAAAAAAGAGGAGAGGGAAAGGCCAGTGAAATTAATGCCGGCATACCGGGCGGCTTGATGAGGGCGGTGTCAGGGCTGAGACCACTCGGAGTTTTCCAGCCATTGTGAAAACTCTTCCGGCGGCATGGGTCTGGCTATAAAATAGCCTTGTCCCTTGTCGCAGCCCATCTCCTGCAGCCTGTTCCATACCTCTCTGTTCTCGATGCCCTCGGCAACAACCTTCAGGCCCAGCTTGCCGACAAGGCTGATGGTTGACTCGACAATGGCACAGTCCCTGTCGCTTTTGAGGCAGTTGAAGATAAAAGACTGGTCGATCTTGAGCTCATCTACGGGCATATCCTTCAGATAACTCAGTGATGTATAGCCGGTTCCATAGTCATCGAGCGCGAGTAAAAAACCCATGGCCTTTAACTCATGGATTATCCGGAGGGCCATGTCCGGTTGTCCCATGAGAGCACTTTCGGTGATTTCAAGCGTGAAATCACCGGGAGAAACCCGGTGTTTACTCAGGCTGGCCCTGATTGATGCAATCAGGTCAGGCTCCATGAGACTGCGTGCGGAGAGGTTGATGGCAATATTGATCCGGTGCTC
>JAVVEJ010000022.1:0-42394 GCA_032251395.1 Mariprofundaceae bacterium
CGGGGCATCCTGCCCCTCACCCAAGGGCGCACTGCGTTGCGTCCAATTTCCCTCTCCTGTGAAATTGTGATTCGGGGCATCCTTGCCCCTCACCCTGCGGGCGGCTTGCAGCCGTCCAAATCGGCTCTCCTGCCTTTTTGTCCAGCCTGCGCTGGAATGACAAAAAAAGATGCGGCCATTGCCGGTTGCATCCCGACAGTCCCGGATTTCAACCCGGCAGATAAATCCCCCGGCGTAACTGGCGGCCTTTTCTCCGCTGTATGGAAACAGGAGAAAAAAACAGGATAATCCGCACGAAGGCACGAAAGAAAATATCAGATACAGATGAGTGCGGATAAGAACGATTTATATTTTCTTTGTGAACTCCGTGTCTCTGTGGTGTACATCTTCCTTTTATACTATCTTCGGGTCTCGAGGGGAGAAACAAACAGTTTTTTCAAATCAGGAGCAGATAATGATCGAGATTTCAGTCAAGGCAGGCAGTGCACATAAGCAGCGCGATGATGCGGTGGTGCTGCCACTTCTTGAAGGGCGCAAGCTGACCGGGTCAGGCAGGGAACTTCAGCAGGCTACCGGAAAGGAGATTGGTGCATTTTTGAGAAAATTCGATCACTCCGGCGAATTCGGAGCATCACATACCCTCTATGATGTGCAGGGCACCTATACCCAGCGTGTGGAGCTGGCAGGGGCAGGTGACGAGAAGAAGCTGACGCTGCAGAAGCTGCGTGTACTTGCCAGCAAAACAGCACGCAAGCTTGAGACTGGTGGCGCGCGTGATATCTCCCTCTATTTTCCCGAACTGAATGTTCGTGGTGCTTCACTGGGTGACAAGGTGCAGGCGATTGCAGAGGGCGTATGGCTGGGGCTCTACACATTTGATAAATACCGGACCGGGAAAAAGGAGAACAGGCGGGCATTGAGAAGCGTCACCATCATGGTCCCGTCACGCCGTGATCTGGAAGCGGCAGAGGCGGCTGTGGCAACGGCAAGGGCGGTCTCTATGGGAACCAACCTTGCACGCGATCTGGGCAATGAGCCGGGGAACGTCTGCACGCCGGAATTTCTCGGCGATCAGGCAGCAGCGCTGAAACACAAGAAACTGAAAGTTACCGTGATGAATAAAAAAGCTATTGAGAAAGCGGGGTTTACCGCCCTTCTGGCAGTCAATCAGGGCTCGGCCAAGGAGCCGCGTTTTATTGTGCTGGAATACAGTGGTGGCAAAAAAGGTGATGCTCCGGTGGCCCTGGTTGGCAAAGGGCTGACCTTTGATGCCGGTGGTATCTCGATCAAGCCGGCGGCCACGATGGATGAGATGAAGTTCGATATGTGCGGTTCGGCAGCTGTGCTGGGCATCTTCAAGGCAGTTACCGAGATGAGCCTGCCGGTTAATCTGCTGGGCGTGATCCCTGCTACCGAGAATCTGCTCGGCAGTGCGGCTTATAAGCCCGGTGATATCATCAAATCTTATAAGGGGATCAATATCGAGGTGCTTAATACCGATGCGGAAGGGCGCCTTATATTGTGTGATGCGCTGGCCTACGCGGCCGGGAAGAAGCCGGCTGAAATTATCGATTTTGCAACCCTGACCGGGGCCTGCGTCATTGCGCTGGGTTCACAGGCAAGCGGCCTGCTTGGCACCGGTGAAAAGGTCAAGGCCGGCCTGAAAAGATCGGGTGAACATACCCACGACCGGGTCTGGGAGCTGCCGCTGTTTGAGGAGTATCAGGAACAGATCGATTCCAAAATTGCCGATATCAAGAATACCGGCGGCCGGGAGGCAGGTACGATTACTGCGGCATGTTTCCTCTCCCGTTTTGTTGATGACATACCATGGGCGCATCTTGATATTGCAGGCACAGCCTGGAACATGAAGGGAGATGATATTGCACCGATCGGCGGAACCGGAGCCGGTGTCCGGCTGGTGGTTGATTACCTGATCAATCGCGGTAGCTGATTGATGCGACCTGCCTGCTTTCGAGGCACGATATTTGCTGCCTGTTTCCTGCTTGCTGCTGTGCCGGTCGGAGTCTGGAACAGAGAGCTGTTCACACTGATCAACGGTGCCAACTCTGCCTGGGGCGATGGGTTGATTGGATTTGTCAGCGGTTTTGGCGACGGGCTGGTGATCGCACTGATCATCTCCTGTGTGATGCTGTTCCGGCTTCGTCTGGGGATCGCTGCACTCATCGCGTTTGCCGGTTCCGGACTGATCGCCCAGCTGCTGAAACGCGTTTTTGATATGCCCCGGCCACCGGCTGTGCTGGAGAGTGTGCATCTGCTCGGGGATGCGCTGCAGTCGCACAGTTTTCCATCCGGGCATGCAACATCCTGCGGCGTTATGCTGTTGATGGCGTTCATGCTCTGGAAACGGGATCAATGGCAGGCGTGGGCCTTTGCCGGTCTCTTTGCAATGGCTGCTTATGGCCGTATCTATGGCGGTGTTCACTTTCCGCTGGATGTCTGGGCAGGTGCAGGCATCGGTATGGCAACAATGTCTGCCGCACAGCACTGGGTGATGCGCTGGCCGAAAGGGGCGTGGGAGGAGAGTGAGTGGGCGTGGAAGGTGCCAGCCGTGATTCTGATGATCGAGGCTGCCGTGCTTGGGCTCGGGTACAGGATTCAGCCATCGACTGCTCTCCCGGTGACACTGTTGATGCCGATTGCCGCACTGGTGATTTTGATGCGGTTCTGGAAGGGAAAGTTCAACAATGAGTGAAGCGGCTTCTGATAAGAACAGAACCGGAGAAAAAAAAGCCGAAGCGACCAGGGTCCACTTTGAACTGCTGGATCAGCCGGACCGGGTTGAAGGGATTGCCAGGCTGCTGCTGCGCCGCAACCGGCTTGAGCCTCATGTTCTGATTCTCTGTCCCGATGAGGGTTTCATGGCCCAGCTTGATGAACGACTGTGGACGGTTCACCCTGAATCATTTCTGGCACATGCCATTGCGGGAGAGGATGCCGAAGCCAATGCTCTGCAGCCGATCCTGCTTGCGACCGGTATTGTCCGTGATAATGATCCTGCAGTGCTGATTAACGGTTGCCTGGAGGTGCCGACGGAGATGTCGGGATTTTCCCACATTGTTGATTTTGTCGACAGCTGGGATGACGGGTTGAAGCAGGCGGCACGGGAGCGTTTTCGCACCTACCGGCAGCTGGAGATGGACCCGACTTATCTCGGAACCAGAAGCGAATAAATGTGACAATTGAACAGGATGATTCAATTGGACGCTTGTAAAGCGCTGCAACTGCAGGGCGAGGCAGGAGCCGAGCATCATATTCTTTGCTCATACAGCCTAGCTTTCGTACCATGCGTGCAATGAGTAAAGAGCGCGACATCGACGATATTCTCGAGAGCCTTAATCAGCTTTTGCGTGAAGGCGAGAGTCATAACGATGATCACGTGGAAGAGGATATCTCTGTCGAGGAGATCGAAGCGAAGCTGCATGAACTCGATGAAGAGATCGGTGAACTTGAAAGCGAGCCGATCCTGTCTGAGCCTCCTGCCGAAGCAGCAGATGAGGCCGCTCCGGAATCCGGGCCTGAGCCTGAATCCGAACCTGACCCCGAACCGGTGTGGGAGCAGGATGCATACGATGGGCCGTCCGATTTTGACGGATATTCGGATGAGGAAGAAGCTGAGGATGAAGAGGAGGAACCTGCCGGCTCACCGATCTCCATACAGCGCGTTGTGCTGACTGAGGAGATGCTGGTCAATAACCCGCAGGGTAATCTTCTTACCATACGTTCCGCCCATGGCCCGTCTTCAGCTGAGGCTGCTGATATGTCTGCGACAGGGAGCCGGGCAGCCTCAGCAGCGCAGGAGTCGGACCGGTATGAGCCGGCCGGGGAGGCGCACAGACAACTGCATGTCGATCACCGGCATCTGGAGCAGCTGCTTGAACAGGTTGCCGATGATGTGATGCAACAGCTCCGGCATGAGCTGCCGATCCTGATCAGGCGTTCGCTCTATCACCATCTGGCAGAGATGAGTAAAGAGCAGGATGGCGAAGGTCACGAAGAGAATTCAGAGGAATAGAAGAGACCATGAGTAACCAAGCGAACGAGCCCGCCAAAACCTACGATCCGCAGAGTTTTGAGCCTGCCATCAGCGATCAGTGGGTCAATTCGGATGCGTTCAGGCCCGGACTTGATGCTGATGAGCACTACAGTATCACGCTTCCGCCACCCAATGTGACGGGCAGTCTGCATATGGGGCACGCCTTCTCCGACACCATTCAGGACATTCTGATTCGCTGGCAGCGTATGCAGGGCAAGTCTGTTCTGTGGCAGCTGGGTCTGGATCATGCCGGCATTGCCACACAGATGGTGGTGGAACGCCAGCTGGATGCACAGGGGGCGCATAGAAGAGATCTGGGCCGCGAGAAGTTTGTTGAGAAGGTCTGGGAGTGGAAAGCTGAATCAGGCGGCGTGATTCTGGGGCAGATGAAGCGCCTTGGCCTCTCCCTGGACTGGTCACGCGAACGTTTTACCATGGACGAATCATCATCCAGCGCCGTGCGCGAGGTTTTTGTCCGTCTTTATGAAGAGGGGCTGATTTATCGTGGCAAACGACTGGTCAACTGGGATCCGGTGCTGGAAACGGCCGTTTCCGATCTTGAGGTGGTGTATGATGAGGAACAGGGCCATTTCTGGCATATCCAGTATCCGCACGCTGATGATCCATCCAGGCATGTGATTGTGGCGACTACCCGCCCTGAAACCATGCTTGGTGACGGTGCGGTGGCGGTTCATCCCGATGATGCGCGTTACAGGGATCTGATTGGCAAGGAACTGATATTGCCATTGTGTAATCGCACGATCCCGGTCATTGCTGATGATTATGTTGACCCTGAGTTCGGCACCGGTTGTGTGAAGATCACGCCTGCCCACGACTTTAACGATTATGAGGTGGGCAGGCGCCACGGCCTTGCTGTGATCAATATCTTTACCGATCGCGCCCATATCAATGATGATGCCGTTATTCCCGAACAGTATCGGGGCCTGGACCGGTATGAAGCCCGTGAACGCATGGTGGCCGATCTGGAGGCTGAAGGGCTGCTCTACAAGGTTGAGGATCATACGCACAAAGTAGGGCGCGGTGACCGTTCGCATGCGGTGATTGAACCCTACCTGACCGATCAGTGGTATGTTGCGATTCAGGAACTGGCTGATCCGGCCATCAAAGCGGTGGAAGACGGTAATATCCGTTTTGTGCCGCAGCACTGGGAGAAGACCTATTTCGAGTGGATGCGCAATATTCAGGACTGGTGCATTTCGCGGCAGTTGTGGTGGGGTCACCGTATCCCTGCCTGGTATTGTGCTGATTGTGAGCATATCACGGTAGATCGGGGCACGCCTGAGTATTGTGGTGGCTGCGGCTCCAGGCAGATCCGGCAGGATGAAGATGTGCTTGATACCTGGTTCTCATCAGGCCTGTGGCCCTTCTCCACCCTTGGCTGGCCTGAGAGTACGAGGGAGATGGAGAATTTCTACTCTACCAATGTGCTGGTGACCGGCTTTGATATTATCTTCTTCTGGGTAGCCCGCATGATCATGATGGGCATGAAGTTCACCGGCAGGGTTCCGTTTAAAGATATCTATATCCATGCGCTGATCCGTGACGCTCAGGGGCAGAAGATGTCCAAGTCCAAGGGTAATGTGATTGATCCGCTGGAGATTATCGATGCATACGGTGCAGATGCACTGCGCTTCACGCTGGCCCACATGGCGACACCGGGCCGTGATGTGAAGCTGGATGTGAAACGCATCGAATCCAATCGCAACTTCATGAACAAGATATGGAATGCGTCACGCTTTGTATTTATGAACCGTGGCGATGCGCAGCCGGATGTGAATGTGAAACCATCCTCGGATGTGAATCGCTGGATACTGACAGAGCTGGACCGTACCGCCCGGGAAGTAGAGCAGGCGCTGACCGGGTACCGCTTTAACGAAGCGGCCGGCACGCTGTATAACTTTATCTGGGGCATCTACTGCGACTGGTATGTCGAAGCAGCCAAGGTGTCACTCTATAAAGATGATGCAGCAGCCAGGGCAGAAACCCAGATCGTGATGCTGACCGCGCTTGATGGCTGGTTGCGGCTGCTGCATCCGATCTGCCCGTTTATTACCGAGGCGCTGTTCCAGGAGCTGCATGGTCCGGATGCGCGTCTGGTGACGGCAGACTGGATTGGCACGTATGCCGGGGATGCCAAGGCGGTATCGCGCATGAATCGGGTCATGGAGGTCGTTACTGCCATCCGTTCGATTCGTGGCGAGATGAATGTTTCACCGGCTAAAAAGGTTGTGGCCCGGATCTCTGCAAATGATGCAGTTCGGGCCGAGCTGGAATCCCAGCAGAAAGTGTTGATGAGCCTGGCACGGCTGGAATCGCTGGAGTGGCTTGCCGAGGGTGCCGATGTCGAAGGGGCTGCCGTAGCACCTCTGGCCGATGCAATCGTATTTCTGCCATTGGCCGGATTGGTTGATGTGGCTGAAGAGCTGGCACGTATTGAGAAGAATCTCGTCAAAGTCGGGAAGGATGTGGCTGTTCTTGAAGGCCGCCTCTCCAACCGGAAATTTGTCGACAGCGCGCCGGAAGCGGTGGTTGCCGGGGTGCGCAGTGATCTGGAAGAGAACCGTTCCAGGCTCGAAGAGCTAAAAGCAGCCGAAGTGAGACTGAAGTCGCTGGGCTGATTTGCCGACAGAGAGCAGCCGTTTTTGAGAATGTTTTAACCTTCCGCTCGTGGAAGGGTGAAGGGCAAGATACCCCGAATCACACGCCGGGACTGTATGGAGAGAACCCTATGCCAAGTTTTGATATTGTGTCCGAAATTGATATGCAGGAGATGGATAACGCCATCAATCAGGTAAAGAAAGAGATCACCACGCGTTATGATTTTAAAGGCAGCAGCGCTGCGATTGATCTGGCAGACGACGGGATTACCGTGCTCGGGAGTTCAGATGCACAGGTCAATACCGTGACCGAGATTCTGCGTGCCAGAATGGTGAAGCGGAACCTCGATTCAAAATGCCTTGATTATGGCGACATGGAGCATGCCAGCGGAAGCAACAGGCGGCAGAAGATTGCCATCAAACAGGGTGTCAGCACGGAGCTGGCCAAAAAGATTGTGAAGCTGATCAAGGAAGAGAAGATGAAGGTGCAGGCTGCGATTCAGGGAGACCAGGTGCGCGTGACCGGCAAGAAACGGGATGATCTTCAGGCTGTAATGAGCCTGATCCGGGGCATGAATGCCGACCGTCCATTGATGTTTACCAACTTCCGGGAGTGATTACTGCTACCGGTTAATGTGAGATAGAGCACATTAACCGCCGTGGAGCTGCCGATAGTAGGACACCTCATATGAGGTGGAGGTTGCGATGACCAGACGAAAAGAGAAACCGGTTGAGCAGGTAAGTCACCTGACTGCAGTGGGTGGAAAAAGCCAGTCCGAAGAGATTGCCAGAGCACTCGAGAATGATTCAACAGTCGAGCTGATTGCAAGCGGAGAGACTTCGGTTCTCCCCCAGCTGGCTGCAGCACGTCCGGCAAACCAGCTGGACACCACGCCACTCGATCTGGATGCCATTATTGAAGATGTTGCGCGGGTGATTGCAACCACGCCCGATCACTACAAGTGCATCATGTTCACCGACCTGGTCGGTTCAACCCAGTACAAGCGCGAAATGGGGCACACCAAGGGGTTCATGCGCAACCGTATGTTCTGTGATATTTGTGAACAGGCGGTTATCAGGAACAATGGAACGGTGGTGAAACGGCTGGGAGATGGCGTGATGGCTGTATTTGAAACGGCCATCGATTCGGTTCTGGCTGCGATGCTGATGGTGAGCAGCATCGATAACGACAGGAAAAAGCTGAAAAAGATTGTTGGCAGAATGGATTGCCGGATTGGTATTACCTGCGGTTACGTGAAGGAGATTCCGGGAGTCACCAAGGATTACATCGGCCATGCAATGGATAAAGGCGCCCGGATTGAAGGTATTGCCAGGACCAACCAGGTGCTTATCGATGAGATTGTCTATGGCCTGATCCATACAAAGATTCGCGACTATTCGGATGATATTGTGATTGGTTCGCCACGTAACCTGACGCTGAAGGGCGTGGGCGTCAGCACACTCTACGAAGTTTCACCCAGGGGGCGGGGTCTGGTCGGCAGCACCGGATACAAGCTGCGGCACCTTTTTGATTAAGCCTGTTAAGCCGGTCTTGCCGTATACGGCCCCGCTTGTCGCGCCGCTCATGCTCAAAAAACCACCTCTCACTCTCCGCGCCGGTGTTGCTTTACAGACCGGAAGAGCGTGGTAGTTTCTGTAGTTCAATTTATCACCTGAAGGGAGGATTCGTTATGAAAGTAAGTGAGGCCATGAGCAGTGAAGTGATATCGGTTTCCACGGATGATTCACTGCATACAGCCGTCTCAAAGATGGTTATGCACAACTGCCCTCAGGTTATGGTTGCAGACGATGATGGAAACCTGATCGGCATTGTAACGGTTCGGGATGTTTTAATGCCGCTCTATCCGGGTCAGGGCGAGTATGTCCACGATTCGCTGCATGCCCGTGACTTTGAAGCGATGGAAGAGAACTATGGTAAGGTTCTCAACATGAAAGTCGGCGATGTGATGACAGCCAACCCGGTTGCTGTCTCATCTGATGATTCGGTACTGAAGGCCGCCTCTTTTATGGGACTGAAGAACCTGCGCCGTATCCCTGTTGTTAATGATGGCAAGCAGGTGGGTATTCTGAGCATTGAGAACATTAACAATGCCCTGTTCCTGAACCGCTGACCGGACTCGGCCATAAATTTTAAAGGGGCGCATTTGCGCCCTTTATTATTTGCAGGAGTGGCATTGACATGGGTTCGCTCCAAGCAGTTGCCCGGAACCATGGCCGAAAAATAAAAAAGCGACCCCGGAGTCTATGAGCAAATTACCGGACGAAGTAAAAGAGCCGCATCTGATCCTGTTTGATTGTGACGGAACATTGACCGATTCGCATGCTGCGATTGTAAAGGCGATGCAGCAGGCGTTTGTGGCGACCGGTCTTCCTGCTCCCGGGGATGGTGCAGTAGATGGCGTGATCGGGCTTTCACTTAAGGCGGCTGTTGAAGCCCTCTCTTCCGATCTCTCCTGCAATGAACGGATTGTTGAGGCTTACCGGCAATATTACAGTGCAGCTGAAGCTTCGCTGTCACTCTACCCCGGTGTTACCGAGACGCTGGATGAGTTGCAGCGGCGTGGTTACTGGATGGGTATTGTAACCGGAAAGTCGAAACCGGGCCTGATACGGGTGCTGAAACAGTTTGACCTGGCCGGATACTTTCTCGTGCTGAGAACGGCCGACTGTTGTCTTTCAAAGCCGCACCCGGCCATGGCACTTGAGTGCATGGACGAGCTTGGTGTGCTGCCGGAGAGAACGACACTGGTTGGTGACGCAATTTTTGACATGCAGATGGCCGCTTCGGCCAATTTGCGTGCAGTCGGGGTCTCCTTTGGTGTGGAACCGGCCGAGATACTTTATGCGCAGGGTGCAGTGGATGTGGTGGATGATTTTCCGGCACTGCTGGCGCATTTTCCGCCCTTGATGTGATTCACTTTTCCGTCCACGATCAGCCTATGGGGGTTATTTGAATGGTGAAGAGAACTGTAAAATACAGTCTGGCTGTTTTAGCGCTGATCATGGGCATGTTGCTGGTCATTCCCTTCTTTATTGATGTGAATGACTACAAGCCACAAATCACCAGGGCGGTTGAGGATGCAACAGGCCGGGCGCTTCAGGTTGGAGAGATCAAGGCCTCACTGTTTCCGTGGGTAGGTGTGCGTCTGGACAATGTCCGGCTTGCCAACCGGGCAGGCTTCAGTGAGCGGGATTTCCTTAAAGTTGAAAGCCTGAACGTTCAGCTTGCTCTGCTTCCCCTGTTCAGCAGGCAGATTGAGGTCAAGCATTTTACACTCGATACGCCGGAACTGTTTCTTGAGCGCAACAGTGAAGGAGAAGGCAACTGGGAAGATCTTACCGGGCCGACAGCGGCTGGCGGGGCTGCCCCTGAGGCTGGTCGCGCAGAGAAGAAACCGGCGGCCTCTCCGGCACTGGCTACATTCAATGCCGAGTCCATGCAGTTAAACCATGGCCGTTTTGTGTGGGTGGATCGTGTTTCGGGCAATCAGCTGGAGCTCACCGATCTGCAGCTGGATATTAATGATGTTCAGGTTGAACGCCCCGTTGAGGTGAAGGCCTCGGCCAGCCTTGCCGGTGAAGCCATAACAGTGGAGGCGCGGGTTGGGCCGCTCGGAGATATCTCCAGGCTGGATGTTGACCGGCTGCCTCTGCAGGCTGAACTGAAAAGCGGGGCACTTGGTTTAGGGTCTTTCACATCATGGTTGCCGGAGTTTCCCGAGCTTCTGGGCAAGGCCGAAGATGCCAGCCTGCGGCTGGACCTGAAGCTGGAACAGCGTCCTGATGGTATGCGTCTCTCAACAGGAGAGATGGGCCTGATGGCGAAAATTGCTGTGAATGCAAGGTGGAAAGCCGAGATGGCCAGGGCCGGAACCGTTCAGTTAAAGGATTTTGAACTGGGCCTGAATAACCGGCCCCTTCTGAGTGCGCAGGGGGAGGTGAAGCTGGGTGAAAGGCCAGAGTACCAGCTGAGGGTAAAGAGTGAACCGGTTGAACGGACATGGCTTGCTTCACTGCTACCGGAACTGGATCTGATGTATGCGGCACACCCTGCAGCATGGAAACAGATAAAGCTCGGAGCCCTGCTGGCCGGAAGTGGCAGCAGGCTGGAGTTGAGGGATGTGCAGTTGATGCCTGACGGGGAGTTGATACAGCTCTCCGGTGTTGCCTCTTTCGAGAGTGATCCCGATATACGCCTGCGCATTGCGGCCAAAGAGCTGCATGCCGATCCATGGCTTCCACAACCTGCACCAAAGCAGCAAGGTGCCACAGACGCCTCTGCTGCCGGGGGAGTTCAGACCACAGAGGCGACTGCTCCACAGGAGCCGGACCTGCGTGGCTTCAAAGGGTGGCGGGTAAGCAGTCAGATTCAGATCGAAAAAATGTATCTGCGTGGCCTGGAACTGGGCCATTTGAGAGGTTCGCTGGATGCAAGTCGCGGCCTTTTCAGGCTTGACCCGCTGCGTTTCGACCTTGCCGGCGGACAGGTCAGTGAGACGGCGACGCTGGATGTCAGCCGTTACCCGGCAGAGTGGACCGAATCAATGCATGTGACCGGCGTTAAGATCGGCCCGGTGCTCAAGGCCCTGGCTGGTATGGAGATGCTGAACGGAACGCTGCAGATGGACACCGATCTGAAGGCAACCGGGCTGCTTCCGGAGAATGCAACGAAACGGCTTAATGGTAAGGGCAATCTCCTTCTTCGTGACGGCAGCGTGAAGGGTTTCGACATTGCCGGAACGTTGCGCAACCTCACTGCGCCGGGGCAGGGCACGGGGCCGCAACAGACCGATTTCGCCCAGCTTTCAGGCGGCTTTACTATCCGGAATGGTATAGTGAAAAATGATGACCTGTTTATGGCATCTCCGCTCTTTCGTTTGACCGGACAGGGTGTTGTCAATCTGCCGGATGGAACAATGGATTACCGTGTCAAGCCGCGTCTGGTCGGGACACTTACCGGCCAGGGTGATACGGTAACGGTACGCAAGGGCCTTTCCATTCCGCTCCGCATCAAAGGCCCTTTTGCCTCACCGCGTGTGACCCCGGAAATAGATCCGGAATCACTGATTGAGAATGTTGAAGCCATTCGTGGCGGCAATGTGCTGAAAGGTCTGGAGAAGGTGATTAAGGGCAGGGCTGAAGAGCAGCCGCAGCCAGCCACGCCTGACGCACAGCAGCAGCCTCAGAAAGCGACACCCGAGCAGAGGATTCAGAAAGCGCTTGAGGGGCTTATTCCGGGCCTCTGATCGGGTACAACAGACAGCCATGCATATATACGAGCGTTTACGCCTTCATCCCGACCGGCCGCAGATCCGTCAGATCCGGCGTGCAGCAGAGCTGTTGCGCCAGGGCCTTTTTGCAGTGGTTCCGACCGATACAACCTATGCAATGATGGCCCTGCCGGGATCTCTGGATGCCCTGGGTGAGATACGGATGTTGCGAGACCTCGATGATCGGCATCTATGGGCGCTTGTCTGCTCCGACCTCTCTCAGGCTGCCCGCTATGCCCAGATGGATAACAGCGCTCACCGGATACTGAAGCGCTCGCTTCCCGGCCCCTTCACCTTCATTCTTCCGGCCAGTTCACAGCTCTCCAAACGGGTATTCGGCAAGCGCCGTGATATCGGTATCAGGATTCCCGAACATGGGATCTGCCAGATGCTGCTGGAAGAACTCGGTCAACCGCTGCTGACGACATCGATGCAGTTACCCGGTGAGGAACATGCAGTAACCGACCCGGATCAGATTCATGACAGGGTCAGGCATCTGGGCTGCGTGATGATGGATGTCGGGTGGTGCGGTATGATACCGTCAACCGTTATTGATCTCTGCGGTGATGCACCGGAAGTGCTTCGCCACGGACTCGGAGAGTGGGGTGGCTGAGTACGGATCGGGATCTTTTTTTTGGCCCCGGTTTTACTCCGTATGTTACAGTTTGGAAAATTGATAAAGAGAGGGCGGATGTAGATGAAAGATTTCTTTGAAAAGCTGTTGTGGAGCTCACGCTACCTGACACTGCTGGCTGTATGGTCCTGTATTGCCGGTATGGCGATGCTGTTTGTCCTGTCTGCAATTGATATGAGCAAGCTGCTGCTGGAGTTTATTGATGTCTACTTCCTTGGCCATGAAGTGGAAAATTTCCACACTATTGTGGTGAGCCATGTGATTACGGCTGTAGATGATTTTCTGCTGGCCATGGTGCTGCTGATTTTTGCACTGGGCGTATACGAGCTTTTTATCAGCAAGATTGAGTTCGCCCGCGAGGAGGATACCGCAAGCTCCATTTTGCAGATCAAGAGCCTGGATGACCTGAAAGACCGGCTGGGCAAAGTGATTCTGATGATTCTGATTGTTTCGTTCTTCAAAAATGTGATCAGTGTGAAGTTTGATGATCCCCTTAATATCCTCTACATGGGTGGCGGCATCGCACTTGTCGCGCTGGCAAGTTATCTGGGCCACAAGAGCTCAGGCCACTAAGCCATGACCACGGAGAGCAGGCTGATAGTAAGGCGAGTCCTTGATGCCCTGCTGTTCATTGCAACACTGGCAGCTGTCGGCGCCTCTCTGTGGGACGAGGTTCCTGACTGGGCCAGCCTGCTAGTTCTCTCCCTTTTTGTATTCCTCTTCTTTCTGCGCTGCTGGTACAGTGATCACAGGCTGACGTACCTGAAGAGCAACTGGCTTGATCTTGCGCTGGTGGTGCTGCTCTCTTCACCGCTGCTGCGGCTCTTTGTCGTGTTCAAGGTGGCAGGCCTTGCGCCTGCCCTGAGGCTGGGCACCCTGATCCGGGCCAACAGAGAGCGACTGATGAAGCTGGTGATCCTCTCCAACGACAGTTTTCCGGTAGCAATGTCACTGGTGTTCGGCATTGTGTTTATTTTCGGGGCCACGGAATATCTGCTTGAGCACCCGCATAATCCCGGCTTTGCCGAGGTCAGTGATGGTCTCTGGTGGGCCTTTGTGACATTAACCACCGTCGGATATGGTGACCTCTATCCTGTTACTTCCGCCGGTCGAATTGTGGCGGTCTTTACCATGCTGTTCGGCATTACCATCTATTCGCTGATGATTGCCAACCTCACCTATTATGTGGGAGAGACCGGGCGCAAGAGACGGGAGCTTCTGGAGGCGCAGCAGGAAGCAACTGCTTCGGTTCAGGCCGATGAGGGGGAGAGACCCTCTTCATAAACGGTCCTGTGCTGAAAAACATGGTGAACGCCTGTCTGCAGCAATATCGGTTTTCTGTTCAGCTTTTTTCCGCCAGCGGCTGGGGAGTCTCCCTGATGTGAATATCCCGCTGCGGAAATGGAATCTGAATGCCATTTTCGATCAGAGCCCTGTGAACCGCGAGCAGGCATTCGCTTAGCGTGCCGCTGGGGCTGCCGCTTGCCTGGCCATGAATCCATACCAGCAGCTCGAAGTTCAGCGATGAATCCGCCATCGAGGTCATCCACACCTTCGGAGCCCACTCCGGATTATCATGGATAACGAAACCGAGCGATGCCGGAACCTTCAGTACGGTGTCGATTACATGCTGCACATCGCTTCCGTAGGCCACACTGAACGGGACATGCAGCCTGCGCCTGTCGCTGCTCAGCGTATAATTGATCACCTGACCGGAGATGAAACCGCTGTTGGGTACAATCACCTCCAGATGATCATTGGTCATGACGATGGTCGAGCGCACACGAATCTGGGTGATCGTTCCGCGCAAGCCGTCGGCCAGTTCAATATAGTCGCCCACCTTGAGGCTGCGATCAAACAGAAGAATCAGGCCGGAAACAAAATTATTGGCAATATTCTGCAGACCGAAACCGATGCCGACCGAAAGTGCTCCGGCCAGCACCACCATATTCTGTATTTCAATGCCGAGCAGGGATACGGCAAGCAGAACCGAGATGACCGTGCCGAGATAGAAGACCATCGTGGCGATGGTATTGGCCGTGCTCTGATTGATATCGAATCGGGGGGCTCTGGCAATGACCAGTTGCTTCATTTTCCGTGACAGCCACAGGCCAAGTAGCAGCGTGAGCATCGCAGAAACCGCATGGCCTGCGGTGACCGTTGTGCCAAAGATGCTGAAAAGCGGTGTGGAAGAGATGTCCGGCAGCGCCTGCATCACCACCACTGCCTTATCTTGAAGAAAAGTGCCAGCACAGCACCCAGCGCCAGCATACCCCAGATGGAGAGGGCGAAGCCATACGGGTGGGTGAGTACATCCATGTGGGTAAAGTTCATGCCGAAGATACCGGCAATGATGCCCATCGGTGTCATGATCACCGTAATCACGGCAATAAATCTCATCACATCATTTAACCGCTGGCTAAGCAGTGACTGCACCGCCTGCATCACATTCAGTGCATGTTCAGCCCTTGATTCGGCGATGGATGTCGCCCGGTGCATATGCTCATGGGCATCAATCAGACGAAGATTATCCTGATAGGCGGCATCCGTTCTCAGCTTTTCAATGGCAATCGCATTGGTTCTGGCCAGGCGCGCCAGCGAGGCGAGCTCCTTGCGCATCTGCAGCAGCCGGTTCATATCAGCCCTGCCGACATCGGCAAGACACTCATCCTCGAATTCGTCCATCTCTTCGCGCAGCACGTAGACACGCTGCAACAGATGGTCGACCAGTATATGGATGATTTTAGAGACGCACTCGTCAACATCCAGTCCGGCCAGGTCATGACTGCTAAAACGGTGATGGCGCTTACCGGGCCAGATAAGCGCGCACATTCTGCCATCGGCAAGAATAGATACGCTGGAGACTTCACTGGCCTCCTCATCTGTCTCCCGCTCAACCGGAAAACGCAAAATAATATGCAGCTCACCATTTTCCAGCCGGGTGAAGTAAGGGGGATGAAGAGGGTTGCAGATATCCTTGATATGCAACCTGTCCAGTGAAAACCGTTCGCTGAGCGCCTCGAGTATTTGTGCGGAAGGGTCTGCCAGACGGAGGATGGTTTGCTCACCCTGCAACGCCTCCTTCCAGCCGATTTCCGCCATATCACCAAGGTGATGACCCAGCATGACATCCCCGGACTCCACGGTTTCATTCTCAGAGTGCATATCTTATCCTCGTTCCAAAACTATAGATTCAAACGGGCAGAATGGCGAAAGTTTTGATGCGGGAGTGAAATGGCTGAGTTGACATGGTATATCGAAACAGGGGCAGGCCTGTCACGTATCCGGCCCCAGAGGGGCCAGCAGTGACCGGCATGCATATGGATCCTGCCCTGCCGACACTGGTTGTGGTGCTGCTGATCATATTCATGCTCGGGCTGTCACTGAGGCTGCTGAATCAGCCACATGTGGTCGGTTATCTGCTCGCCGGCGTCTGTCTCGGGCCGGAACTTCTCGGTCTTATCAGTGATAAGGTGCTGCTGGAACGCCTCGGGGCCTTCGGGGTGGTATTGCTGCTCTTTTTTGTCGGCATGGAGGTCTCTCCCCGGCGTCTGGTCAGTAACTGGCGCGTCGCGGTGGTGGGGACCCTGTTGCAGATATTGATCAGTGTCGGCGTCATCTGGCTGCTTGGCGAATGGCTCGGTTGGCCGATAGGGCAGACGGTGCTGTTCGGTTTTGTTATCAGCCTGAGCAGTACGGCAGTGATACTGAAAATGCTTCAGGACTGGGGGGAGATGAATACAGGCGTGGGGCAGAACACCCTGGGTATTCTGTTAACCCAGGATCTGGCCATTATTCCGATGCTGATTGTCGTGAGTCTGCTTGGTGGCGAGCAGGTGCAGCTCCGTGAACTGAGCATGCAGCTGGTCGGCGGCGTTGCCATGATCGCAATCTTTTCCTGGATTGTGTATCGCGAGGAAATTCATCTGCCATTTACCCACTGGATAAAAGATGACCATGAGCTGCAGGTGTTTGCTGCCATGATTATCTGTCTGGGGCTGGGATTGCTTACCGGCATGTTCAGTCTCTCCACCGCCCTGGGCGCCTTTATCGGCGGCATGATTATTGGCGCTGCCAGAGAGACCCGGTGGGTACGTCATAGCCTTGAACCCTTCCGCATCATCTTCGTGGCCATGTTTTTTGTCTCGGTCGGCATGCTGGTCGATATCACCCTGATCCTGCAGAACTGGGGTCAGATTACACTGCTGGTGCTGGCTGTGTTTGTGACCAATATGGCCATTAATGCACTTATTCTGCGTGCGCTTGGCAGCAGCTGGGCGGACAGCATCTACGCAGGTGCGTTGCTCGCACAGATTGGAGAGTTCGCCTTTGTGCTGGCTGCCGTCGGCATGCATGCAGGGGTGATAGCCGAAACATCGTATCAGCTGATCATTGCCGTGATCTCTTTGACGTTGCTGTTGAGCCCCGCGTGGGTGGCGCTGGTTAAATACTGGCTGAATAAAAGCCGCCTGGAAGCACGGTTATAATGGGGTATTGCCGCGGATGAAAATCCGGCCTGACCGGCCGTATGCACCTTGCAGGCGACCGGCCCCGGCATTCTGCAGAAAAAATATCCGGTAACAGCAAATGCTCTCTCCGGTCTGAAACGGGTGATCTGGTTCAGGGCCGATGAGAGGATTACGCCTCGATACGGTAAACACCCGTGCCGGAGATCAGATCATGCAGTGCCTGGCGATTGGGGGTCAGTATCATGCAGAGCAGACTCAGTGCGGGCAGCGCTGCTGCAACAATAAGTTCGGGATCGCCGGTATGATGTCCGAAAGGGTTGAGCAGGGTTGTACCCATTGCCAGCCATGTAATCATGAGTCCGAAAAAACGTATTGTGGCAGCCATCAGAGATATGGGGTCGCCGGAACCCGTCATGGCCAGACGCAGCTTCCACGGCCGCATACCTGTTGTAGCGCCGGCTTTAAACCAGAAACCGACAAGGTAGGCGTAGGAGACAGCCATAAACAGGGCATATTGCAGCCACTGTGGCGGATGAGCTGCGAACAGTTCGGCGCTTATGGTAATCGGTATGCCGACTGCCACCATGCAAACGCTGAACAGAATGAGCAGGTCGTAACCGGCAGCAAAAAGCCTGATCAGGACTCCTGCTTTGCGTGCTTTTGAACGCACTGCTTCAGCCATGCTCCCCCCCAACTGGCGATAAAGATACAACAGAGCGCCATAACCACCGTAGCACCCGAGGGCCAATCCCTGTGATATGAAATTACCAGACCGACAACTGTGCCTGTCAGCGAAAAGATAACACTCAGGCTCCAGAGCCCTGCCAGTGAACGCCCCCAGAACCAGGCGCAGGCGGCAGGAAGCACAAGCAGGCCTGTGGTCAGCACAATGCCTGCAAGCTTGACGCACATCACCACAGTCAGCCCTGTAACACCATAAAGCAGCATACGCATGGTCGAAACCGGGAGGCCTGCGGCTGCAGCCGTTACCGGATCAAAGGCGATGCTCCACCAGCCACGCGCAAGCACAACCATGCTTCCGAGGATCAGTACGCCAACCAGCAACAGCCACTGCATTTCAGCTTCCGAGATGGTCAGGATATTGCCGAACAGCAGTCCGAACAGGTCCACCTCGTAACGGCTGGCCGTTGAGATCAGCACAACGCCGAGCGCCATGCTTCCTGCAAACAGCATGCCGATGCCGGCATCATCAGTAATGCCCTGTTTTTTGGGGATGTTTGCCAATAACAGAGTAATCAGCAGGGCGGTAACGGTTGCGGTTGGAAGCAGCGGCAGTGAAAGTGTGACGGCAAGGCCCAGGCCTGCCAGTGATGCGTGCGAAACACCCACAGTGAGAAAAGAGAGACGATGGGCCAGCACCATCACGGACATGGAGGAGGTTACCACGGCGATAAGCAGGGCGGGAGCCAGGCTCTCCTGCATCACTTGACTGGCGAAAAACTGGCTCAGCAGCTCCATCACTGATCTGCCTCTGCCGGCTGTGCGCAGCCGATGCATCCGGCATCGTGAGCCACTATATGGATATGATCACCATACATGGCATGCCATATATCATCGGGGATATGTTCGCCCTGCATGGCGTGGTGGTGAATCCGGCGGTTGAGGCATGCAACAGAATCGACATAGGCAGTAATAGCGGCAATATCGTGCTCCACCATGATGATAGTCATCCCCTGATCGGAACAGAGGCTCCGAAGAAGTGTGTAGAGCTTATCCTGACGTTTACTGTCCAGTGCAGCAGAAGGCTCATCAAGCAGCAGCAGTTGCGGCTGCCGGACCAGTGCCCGGGCAAGGCGGACGCGCTGCCGCTGTCCACCGGAGAGATGCCGGAAATCGCGCTCTGCCAGATCGTTCATCTCGACCTGCTCGAGTGCCTGCATGACCTCTGCCCTGTTATTGCTTCGTCTCCACAGGGGGGTGGCATAACCGGTACTTCCCATGGCAACCACATCACGAACACGAAGTGGCAGGTGCGGTTCATGCTCATGCAGCTGATTAAGGAAACCGACCTTTTTTAGCAGCCTGTGACGACTGAACTGGTTCAGCGGCTTGCCAAACAGTTCGACTGTTCCGCAGGATGGCTGTATCAACCCGGCAATGGCGGAGAGGAGTGTGCTCTTGCCTGCACCGTTAGGGCCGATGATCCCCATAAAGTGACCTGCCTCAAGCTGCAGGTTGATCCGGTCGAGTACAGGAGACTTTTCCGGCCCGAAGCTCAGGTCTGATATCCGGACAACCGGGGTGTTCATCGCCCTGAAATCCGGGAGATATTCTGCCGCATCAGACCGGACCAGCTGTCACCGCATGAGCCCAGCGCATCAAGAAACAGGATTTTTTTGCCTTTGCTATGGTCAGCAAGCCACTCCAGAGAGCGGTTGCTGTGTCGAACATCCCCGATCAGAACTGCACCGGGATGTTTTTCCAGCGTCTCCAGTGCCTTCTCCAGATTGCGCGGTCCATGCTCATGGCCGTGGCGCTGAGACTCCAGCACTGAGAGGACAGGGACTTCATAAGCATCAAACACTCTCCGCCACGAAGGGTGCTGCATCATGATGCCATCGCTCTGCAGGGTGGAGAGAGCCTGGCGAAGTTCGGATTTAACCTTGCCTGCTTCTTCCATGCTGCGCTTCAGGTTCGCTTCAATCACTGCTTTCCGGTCGGGAAAGATCGATATGAGCTTTCCGGCGATACGTGGCAGTGCTGTCAGCAGGTTGTCTGGATTCAGCCAGGCGTGATCCTCTTGCGGCCAGATATCGATCACCGGTATGCTGGCTGGTATCTGCATCCAGCCATGGTCATCTCTCGAGCTTCTGACCAGAAGTCTGGCGCTGCTCAGTTTTTCAACCTGTCGGGGTGTTAACTGAAAATGGTGCGGATCGCTGCCCGGTGGCAGCAGACATGAGACCGGCGCATCGTTTAACATCCGGACAACTGCTGCCAGCGGCGGAATAGTGGCAACGATCTCTGCAGCCTGCAGCGGCAGAGCAAGAAAAAATGAAAGAAAAAACAGGGTCAGACCTGTTTTTTTCTTGCAAAACAGACGGGTTGTAGTTAAGGGTTTGCTGTTGAAGTTCACATTTTCTGGAGGGTCTACCGGAATGGTACCTGCTCTGCTGCATAATAATCGGGTCATAGCTGCGAATGCTAAGCGATACCTGGGCGCCCTACAATGCGGCAGGCATGATGAGGCCGGCTGCTAATGCTCTCTCCGGACTATTTTGATTTTCGCTGGAGCTGGTACCGGCCCATTCTGAACCGTGGCGAAAATCCCGCCAGTCGATGCCGTGTGGATGTCCGCCGTCTGCCGGTACGGATACCGGGCGAGGATGCGCGGGAGTATATCCCTTACGCAATTCAGTCACAGCTTTCTCAAATGTTCATGCTCCCGCTGCAGCGGCTGCAGGAGTACTCAGTTCGCTACATGATTAATAGCGAAAAGGTTTCCGGCCATCAACTGCCCCAGATGGATGCGCTGTCGCGTTCAATGGGCATGCATCTGCGCAAGCGCTACCCACACCTGCCACATACGCTGGTACACCACTGGTGTGGTGATGAAAACGGGGCTCCTGCACTTTATCAGGCATGGCAGAATATGTGGAAGCAGTCCTGGAAACAGGACCAGGCGGATGTTGCCCCGTGGGTTCCGGCAGTAAACGTGCTGATCCTGAAGCTGATCCGCGAAGCGATCGGCAGGCTCTCCGATGAACATGCTGCACATAATGATCATGTGATGGTCTGTATGGTTGGCGGACTCTATGAGTGGGCTTTGCAGAACTTTCTGAAACAGCATGTAGATGGCGCTGTGGAGGTGACGCGAATCGCGACCTATGAAGCGATGATGATTCCCGCAACACCGATCGCCTTTCTTTACCGTCAGCCGGATGATTCCATGCTGGCCGATGACCGCTTCATCATGATGGCCTACGGCCTGGAAGCGGATCTGGTGCCGCGCCTGCGGGTTTTGAGGGAGAAAGTCGGCAGTAAGAATGAGGCCGGAATTCTTGCACTTCTGGCCAGGGAAAAAATGGGGGAGCATTTCCTGAGGCGAAGCTGGGCACGCCTCTCTCTATGGGAGCTGGCCGAGAAGAGTGGCCAGGGTATCTGGATGCAGTGGGTGCTGGATGCCAAAAAGCTGGATCAGCTTCTGGGGCGCCCGGAAGGGTTGCCTGATACGGTCAGCAAGCTGCTGGAATCCCATCGGGAACTTCCGCTTGCAGCATGGCTGCTGAATCAGAAAAAAGGTGGCAGGGCTGCAGCAGGGGCCGGGACACCGTGGCTCCAGGATGACCGGGTGCTGATGGCATTCCGGGTGTTTGAAGAGGATGTGAAGGTTGAGGTTGCAAGGCGGAAGTTTGAGACGTTGTGGCTGGATCAGCGAAAGGTGCTGGCCGGAACCGGTAAGGGTGCCGAGTCCAACAAACTGCTGGAGGCGGCATACAATGAAGGCAAGCTGATCTATTTCCAGATGAATGCGGAACAGTCTCTGCATAGCGGAACATCACTTGCGACGAAACAGGGCTGTCTGCGTATCGAGTGGTCAGACTACCTTGCTGCGATGTCGGGCCTGCATGGAGATAGCCAGCTCTTTCTTGAGAAAACCTTTCTGCCGGGTGTCATAAACCTGATTGAAGGCAGGGAGAATATTTTTCTTGATAGCTGTTCTGCGATGGGATGCCTTATTCGCGGGTCGGTTGCCGAGCTCACCCGGACTGGCGTAGCGCTGCGCTCTCAGATGAACGGCTGGTATAAGGGTATGGTTGAGTCTGCTGAGGCGGCTCATCTGCCCGCTGTCTCCATGTGTCTGACGCTGGTAGGAGACTGGGCGTTTGCAAGTTATCAGAACAAGGGAAAGGGGCCCGTGTCGTTTGCATTTGGTCTTGCGGTTGCCCAGGCCGACTCCGGCCTCTCCCGGGATTGCGGTGTCGGCAGGTTGATTGCCTACCGTGACGGTAAATCGGGACGCAAGCCGCTGGGGGGTGTCCGTGTTGAGCTGCTCGATAGCGGAGCGGGGCAGTCGGCTCAGGTGCTCTATAACAATGGCCTTGCCCTGACAGCCTCGGCAGTCGGAGAGCTGACAGCATCAATGCATCACAAGGCTTCGATCCGGGAGTTCAAACCGGAGCGTCAGGATGCGGAATCGTTACTCTCCGGATATCAATATTTCAGCAGCGGGTTTGAACTCATCGTGATCATCCCCAGGGACGATGAGAACAGTCCGATACTGCTGGTCAAGGTCGGGCGTCCCTGTCTTGCAGGAGTTGATGTCGATCTTTACGAACTGCTGGATAAAGATACGGCTGCTGCGCAGCTTATTCTTTCAGAAGGATTGCAGCGTTGGGGCTGAGGCTCCATTTCCGGCAGAAACCTCCCTTTATGTCTGATGTTCCACTACTTGAAGATTGTCAGGCGTGGCTTGATGGTTCGGAAATTTCCGCATCCATGCCGGCAGCTGTTGCTGTGGGCTGGTCGGGAGGGGCGGATTCGACGGCGCTCCTGCTGGCTCTGGCCGGAGCGGGGTATAATGTTCAGGCGTGGCATGTTGATCACGGCTGGCATGAGAAGTCGGCCAGGGAGAGTTTGCAACTGGCCCGGCAGGCAGAAGCCTGGGGAATCCCGTTTCACTCTGTCCGCCTGAATCATCCACGTTCAGCCAATCGCGAAGCAGAGGCAAGAGAGGGCCGTTACCAGGCATTTTCGGCCCTGAGCCGGGAACAGGGGCTGTTATCGCTCTGTCTGGCACATCACAGAGAGGATCAGGCGGAGACAGTCTTTATGCGGCTGCTGCAGGGTGCGGGTGCAGAGGGATGCCGGGGCATGAGTCCGGTCCGACGGCATGGTGAACTGAAGATTTTTCGGCCCCTCCTGCATCTCTCACATTCACGGCTTTGTTCAGCGCTGCGCCGTTCGGGAGTAACGTGGCTGGAGGATGCGAGCAACAGCGACACCAGCCTCTGGCGAAACAGGCTGCGGAATCGAACTTTCCCGGCCATGCAGCGGGCAGGAGTGGAGCCGACGGATCTTTTTTTGCGCTGGCAGAGGCAGGCGGTTAACGTGGCGTCAGAGATCGGTTCGCAGGTTGATCATCTGACACTTTATCAAAACAGGGAGAGCTGCTGGGTAGCCTGGAAAGAGTGGCAGCTTCTGGCTCCGCCGATGAGAGTCTGTCTGCTAAAACGTATGATGCGAACGCTGTTTGGCGCCACTGCTGTGCCCGGCAGGCGCCATATCCTGCTGGTTGAAAGCTGGATGCAACATGGTGGTTCTGGCGGCCTGGACTTGTCACGCAGCCGTCTGATGCGCAAGGATGGGCAGCTCCGCCTGGTGCGAAAAACATGAGAGATTCATAATACTTTAACACAAACAGTTCATGTTTGGCATGGAATTGGCTTAGTGTTGTCCATATTGAGGTGATATAGATGAGTAAAAATCTGATACTTTGGCTTGTGATTGGCCTGACCATGATGAGTCTTTTCAACATGTTCAATGCGCCCATGACTGGTGGGAGCCACACCATGTCCTACTCTGCATTTATGGATAAGGTGGATCAGGGTGCCATTGAGATGGTAACCATTCAGGACAAACGCCTCACCGGCCAGTACCGGGATGCAAAGGGCGGAACAAGCACGTTTGTCGTCCAGGTGCCTGATGACCCGAATCTGGTTCAGCGACTGCTTGATAACAAGATTGAAGTCGATGTGAAAGCCCAGGAAGAGATGCCTTTTCTGATATCTATTCTGATCTCCTGGTTCCCGATGCTACTGCTGATTGCTGTCTGGGTATTTTTCATGCGCCAGATGCAGGGCGGCGGCAAAGGCGGTGCCATGTCTTTCGGCAAGAGCAAGGCCAAGCTGCTTAATGAAAACACGGTTCGTGCCACCTTTGAAGATGTTGCCGGTTGCGATGAAGCCAAGCAGGAGGTAACCGAGGTTATCGAGTTTCTGCGTGACCCGTCCAAGTTTACCCGGCTCGGCGGCAAGATTCCGAAAGGGGTGCTGCTGGTCGGTTCTCCGGGAACAGGTAAAACCCTGCTTGCCCGGGCGATTGCCGGCGAAGCGGATGTCCCATTCTTCTCCATCTCCGGCTCCGACTTTGTTGAGATGTTTGTCGGTGTCGGTGCATCACGTGTGCGTGATATGTTTGAACAGGGCAAGAAAAACGCGCCGTGCATTATCTTTATCGATGAAATTGATGCGATGGGCCGGCACCGTGGTGCAGGTATCGGCGGTGGTAACGATGAACGGGAACAGACACTGAACCAGTTACTGGTTGAGATGGACGGTTTCGAGTCCAACGAGGGTGTTATTCTGGTGGCAGCCACCAACCGTCCTGATGTGCTGGACCCTGCTCTTCTGCGTCCGGGCCGCTTCGACCGGCAGGTGGTGGTCCCGCGTCCCGATCTTCTGGGGCGTGAACAGATTCTGAAAGTACACATGAAGAAGGTGCCGCTGGCCGCCGATGTTGAAGTGAAAACGCTGGCACGCGGTACACCGGGATTTTCCGGTGCAGACCTCGCCAATCTGGTGAATGAAGCGGCGCTGAATGCTGCACGTTATGACCGGAATAAAGTCGGTAACGACGATTTCGAGACTGCCAAGGATAAGGTCATGATGGGTGCCGAGCGCCGGTCCATGGTGATGAGCGAGGATGAGAAGCGGCTGACGGCCTATCATGAGGCCGGTCATGCGCTGGTCGGTATCCATATGCCCAAGCATGATCCGCTGCACAAAGTGACCATTATTCCACGTGGCAGGGCTCTGGGTGTTACCATGAACCTTCCTGAGCGGGACCGCCTGAGCCAGTCCAGAATTGAACTGGAGTCACGCATGGCATCACTGTTTGGCGGGCGTGTTGCCGAAGAGCTGGTGTTTGGTGCGGAGAATGTCACAACCGGTGCAGGCATGGACATTATGCAGGCGACCAGCATGGCCCGGGCCATGGTTACCGAGTACGGCTTCAGCCAGAAGCTCGGCCCGCTGCGTTATTCGGAGAATGAGGAAGAGATCTTTCTCGGGCGTTCTGTAACCCAGAGTCAGCATGTTTCCGATGCAACCTCGCAGGTGATTGATGAAGAGGTTCGCAAGCTGGTTGAGGCCGGTGAGTCAAAAGCACGTCAAATCCTGACCAGGCATCGTAAGGATCTGGATCGTATCGCAGAGGCACTGCTTGAGTATGAGACCCTGTCAGGCAAGGAGGTAACCGCCTTGTTGCGCGGAGAGACGCTGGTTCGTGATCCGCTGTCAGCCTCTGCCTCCGAAGAGCCTGATGATGAGGCTGATGAGGCGATTGATACCGGGGCAGATTCGAAGGGCCATGAGCTTGACGGCAAGGGAAGTGAACAGAAAGGCTGAGGCTGCCTGATGCCGTCAAGGTGGCTCTGCCCTGAAGGAGAACGAGCCTGGATTATGGGGGTGCTGAATTGCACCCCCGATTCATTTTCAGATGGGGGGAAGTTCGTCAGTCAGGCTGCCGGCCCGGTTGTCGATGTGGACGGGGCAGTTCGTCACGCCCGGGCCATGCATCAACAGGGATCTGCCATTATTGATGTCGGTGGCGAGTCGACACGCCCGGGTTCAGTTCCGGTGCTGCTGGAGGAAGAGCTCAGGCGGGTTATTCCTGTGATTCAGGCCCTGGCTGCCGAAGGGCTGACCCTCTCCATCGATACCACAAAAGCAGAGGTGATGCGCCAGGCTATCGCTGCCGGAGCATCCATGGTGAACGATGTGACGGCACTCAGGGGTGATCCCGAAAGTCTTTCAGTTGTGGCAGAATCGGGTGTGGATGTCTGCCTGATGCATATGCAGGGAACGCCTGCAACGATGCAGAAAAAACCAGCATACAGGGATGTTCTGGATGAGGTTGTGCGCTTTTTTGAAACACGCATCGAAGCCTGCCTTGGCGCCGGGATATCCGAGGCCTCGCTGCTGATTGATCCGGGCATCGGTTTCGGAAAACGTCTTGAAGATAATCTTGCACTGATCGCAAATATTGAAGTGTTAAAACGGCGGTTCGGGCTGCCTGTTTTGATGGGCATTTCAAGAAAGTCCTTTCTCGGGCAGATCACGGGGTCGGATGTCGCCTCGCGTGAACCGGAGAGTACCGCTGCTATCGCCATTGCTGTTTTTTCAGGCAGCGATCTGCTTCGGGTGCATGATGTTGAGGCTCAGAGAAGAGCGGTTGATGTTGCTTCACGCTTGCGCGATGCGTATCTGGGACTATCTTAAGCAGAATGGGAGAATGGCAGTTCGGGATTCGTGATGCGGTAGATATCGCTCTGGTAGCGGTAGTGATCTACTATGTGTTGCGCCTGATTCGCGGAACACGTGCCGAGCAGATGCTGATCGGCGTGGCCGTGGTACTGGCGGTTTATGAACTTGCCCGGATGTTTGATCTGCTTACCATTGAGTGGATATTTTCCCAGTTTTTCTCGGTATTTATTGTCATTATGGTGGTGCTGTTTCAGCACGAGATTCGCCGGGGCCTGATGCGGGTGGCGGTTAATCCCCTGGCATCGGGCGCCACACCCAAGGATGCATTGATTGATATGCTGGTTGAGTCAGTGCTGTCACTTGTGCATCGGGACTGGGGCGGTCTGATCGTTATTGAACGGGAGACAGGGCTCAAACATCTGTATGAATCAGGTGTGGAGATGGATGTGGCACTGCGTCCGGATATCGTACAGGCGATTTTCTGCCCGGATGCACCGATGCACGACGGTGCTGTTATTGTAAGGGCAGGCGATCAGGGAGGAAGAATTGTTGCGGCACGGGTGCTGCTTCCTCTTGCCCAGGCCAGTGCACTGGCCGGGGGTTTCGGCACCCGGCACCGGGCAGCCGTCGGGCTGACCGAAGAGAGTGATGCGCTGGTACTGGTGGTTTCAGAGGAGCGCGGAGATCTGCACCTTGCAGAAGAGGGAAGCCTTGTCGGGCCACTGGGAAGTGCCGAACTTCGCAGGCTTCTGGTTGAGAGGCTTTCACTATCCCCTTCCCGGAAACAGCATGACAGTTTGCCGGAGATGGAAGGGAAGTGATGCGCCGCTTCGTATCTCTGCTGCAAAGCTATGCACCCCAGATATGGGCCGTGCTGATTGCTATCGTGCTCTGGCTTCAGGTCCATGGCCAGGGTGCAGGAACCCTGAGTATGGAGGTGACGCTGCAGCTTCAGGGGTTGCCTCAGAACATGGTTGTTGTGAATGACCTTCCCGACAGTGTGCATGTGACCGTAAGCGGCCCCCAGGCGCGCCTGAAGGCGGTTAAACCCCAGGATGTTCATGTTCCCTTTGATGCGTCGGGGCTGACGATGCCCGGCGTGGTGGAGCGAACGGTAAAGATTGCTGATGTTCGCCTTCCGGCAGGCCTTGATATTGAAAAAATCCAGCCGGACCGTATTGAACTGCAGATTGACCGTGTGGTGGAGAAGTCGATTACCGTGATGCCGCGCATGGAGTTGCCTGAGGGGTGGACGGTTGAGTCCATCTCCGTACAGCCTGCACAGGTGAGATTGTCCGGCCCCGAGGTGTGGCTGGATGCTTTAAGTGAAGTTGAGACAACGGCGATTCAACCTGAATTCAAAGCAGGGCCGTTTGAGGCAGTTGTCGGTGTTGCCAGCCCGACAGGCAAGGCAATCCGTCTTGTGGACGGGAATGCCAAATTCAGGGTCAGAGGCGTATTGGTACATCAGGAGAGGAATCCGGGCGCAGAGCGTTCAGGGGAGAAGAGATGAGGCATTATTTCGGCACAGATGGCGTTCGCGGAACGGTCAACCAGGATCCGATGACGGCTGAGTTTGCGTTGAGGCTGGGCCGTGCTGCAGGGCATGTGCTGACCCGGCACCTTCCCCACCGGCCGCATCTGCTGATCGGTAAGGATACGCGGCTTTCGGGCTATATGATCGAGTCGGCCCTCTGTGCCGGGTTGACGGCACAGGGGATGAATGTACAGCTGGTCGGACCTGTCCCGACACCTGCTGTGGCTTACCTGACCCGCAGCCTGCGTGCAGACGCAGGTGTGATGCTCTCCGCTTCTCATAACCCGGCAGGGGATAACGGTATCAAATTCTTCGGTGCGGACGGTTTCAAGTTGCCGGACGAACTGGAACTGGAGATAGAGCGATGTCTCGATGCGCTGCCACCGCTTCCGGGCGCACTGGATATCGGCAAGGCTGTGCGTGTCGACGATGCAAGAGGCCGCTATATTGAATTTCTGAAAGCGTCACTGCCAAAAGGCCTTCGCCTGGATGGATTGAAAGTGGTTGTCGATTGTGCCAATGGAGCTGCCTATGATGTGGCCCCCCGTATCCTCTCCGAACTGGGTTGTGAAGTGCATCCCATCCACCATAAGCCCGACGGTTATAACATTAACCTTGAATGCGGCTCCACCTTCCCTGCATCGATGTGCGCTCTGGTCGCGTCAACGGATGCGGATGTCGGCATCGCACTGGACGGTGATGCCGATCGTCTTATCGCCTGCGATTCAAAGGGGCGGATTGTTGATGGAGACCGCGTGATTGCAATTCTGGCCGCCCATCAGTTGAGAAATGGCACCCTGCGTGGCGATGGTGTTGTCACTACGCTGATGAGCAACATGGGGCTGGAACGTTATCTGGCCAACATGGGCCTTAAAATGTATCGCGCCGCTGTCGGAGACCGGTATGTGCTCGAGATGATGCGCGAGAAGGAGTGCAATCTGGGTGGTGAGCAGTCGGGCCACCTGATTATGCTGGATCACAACACCACAGGTGATGGTCTGATGAGTGCACTGCAGCTGCTCTGTGCCATGTCCGACCGGGGCAAGGCACTGGATGATCTTGGCGCCGACATGGAACTTTTTCCGCAGAAGCTCTGGAACATCGTAATGCCGGAGATGAAAGATATTCTGGCTGACGCATCGATCAGCAGTGCCATCAGGGATGCTGAGGCGAGGCTGGGTGATGGCGGACGAATCAATGTCCGGCTTTCCGGCACGGAACCCAAGGCGCGTGTGATGGTAGAGGCCGAAGATGAGGCGTTGATGCTGGATGTCGGACAGGGTGTTGCCGATCTGATACAGGAGAAGTTCGGAGCCTGATTGGCAGGTTTAAGGGAGAGACTAAAATCCATGCTAAATCCATGCTTAACAGTTCGTGGTTAAGTTCGGGGCCGTATATCGGGGAAGTTTTGAGATTATCTTTACACAAGAAGCCCGACAGCTGATGATCAACGGTGCAAGGCGCTCATTGTAATAGGGTTTTCTGGAGTATGATCTGAACACATCCTTAAATTTGAAAGGTAACCTGTTTGGCGGGATGACTGCTGCCATTATTGCACTGCCTCTGGGACTGGCTTTTGGTGTTGCCAGTGGTTTAGGGCCAACCGCGGGGCTTTACGGGGCTATCATTTTGGGTTTTGTTGCTTCTCTTTTTGGCGGCACAGCAACTCAGATATCCGGCCCAACCGGCCCGATGACCGTGGTTATCGCTTCCGCCGTTGTCACGTTGCATAGTGATCTCAAGCTTATTGCCGCTACCATTTTTCTCGCCGGTCTGTTTCAGATTTTATTTTGCTTTGCAAAAATTGGAAAATTTGTCCGCTTTATTCCCTATCCGGTGATCTCCGGATTTATGAGTGGCATCGGAATCATCATCATTGTTTTACAAATCAATCCCTATCTGGGACTGCAAAGCGATGCATCGGTGCTTCACGTACTGGTTTCGTTGCCGCAAAAAATCACCCAGGCCAATTTTGGATCCTTAATGCTGGCAAGCCTTGCACTGGCGATTGTTCTGTTTACGCCCCAATCAGTGGGTAAGTGGCTTCCTTCACCCTTAATTGCTCTGATTGTACTTACACCATTGAGTTTGATGCTGAATCTGTCGGTAGAAACCATTGGCAATATCCCTTCCCAGCTGCCAGATATGGTTTTTCCTTCATTCAGCCTGCAATACGTCAACCTGATTGTTCCACTCGCTTTCACTTTGGCGGTGCTCGGAACGATCGATTCGCTTTTAACATCCATTGTTGCCGACTCTCTCACCCAAACACGCCACCACCCGAACAGGGAATTGTTCGGGCAAGGCATGGGCAATGCATTATGTGCATTTGTCGGAGCCATGCCCGGAGCAGGCGCAACGATGCGAACGGTGGTCAATATTAAAAGCGGTGGCACAAACAAGTTCTCAGGTATGTTTCACGCGCTTGTACTGTTGTTGATTATTCTGTTTTTTGCACCGCTGGCTGCTGAAATTCCCCTGGCTGTATTGTCGGGCATTCTTATCAAGGTCGGCATCGATATACTTGACTATCGGTTTTTAAAGGTCTGGAAAGACAGTCCGAGGCATGATCTGGCCATTATGGTAACTGTTTTTTTTGTGACGGTATTTATTGACCTCATTACGGCTGTATTGGTCGGCATTGTGTTGGCATCGTTATCGATTGTGTATCGCATTACACAAGCTACGCACATTGATCTGGTAGGCGATGATAACCCTGATAACCCTGTGAATTTACAAGATAAAAAAGCTCGCATTATTAAAATTGAAGGTGCTTTCTTTTTTGGTTCAAGTAATGCCTTTGAAAACCGGGTAAATACCGCTTTGGATATCGAAACCATGATTATTGATATTTCAAGTGTGCCGTTTCTTGATATTACTGCCATTTTCACTCTGAAAGATTTGCTCTCAACACTGAAACGCTCTGAAATCAAGGTGTATATTGTCGCTAAAAAAGAACATCAGGAGCAGTTGTCGAAATTGAATGTATCGAATCTTTTTGATCCCGATATGTTCTTTAAGAGTCTGAAAGAGGCAATTAAGAAGCTTTAATCCCTCTGCTGCACGTTTTCAGAGCGGTGTTCATTTTTCAGGCACTTGGAAGACAGGCCGTGCTTTACGGATTATGAAGCCAGGCATGGTGATTTTCGTTTCAGCCAAGCATGTAGCCTTGACCGTTTAAGGGGGCATCAATACTCTTCGCAGCCCTCGCAAGAGGGATACCCGAACATAGGCTCGTAGCTCAGGGGTAGAGCACCACCTTGACATGGTGGGGGTCGGCGGTTCGAAACCGCCCGAGCCTACCAGGTTTTATTGATTCGGCCGAGGAGCTTCCTGCCCTCGGCCTTTTTCGTTTCGCAAAAGTGATGCTCGGCTTCCATGCCTCGCCCGCTTCGTAGTGCCCTTTGGGCGTCCAATTTCACTTTCCTGTTAAATTGTGTCGGTTTTGCTTCACTCACTGCCTCACTGATTCGGCAGCCACCCATCCATGGGTGGGGTTGTGGTGCATCGGATCAGTTGATTGGGGCCTTTTTCTTTTCCGCTACCATGGATGCAAGCGACACAAGATCGCACTTACTGGTTGTTTCGGTTGAGCCTGATTCGATGAGGGTTTATGTTTAATCTGTTCCGGGAAAATGATGGGAGGGATAGATGACAATCCGCGAAACAAGACCCAGTCCTATGAGGCACCAGGAGGTTGAGATGAGCGACAAGCGTGTTGGTAGCAGTTTCGATGATTTCCTTGCCGACGAAGGTATTCTCGCTGAATCTGAAGCTGTAGCGATCAAGCGGGTTATTGCATTCGAACTAGAAAGGGAAAAAGGGTAACTTCCTCTTTATCTTGTTTGTCACAGATTGCAACGCTGTTGCACATTGTCAGACAAAATGTGCTATGCTTCGCGCAGTGATGGGTGAGTCGGCATGCTCAAGAAGATGGGATAGCTGCCGATACAGGAAGGACGCGCTGACGGAATAGCGCAAAAAAGAGAGGAACAACACATGGGCGTCAGATCAACAATATTTGGCGGCGTAACGCTCTCCGGCGAAGAGTCGGAGAAGTTCAAAAGGCAGGTAAAATACGGGCGGCCGAAAGCAGCGGCTCATAAAGCCCTCGCAAAAGGGCTGAAGATGACCAGTCAAATGGACAAGAACGGTTTCGCCATCGTCAAAAAAAAGAAAGCAGCATAGAGGACGATCAATGTCCTGCCCTGATGACCTGATCATCAGACCAATTCAACCCGGTGACAGAGTCGCCGGGTTTTCTTTGGGTGATCCTTCCAAAGTAGCCCTCAAAATGTTCCTACAGAAGCACGCGATCCAGTTCCACGAAGAGAACATCGCTACCACCTACGTGCTGGTCTCGAGATCCGACAGGCCTGATGTCTATGGATATATCACGTTGGTCTCGAGCGAGATTCGGACGAACGGAGATGCCCAACTCACCGAAATTGAGCAGGCTGATCGATACGACACCCTGCCCGGAGTCAAGATTGCCCGTCTGGCCATTCATAAGGACTGCCAAGGTAACGGGTACGGAGGAGAGATGGTCTCGTTTGCTGTGGCGACGATTGCAACCAAGGTTATGCCTTTTGTCGGATGCCGTTTCGTGATCGTCGATTCGAAACCGGATGCCGTTGGCAAATATGAGGAGTGGGGTTTCACCATGCTGGACACCGAAGAGAACAGATTCGGCAGCCACCCGCTTCTCTATATCGACCTCTACAGGCTGTTTCAAGAGGAGGGTTAATCTTATCCTCCGATATCTGCTGTGGAGCAGGAAGCGGGTGCGTTTTCCGAATCCCCGCGATCTGAAAATATACGGAAAAGGAGACGCTTCCCTTTTTTGCAGTGCTTAATTTGCTTGCTGCTGCTTCCTTGACCGTTTTCGGGGCGGTGACTAGCTTGCCCGACCTTTCCATCAGTACAGTTCAACGTTCTGAAATTCAACGGCTTACGGGGTGAGATAAGCATGAAGATTCAATTGCCTGATGGTTCAACCCGTGAGTTGAACGAAGGCGCAACTGCTTTTGACCTTGCCAGCGACATCGGCCCCGGCCTGGCGCGTGCCACGCTTGCTGCCGAAATAAATGGCGAACTGCGTGATGTTTCGCATGTTCTTTCAGACAACGACAACGTTTCACTGATTACTGAGAAGTCCGAACAGGGGCTGGAGGTGATTCGCCACTCCACCGCACACCTGATGGCGATGGCCGTGCAGGAGCTGTTCCCTGAAGCACAGGTCACCATCGGCCCGGTCATTGATGATGGATTTTACTACGACTTTGCCTATGAGCGCCCGTTTACGCCGGAAGATCTGGAGAAGATCGAGGCCAAAATGCATGAGATCTCCAATCGCGGCATCGAAATTGTGCGTGAAGAGTGGGATCGCGACGAGGCCATTAAATACTTTGAAGGCATCGGTGAAAAATATAAGGCGCTGCTGATCGGCCGCATTCCCGAAGGCGAGACCGTCAGCCTCTATCGTCAGGGTGAGTGGAAAGATCTCTGCCGTGGCCCGCATGTTCCCAACACCTCGGTGCTGAAATATTTCAAGCTGATGAAGGTCTCCGGTGCTTACTGGGAGGGCAACTCAGTCAATGAACAGCTGCAGCGCATCTACGGTACAGCATGGGCGTCGAAGAAAGAGCTGAAGGGCTATCTGCACAGGCTTGAAGAGGCTGAGAAGCGCGACCATCGTAAACTGGCCAGGTCTCTGGATCTTTTTCATCTGCAGGATGAAGCGCCGGGAATGGTTTTCTGGCATCCGAAAGGGTGGAGCATCTGGCAGGTTGTGGAGAATGAAATCCGCACCGTGATGCGTGACAACGGCTATCAGGAGATCAAAACACCGCAGGTGGTTGACCGCAAGCTGTGGGAGAAGTCCGGCCACTGGGACAAGTTCCGTGATGACATGTTCACTACCAGTACGGAGAATCGTGATTACGCGATTAAGCCGATGAACTGCCCGTGCCATATTCAGGTCTATAACCAGCATCTGCACTCTTATCGCGATCTGCCGCTGCGGCTGGCCGAATTCGGCTCATGCCATCGCAACGAACCCTCCGGTACGCTGCATGGCCTGATGCGGCTGCGTAATTTTGTGCAGGATGATGCCCACATCTTCTGTACCGAAGAGCAGATTCAGGATGAGGTGTGCAACTTCATCGACCTTACTTATGAAGTATACAGACGTTTCGGCTTTGAAGAGGTGATTATTTTCCTCTCAGATCGTCCTGAGAAGCGTGTGGGCACAGATGAGCAGTGGGATAAGGGCGAAGCCTCCCTGCATCAGGCATTGCAGTCTAAAGGCATTGAGTATGGGGAGAATCCGGGTGAGGGTGCTTTCTACGGGCCGAAGATTGAGTTTTCCCTGAAAGATTGTCTGGGTCGCGTCTGGCAGTGCGGAACCATTCAGGTCGATTTCTCAATGCCGGGCAGGCTTGATGCCGAATATATTGCCGATGACAACAGCAGGCAGACGCCTGTCATGCTGCACCGGGCTATTCTCGGTTCGATGGAGCGCTTTATCGGCATTCTGATCGAGCACCACGAAGGCAGGTTCCCGTTCTGGCTGGCACCGGTACAGGCCATGGTCTGTAATATCTCCGAAAGTCAGGCCGAATATGTTCAGAATGTGGCCGAAAAGATGGTTCAGGCAGGCTTCAGAGCAGAATCGGACTTGCGAAACGAAAAGGTCGGCTATAAAGTGCGCGCCCACACACTGGCAAGGGTGCCTTTTATTCTGGTTGCGGGTGACCGCGAAAAAGAAGAAGGAACAATTTCTGTGCGTAGCAGAGAAGGTGAAAACCTCGGCACCATGCGTGTGGAAGCGTGGCTTGAAGAGATGAAGGCCATGAAAATTGAATACCGATAGGGGGCTCACATAGCTAAGAAGGAATTAGCAATCAATTATGACATTGAGGCGGCAGAGGTTCGCGTTATTGGTCATGATGGAGAGCAGATCGGTGTTTTAAAACTGGCGCAGGCCATTGCTAAAGCAGAAGCTGCCGGGCTTGACCTGGTGCTGATGTCACCAAATGCGAAGCCGCCAGTCTGTAAGATTATAGACTACGGCAAGTATAAGTACGAACAGAGCAAGCTGGCCAACGAAGCAAAAAAGAAGCAGCACGTCATCCAGATTAAAGAGGTGAAGGTGCGTGCAAGTACAGATCAGCATGATCTGGATGTGAAGCTCAAAATGGTGCGCAAGTTCCTTGAGCAGGGTAACAAGGTGAAGCTGAGTGTCCGTTTCCGTGGACGCGAGATGGCTTATACGGAACGCGGTGCGGCACAGTTGAAGCATGTCGCGGAACAGGTTGAGGATTTGGGTAAACCTGAGAAGATCCCGAATCTGGAAGGGCGCCAGATGATTATGGTCATCGCGCCGCTTAAGAAGTAAATTTGGAAGGTAATGAATTATGCCCAAGATGAAGTCAAACAGTGGTGCTGCGAAGCGTTTTTCAAAGACCGGCAGTGGTAAGTGGAAACGCAACAATGCGTTTGGTAATCATATTCTGACCAAGAAGTCACCGAAGCGTAAGCGCAATATCCGTGGTACGGAGCTTGTGGCTCCTGCCGATGTAAGGTCCCTGAACCGTCTGGTTCCGGGCCGCTGATTTCTGGTTTCAGGTTTAATAGGAGAGCAAGATGCCTCGAGTAAAATCCGGTGTACAGGCGCACGCGCGTCATAAGAAAGTTATCAAGGCAGCCAAGGGCTACCGTGGCCGCCGCAAGAGCTGCTTCCGCGTAGCGACCCAGGCGGTTGATAAGGCGCGTCAGTACGCATACCGTGACCGTAAAGTTAAAAAGCGTGATTTCCGCAGCCTGTGGATTGTGCGTATTAATGCTGCTGCACGTGAGCACGGCCTGAGCTATTCGCGTTTCATGAACGGCCTGTCACTGGCCGGTATCGAACTGGATCGTAAGGTTCTGGCAGATATCGCGGTACGTGATGCGGATGGTTTTGCGAAGCTGGCAGAGACAGCTCGCGCACAGATTCACTAAATAATCCTGTTCCGGTTCCGGCCGGCTACAAGTGGTAATGAAATCGAAGGCAGAGCTGTTCGCAGCTCTGCCTTTTTTAGTTTTGTTTAGATACGGCCTCGGAGCATCCTGCCCTCGGCCTTTGGCGCAGTATAAAACGTGTGAGTTTTATACTGCTCACTAAAGCGGCACATCCGTGTGCCGGGCCGTATCCACCCGTCATGGATGGCGGGCGAATCCGGCAGGATTCGTGAGCATCAAGAAAACCGCGTTTTTCCTGATGTGTGACAAGCAGAAGGCAGGAAGCCTTTTGCGGATGATTTAACTGATACGGCCTCGGAGCTTCCTGCCCTCGGCCTTTGGCGCAGTATAAAACGTGTGAGTTTTGTACTGCTCACTAAAGTGGCACATCCGTGTGCCGGGCCGTATCTACCCGCCATGGATGGCGGGCGAATCCGGCAGGATGCCGTTTGCGGATGTTTTAACTGATACGGCCTCAGAGCTTCCTGCCTTCGGCCTTTCGCCGCAAGACAAATTGTGCGAAATTTGCCTTGCTTACACAATTCAGCAGGAAAGCTGAATTGGACGCCGAAAGGCGGGGCAGGTCCTGAAGGCCACGGATGGCCTGAATCAAAAGCCACCCATTCATGGGTGGATTGGGAGAGACAATGGGTGAGATTGATGCACTGAAAAAACAGTTGAACGGCCTGCAGCAGGAAGCAGTGGCTGCATTTGCAAAGGCAGAAAACCTGAATGAGCTGCAACAGGAGCGTGTTCGCTATCTGGGCAAAAAAGGTGAACTGACCGAACTACTGAAGGGCGTCGGCAAACTCTCCCCTGAAGAACGGCCTGTTATTGGTCAGAGTGTCAATATTGTCAAACAGGCGCTTGCTAACGCACTTGATGCTGCGGAGGCCACGCTTGGTGAAGCTGAGAATGCACAGCGCATCGAGGCTGAGCGTGTCGATGTAACGCTTGCCGGACGGAGTCAGCAGCGTGGCTGCAAACATCCGCTACAGAACGGACTGGACGAGCTGACCGCCATCTTCACCCAGATGGGATTCGATATCGCACAGGGGCCGGAGATCGAGGATGAGTTTCACAATTTCGATGCTCTGAATATCCCGCCGGAGCATCCGGCGCGTGCCATGCATGATACCTTTTTCCTTAAAGAGTTTACCGATCAGCCGATGGTGCTGCGCACCCACACTTCACCGGTGCAGATTCGTGCCATGCAGCGTTTTCTCGAGGCCGGCAACGAACCGCCACTGGCCGTCGTTGCTCCCGGTCGTGTCTACCGCTGCGACTATGATATGACCCACTCGCCGATGTTTCATCAGATTGAGGTGTTCAAGGTTGACCGGGATCTGTCGCTGGCGCATCTGAAAGGGGTGCTCAAGCACTTCCTTTCCGCCTATTTCGGCAAACAGCTGCCGATTCGTCTGCGTCCGAGCTATTTCCCCTTTACCGAGCCATCCGCCGAGGTGGATATCGGTTGTGTGCTGTGCGACGGCAAGGGCTGCCGCGTCTGCAAGCAGACCGGCTGGCTGGAGGTGCTCGGCTCCGGCATGATCCATCCGAATGTGCTGAAGTCGGTCGGTATCGATTCCGATATCTACTCCGGTTTTGCCTTTGGCCTTGGCGTGGAGCGTATGGTGATGCTGAAGCAGGGTATTCCCGACCTGAGGCTCTTCTTTGAAAATGATGTCCGGTTTCTGAGGAGGATGGGATCATGAAGCTTCCACTGTCATGGTTAAAACATCATGTGGCGCTGACGGATGATGTCGCCACCATCGCCACCCATCTGGTTCGGCTCGGCCACGAGGTCGAGGGTGTTGAAGAGCCGCGTGCCGCTGTTAAGGGTGTGCGCGTCGGCCATATTGTTGAGAAGATACCGCACCCTGATGCCGACAAGCTGAGTCTGCTGAAAGTCGATATCGGTGAGGCCGAACCGCTGGCGATTGTCTGCGGCGCCTCCAACATGAATGAAGGGGACAGGGTTCCGGTGGCCACTATCGGTACGGTGCTGCCGAATGGCCTGACTATCAGGCAGGGCAATATCCGCGGTGAAACAAGCTTCGGTATGTGCTGCTCGGAAGTCGAACTTGGACTGGCCGATGAATCGGCAGGTCTTCTGATTCTGCCCGGGGATGCCCCCATCGGTGTCGAAGTGGGGGAATTCCTTCAGCTTGAGGAGGCGGTGTTCGACCTCTCGATTACCCCCAACCGGGGCGACTGTATGAGTGTGCGTGGCCTGGCCCGTGATCTGGCAGCAGATAGCGGCCTTGCTCTGGCTGATGTTTCGATTGACCCGGTTCCCGCAGATGCATCGGTATCCGTTCCGCATATCGTGGTTGAGTCCGGCGATGATTGTCCGCTTTATCTCGGGCGGCGTATCGAAGGGGTCAGGGTGAGTGATTCACCGGCATGGGTTCAGGCGCGGCTGATTGCCGCCGGACAGCGCCCGGTCAATGGCGTGGTCGATGTTCTGAATATGATCATGCTCGACCTTGGCCAGCCGATGCACGCTTTTGATGCCGACAGGCTTAGTGGCCGGGTATCAATTCGAACCTCCGGAGAGGGTGAACCCTTCGAGGCTCTGGACGGGCGTAAGCTGGCTTTGCCTGCAGATGATCTTGTTGTTGCCGACGAGAGCAGTGTTGTTGCACTGGCCGGCATCATGGGTTCCGGACCGAGTGGTGTGACCGAAGCAACCGTCAACATCATGCTGGAGTCGGCCTTCTTCAGGCCGGCCAGGGTCAGTGAGACGCGTCGCCATCACGCCATGGTCTCCGAGGCATCCATGCGCTTTGAGCGCGGTGTTGATCCGGCCATGGTAGCCGAGGCCATGGAGCAGGCAACGACGCTGATTCTCGAGCTGTTCGGTGGCAGGGCCGGGGCTGTTTCTGTCAATGGCAGTGCCGATGCCATTAACACCAAAGAACCGCTCTCATTTGATTTTGATCGTATCGAGAAGCGTCTGGGTATAAAGGTTCCGGAAGCCACCGATGCCGTACTATCCCGTATGGGATTCGGTGTCAGCCGCAGTCAGGGCAGGATGACAGTCTCCATTCCGAGCCATCGTCATGATGTCTCTATTCCTGAAGATATCTCCGAGGAGTACGCGCGTATCATCGGATTCGATGCCGTGCCCGAGGTGCTGCCGACACTGGCTGTGACAAAGCCTGCCCGGGCAGACCGTAGCATTGCCGATGCAGTAGGCAGTGGTTTCGTGCAGGCGATCAGTTACGCCTTCATCTCTGCACATGAGCAGCGGATGTTCACACCGGACGACGGCAGTGACATTGTGCTTGCGAATCCGATCTCGGAGGCAATGGCAGTAATGCGCCGCAGCGGCTGGCCGGGTCTGCTTGGCATTGCCCGCCACAACATGAACCGGCAGCAGCCGGGAGCGATGCTGGTGGAGCAGGGCCGCACCTATGAGAAGGGTGGCCAACAAGGTCATGAGAACAGCAGTCATCGTGAGACCAACATCATAGCGTGGTTAATGTGTGGCGAGGTTCAGATGGATACATGGCATGGCAAATCCCGGAATGCCGACTTTTTCGATATGAAAGGCGCGCTGGAGTCATGGCTGGCGTTCCGCGGGCTTAGCGCCCGCTTTATGGCCAATGATGATCTGCAGGGGCTGCAGGCAGGGCAGTCTGCCGAACTGCTTATCGGCAAGGCTGTGGTCGGATCTGTCGGCAAGGTCGATGCGGCAATTGCCGATCACTACGACATTGATCTGCCGCTGTTTGTTGCCGGGATTAACCTCGATGCGCTGCCTGCCGGAAAAATACCGAGGTTTCAGCCGTTGCCGGAGTTTCCGGGCGTGGAGCGGGATCTGGTTTTTCTGTTTGACAAATCTGACAGGGTGGATGCAATTTTGCAGGCCGTACAGAGGGCCGGCGGCAATCTGCTTACCGATGCCCACATCTTCGACCGTTATGTCGGCCAGGGCGTGCCCGAGGGTAAGGTAAGTCTCGGCATCCGCTTCACGTTGCAGGATGCGAAGCGGACACTGACGCAGGAGGATTCCGATGGCATATCCGCATCTATCGTGGCGGCGATGGAGAAACAGTTCTCCGCACCACTCAGAGGATGATATGAACCACAGAGTCACCGAGGCACAGAGTTCTGAAACCGGTTTTTCTCAGGGTCTCTGTGCCTCTGTGGTGTAACCATGCTTGCAGGGATTAATTTGAACCACAAAGACACAAAGACACGAAGAGACCAGGTTTTGTTCAAACTCTCTTTTCTTTCTGCCTCTGAGCCTCTGTGGTGTAACCATGGTTGATGTGAACCACAAAGAGACGAAGAAACCAGGTGTTTTGACGGTTTTCTTTGTGCCTTTGTGTCTTGGTGGTTGGTTTTGATAGCAGGTGTAGACGAGGTCGGAAGGGGGCCGCTGGCAGGGCCGGTAGTCACGGCTGCAGTTATCCTCTCTCCGGATGATTCGATGCTGGGCCAGTACCGGGATTCCAAAAAGGTGAGCGAGAAAAAGAGAATTCGTCTCTATCACCATATCCGCAAGCATGCGGTGGCCTGTTCAGTGGCACAGGCCAGTGTGGAGGAGATTGATCGCCTGAACATTCTGCATGCCACCATGTTTGCCATGCGCCGGGCTGTGGATGGGCTGCATATCAGGCCTTCAGCAGTTGTAGTCGATGGTAACCGCTGCCCGGATATGAGCCTGCCGGTTTCCGCAGTGATCGGAGGTGATGATAAAGTGCAGGAGATTGCGGCGGCATCCATCATGGCCAAAGTGGTCAGGGATCGTCTGATGCGCTATATCGATTACCGTTTCCCGGTCTATCAGTTCTTGAAACACAAAGGCTACGGAACCAGGGTTCATATGGATGCCCTGCGTGAGCATGGCCCGTGTGAGCAGCACCGGCAGAGTTTTGCGCCTGTCCGTGCTGCCGTCAGGGATTGATACACCCGCGCTGGATGAGCGATCGGGCTGGTTTTTAAAACATATGTGTGACAGAGGGTAAATCAGTTGCTAGGATTGCCGCTCGGAGGGAGCCGGCTGAGCGGCTTTTTTTAGGGACAATTCATAAAACGGATGCTAGAATAACATTAAATGAGTGTTGCGATGCATTAGGCTGGACGCATTGGCAACAGGTTTCGACAAGTTAAAACCAATGCAGGTTCGCCTGCGGCGGTTTTAGGCCCGGTCAGTGTGCAGAATACCCCTTCCCTTCCCCTCCCTTCTGCATGCTGCCGGGCCACCTTTTACAGACAAAGCCGAGGAGCTAACGCCCTCGGCTTTGTTGTTTCCCGACCACATGTTTCGCTCAACCACTGAACGGCTGCTTGCGGCCAAAAACAGCCTTTCAGAAAAGCCCTCTTTTCGTGATTGAACTGTCTAAAGGATTAATAGTATTTCAGTGCCAACTTGCGAAACAAATATCTACAGTCAAACTAAGGAGATGATAAACGGGACAACAATATCTGCCGAACATCATGTACTTATCGATGCCCTACATGATGAGGAAGCCAAGTTGGCAGCCTTAATCGAAGAAATGCGGTCATTTGATCCCACCCAATTGACTAAAGAAGAGATCGAGAAGCGCGACAACAAGATAAAAGAGGTTAAAGAACTTGACCCTAAAATTACCGAGCAGGAACTAGATTACTACAGGAAAGTAGATGTGCCCGCCCTGTTTATGGGAAGATTTTATGACCGACTAGAGAGGCTATCGGCCAAGATCATTCTTCTTTCTGCATGTGTGATTGAAGCATCAATCAATGAGTACATTGCCTTTAAAATTGATGAGGCCGGTGACCACGATCTTTTCAATGACATAGAGAAAATTGATATCATTAAAAAATGGACTCTCGTTCCTAGGTTGTTCAACAAGAATTATCAGTTCGATAAAAGCGGGCAGCTATACCAGCGCTTGCTAGAGCTAAAAAGGAATCGAGATGCATTTACCCACTACAAAATAACAATGGAGAGAAGCGGCAAAAAAGTTTTAAAGGGGTCTCCTCACCCACGGCCAGGAGAAACCATGCAAGAAGAGGCCGAAATTTTGATGGAGTACTCCAAGTTGCCAGCAGCTTTGGTTAAGCATTTGCTTGATTCTGACGATAGCATGTTTCCGCCTCTTCAAATGCTTTACTTTCAACTCCATCGTAAAGTATCAAACTCCTAAACAGTATTTGGCGTCTAATTCCAGGAATGTAAAAAGGGAGCAGGGGCCCTTTTCTGAAAGGCTGCTTTTGGCCGGAAGCAGTCATTCGGAAAATATGTGCTATGATGAGAATATCACATTTTAGCTAATGTGTTTGATAGAGAGGAGGAGCCAGCTGGCTCCTTTTCTTTTTGTGCTTAATCTGAACGTCTGCTTTCGGCCAAAAAAGGACAGGCTATTCAGATTTCTGCTATAATTGATCTTTAAATTTATTAATAGGCATTGAAGAGTGATAGGTAGGGAAATGATGTTTAGGTTAATTATAATATCTTTTATTTTACTTGCTCCGGCTTGGGCAGATGCCGCAGAAGAAGATTATAAGTACTGCCAGCTTACTGGATATTATTTTGGCACGGAGAAAATTTTTTTAGGTTC
>JAVVEJ010000023.1:0-35675 GCA_032251395.1 Mariprofundaceae bacterium
CAGCAGATACAGCAACAACAGCGAAAGCTGCAGCAGAAAAAAGCATTTTTTTCATATTGAATTATCCTCTTGATTAGAATTTGATTTACGAAGTAAACCAGTAAGTTTTTTGTCCCCCCTCCGTTTCTGCGCCTCTCTTCGACCTGTTGCTGAATCATGATGCCTGTCTGATATAACTAAATATAACTAAACACAACAACATCAAGCCCAGTCAACAGAGATCTGCACAGACCTTTCCGGGATTACGAGACGTAGGTTGCGTGATCCTTCACACAGGGTCAACCTGCCACACCTATTGTGTGTCGTTTTGCAACACACTCCCTGAAACCCGGGGAAATCATTAACCACAAAGGCACAAAGTAAAGCAAGAATCTTTATTCGGTATTGTTTTCATTTTGTGCCTTTGTGCCTGAAGGTGAATCGCGCAGCGAGAGAGGCTCCCCCGGGGGATTGTGGTTCACTCTTGTTTCTTTTCGTGGCTTTGTGATTCACGCTTATTTCTTTTTTCGCTCTTCGTGGTAAATGCTCGTGCTTTGTGGTTATCCCTACGGGTGAATCGCTTCAATAAAGATGCGATCAATGTTTCGGTCCCAGTGACCATGGTAGGCATCCAGCCATGTGTCCGCCTGTGTCTTTTTATGTGTTACTGCATGAATCATCGGCTCCAGGAAAGAGGCTTCATTTTCGCCATCACTGTTCAGGGCATTGATTCGTTCAAGGCCGCCCCGGGCGATGTCGAGCATACTCTCGCAGAGCGCATGCAGATCACTATCCCTGAATGGTGTGGCGAACCCCGAGCGGGGGGCCTGCCGGCGAAGCTGTGAAACCTCGGTATGGCTCCATGCAGCACAGAGGTTCCAGGCCTTCTCCAGAGCCACTTCATCATAAAGCAGCCCTTTCCACAGGGCCGGCAGCGAGCAGACCCATGGCCAGAGGCCCGCATCCGCGCCACGCATCTCAAGAAACTGTTTCAGACGCACTTCGGGAAACAGTGTGCCGACATGCAACTCCCAGTCATCCATGGTTGGCAATTCGCCCGGCAGCGCGGGGAGCCTGCCATGAAGAAAATCACGAAAGCTCTGGCCCGAACAGTTAACATATTGTCCGTTGCGAACAATAAAATACATCGGCGCATCTAGCGCCCACTTGGCATAGTGCTCAAAACCGAAGTCATCCTCAAAAATGCATTCGGGAATTCCGGTTCGGGCCGGGTCGGTGTCCAGCCAGCAGGCCGCCCGGCTTGAAAGAAAACCGGAAGGTTTGCCGTCGACAAACGGGGAGGCAGCACAGAGTGCAGTGACAAGCGGTTGCAGACAGCAGGCAACGCGCATCTTTCTGGACATGTCTGCTTCAGAAGAGAAGTCCAGATTGGCCTGCACAGTTGCCGTGCGCAGCATCATATCAAGCCCGCTGTTTCCAACCATCGGCATATATGCCTTCATTACCGCATAGCGCGCCTTTGGCATCCATGGGATCTCATCCCGATGCCATTTTGGCTGAAAGCCCAGGCCAAGGAATCCGATGCCCAGCTTTGATGTTGCCTCTTTAAGCAGTGCAAGATGGTTGCGTGTTTCCCTGCATGTTTCATGGATGGTTTGAACAGGAGCGCCGGAGAGTTCGAGCTGGCCGCCGGGTTCAAGTGTAACAGAGGCGAGGCCTCTCTGAATGGAAATAATATTGCCCGCTTCAAACACGGGTGTTCCGGAATACTCCGACAGCAGCTCAAGCAGGGATTTAATGCTGCGTGTGCCTGCATAAGGAATGGGCCTGAGCGTATCAATACAGAATCCGATCTTTTCGTGCTCGGTGCCGACCCGCCATTCATCCTCCGGCTTGCAGCCTTTTGAAAACAGGGCGGTCAGCTGCTCGCGGCTGATGGGTGTTGTGTTCATGGGTGTAACTCTAGGGGGTCATACGTAGCATATAAAAGCTTTTTCAACCATGAAGGTACAAAAGCGCATTTACTACGAAGGCACGGAGAAAAAAATAACCAGAAGATTGTCATTCCCGCGGAGACGGGACAAAAAGGCAGGAGAGCCGATATGGACGGCTGAAAGCCGCCTGCAAGGTGAATGCCGCTTGCGGTAGAGAGGGTGCCCCGAATCACAATCCGGCAGGACAGCCGGATTGGACGGACTTCAGGCCGCCCGAAGGGTGAAGGCCACGGATGGCCTGAATCACAATTTCACAGGATAGGGAAATTGGACGCAACGCAGTGCGCCCTTGGGTGAGGGGGAGGAGGTCCCGAATCACTCCATGGATGCCGGGTCACGCCCGGCATGACGAAACGGGATAAGGGATCGCAGAGTAGCAGCCGTTAAAAAACCAAAACTTGATATAATTCTTTTCTTACTTCGTGCCTCTGTGTCTCTGTGGTAAATACTCTTCATACCTGAAGGTGAATCGCGCAGCGAGAGAGGCTCCCCTGGGGGACTGTGGTTAATCCCCTTGAATGATTTCAATCGCATTACCATCCGGGTCGCGGCAAAAGAGCGCTGCACGACCTGAACGACTCATTGTATAAGCAATACCGGCCTGTTCCAGTTGCTCAGCGAACCTGTCCAGAGCATCAACAGCCAGTGCAAAGTGGCGATCTCTTCCGCCATGCTCCGGCCTGAGATAGCCGCCACAGGGATCATCAATCTGCATCAGATGCAGTTGCTGCCCTCCACCCAGGCCATAAAACAGCCCCGGAAAACCGGGATCAGGCCGAACGTCCCGCTCAAGCCCCAGGATATCTTCATAAAAATGAGCTGAACGCTCCAGATCACCTGCAATAATTGCCACATGATGTAAACGCATGACTGCTCCTCCTCTCTTGATGGCGATGCTGGCCTTTCATCACCATAAAAGCACGAATGGGGATACCCATTACCCACAGGAAGTGGGGCTAGTGAGAGGCCCGCTCCAGTGCCGCAGCAGCCAGGTAACCGCTTCGACTTTCACCTGCTTTTTTGGCCGCCAGATCAACCATGGCCAGTACGCGCTCGGGTATAGTGATATTGATCCGTCTGCAGGGTTCTTTCAATTGAGCCAAATCAACAGTCGAAATAGCCCACAGCCAGCCCCGATAGTCAGTGTTGTTCTGATGCTGCTCGATGCTTTTCGGCTCAGAAATGGCTTCACCTGATTCAATCAGGTGCTCGATATGGGCCAGAATCGCCTCGCTTGAGTTGGTGATAGCCTCATCAAGTGTATCCCCTGCAGAGTAGCAACCAGGCAGATCAGGAACAATGACGCCATAGGCGCGGGTATCATTGCCCGGTTCAATTACAATCGGATAACGCATTGGTCACTCCTTTAATCCGGCTTGTTTCAGTATGGCATTCACCAATCCTTTACCAAGCTCTTTTTTTGGGTGCGGAACAGTAAGGGCGTGTCTGAAGTCAGGATGGGTCATCTGGTGATGGCTGCCACGGATTCGAACTGTTTTCCACCCGGCCTTTTTCAACATCTTCATCAAGTCCGCACTTTTCATGGTGTGTATAATACACATTGCTAGCTGGGCCACAATAGGTAATACATGGTATTTGATCCACTGCCGTCCTTCTTTCAGCTGCCCCGTACACCCGGCTTCAGCTGCATGGCGGAGATTGGTCCATACAATCTTCCGCATTTCCCGCATCCATGTGGGTCAGATGCAGGAGCCAATAAAATAGCGTCATGCCGGGCTCCGACCCGGCATCCATGGAGTGATTCGGGGCATCCTTGCCCCTCACCCTTCGGGCGGCCTGAAGTCCGTCCAATCCGGCTGTCCTGCCGGATTGTGATTCGGGGCATCCCTGGCCTTCACCCTTCGAGCGGCCTGAAGTCCATCCAACTCGGCTTTCCTGCCGATTTGTCCCGGCATTCGCCGGAATGACGGAAGCGGGGGAGTGGATTGCTTTTTGTGTCTTCGTGCCTGAAGGTGAATCGCGCAGCGAGAGAGACTCCCCCTGGAGGATTGTGGTTCACTCTTCTCGTAGTATTCGTCATGCCGGGCTTCGACTGCATGGACGCAGGAGGTAGAGCAACGCATGGAGCAGTTGCCGAGACCCGGCATCCATGGATTGATTCAGGCCATCCGTGACCTTCACCCTTCGGGCGGCTTTCAGCCGTCCATATCGGCTCTCCTGCCTTTTTGTCCCGCCTCCGCGGGAATGACAACCTCCTGGTTATTTTTTTTTGTGCCTTTGTGCCTTGGTGGTTAATGCTCCTGAATGACCTCAATCGCATTGCCATCCGGATCGCGGCAAAAGAGCGCTGCGCGGCCTGAACTCTTGCGTAGCGATGTAAGGCGAAAGGCAGGAGCCTGTAGCCGGATGATAAAAAACAGCATTTACCGAACCGAACTATCCTGCAACAATCCGCACCCTCATGAACAGCGAAACAGCAAAAATTCTTGACGGCAAAGCGCTTTCAGAGCGTATGCGCCAGCATATGCAGGCAGAGATCAGAGCCATGCACAGCAACCATGGCCGGGCTCCGGGTCTGGCTGTGATTCTGGTGGGCGATGACCCTGCATCGCACGTCTATGTGAAAAACAAGAAGCTTGCATGTGAAAAGGCGGGAATCGTCTCCTTCTCCCACGAGCTGCCTGCCGACACCACCCAGCAGCATATTCTGGGCCTGATCAGCGAACTCAATCGTGATCCGCTCGTTGACGGGATTCTTGTCCAGTTGCCTCTCCCCGACCATATTGATCCGGAAACCATCATAACCGCTATCGATCCCGGCAAGGATGTTGATGGCTTCCACCCCTGCAACATCGGCAGCCTGACTGCCCGCATTCCGGCACTACGCCCCTGTACCCCGTTCGGCTGCATGAAGCTGCTGGAGGAGACCGGAATTGACCTGCATGGGCAGGAAGCCGTGATTGTCGGTGCGTCCAACATGGTCGGACGCCCGATGGCCCTTGAGCTGCTGCTGGCCGGAGCAACAGTGACCATCACCCACAGGTTCAGCAGAGACCTTAAATCCCACATTGAGCGGGCGGATATCGTTGTGGCCGCGGCCGGTAAACAGGGGCTTATTCAGGGCGAGTGGATCAAGAAGGGAGCTATCGTCATTGATGTGGGCATTCACCGGCTTGAAAACGGGAATCTGACCGGTGATGTCGAATTTGAGAGCGCTGCCAGAAATGCTGCATGGATTACACCCGTACCCGGTGGCGTTGGCCCGATGACCATCACCATGCTGCTTTACAACACCATTGCCGCCTTCCGCACCCATATGGGAGAGCAGACCACCGGAGGTCAGGCGTGAGCAGTTCGAATGATGCGTTGGCGAAAACAGCTCTGTTTGCCGAACATATCAGGCTTGGTGGAAAAATGGTGCCGTTTGCCGGTTTTGAGATGCCGGTTCAGTATCCTTCCGGAGCCCTGAAAGAGTATCAGGCTGTACGCGATGGCGAGGCCGGCATGTTTGACATCTCGCATATGGGGCAGGTTCGTGTCACAGGGCCGGATGCACTGGCCTTCCTGCAATATGCTACCACCAACGATGTTTCGAAACTGGTGAATGGACAGGTGCACTACTCTGCCCTGCTCAATGATCAGGGCACCTTTATTGATGACATCACCACCTACAAAATCAGTGAAACCGAGTATTACCTCTGCATCAATGCAGCCAACCGGCACAGGGATGTAGCTCATCTGCAGCAGCATGCGGCCCGCTTTGAAGTTACTGTTGCCGATGAATCGGATCAGACCGCACTGCTGGCGCTTCAGGGTGAAAAGGCGCAATCACTGCTGCAGAGCCTCACCGGCACCGATCTTGAGAACATCGGCTACTACCGCTTTGCTGTTACGACGGTTCTGGATACGGCAGCCATTATCTCCCGTACCGGTTACACCGGTGAAGACGGCTTTGAAATATATATCCCCAATTCGGCAGCTAAAGCGGTCTGGACCAGACTCGAAGCTTCCGGGGCGATTCCAATCGGCCTGGCCGCTCGTGATATGCTGCGCACCGAGATGGGCTATGCCCTCTACGGCCATGAAATCTCTGATCAGGTGACGCCGGTCGAGGCTAAACTGATGTGGATCACCAAAATGGATAAAGGTGACTTCATTGGCCGTTCTGCTGTGGAGAAACGTAAGAGTGAAGGAGCCAAACTCTCGATGGTCGCCCTGAAACTGACCGGCCGCGGGATTCCCCGTGAACATTATAAAATCGTTACAGACAGCAGAGAGGTTGGTGAAGTCACCTCCGGCATGTATTCGCCACTGCTCGGATGCGGGGTTGCCATCGCCTATGTCGAGCCCGAGTATGCTGGCTCGGACATCCTGGCCATCGACATTCGTGGCAAGGCAGTGCCAGTGGAAAGAACAACCACGCCATTCGTGCGTAGCAATGTGAGGAGATAAGTTATGTCTATACCGACTGACCTTAAATATACCAAAGACCACGAATGGATCCGCATCGACGGCGACACTGCCACCTTCGGCCTCACCGACCATGCACAGGAAGCGCTCGGCGATATCGTCTTTGTCGAACTGCCTGAAGATGGCCGTGTTGTCGCTGCTGGCGATGCCTTTGCAGTCGTTGAATCGGTCAAGGCCGTATCCGACGCTTATGCTCCGGTTGCCGGTGAAGTAATCGAATCCAACAGCGAGTTGGAGGGTACGCCCGAGAAGGTCAATGAAGACCCGTATGGCGATGGCTGGATTGCCAGGGTCAAGATCACCGACGGCGACACATCGCACCTGATGGATGCCGACGCCTACGCTAAATTTTTAGAGGATTAAACCGCTAGCCGACAGGCATATAGAGAACCAAGCCGGGTTTTCTTTGTGTCTTTGTGCCTTTGTGGTTAACAAAGTATATGAGATTTTTGCCGCATACCGATGCCGACAGGGCTGCCATGCTGGGGGCCATCGGTGTCTCCGATATCAACAACCTGTTTACCGATATCCCTGCCGGGTTTCACATCGAACCGGGGAGCCTTGATCTTCCCGATGCGCTCTCGGAAGCCGCCATTGTGCGCAAGTTCACTTGTGCCTCAGAGCAAAACCGGCATGCCGGTAGCACCAGCTGTTTCCTCGGCGGCGGCACTTATCATCACTTTATTCCAGCCATCGTTGACTATGTAATATCGCGGGGAGAGTTCCTCACTGCCTATACCCCCTACCAGCCTGAGATTTCGCAGGGAACACTGCAGGTGCTCTTTGAATTCCAGACCATGGCAGCACGTCTGCTGGAGATGGATATTTCCAATGCCTCGATGTACGACGCGGCCACCTCCGTTGCAGAAGCTGCCCTGATGGCCAAGCGCGTCACCCGTCGCGCTCGCACCGTCATCGCCGGAAGTGTCAATCCGCGCTATCGGACGGTGACCCGCAACTACCTGCTGCATCTCGAAGGGGATACGGTTGAACTACCTTCAGAGAATTTCACCACAGACATCGAAGCCATTGTTGCCGCCATTACACCGGAGACCGCTTCGGTCATCGTACAGTATCCCGACTTCTACGGCACGGTTTACGACCTTGCTGATATCCGTAAAAAGTGCGATGAAACCGGCACCCTGATGGTGGTTGCTTTCTCCGATGCCACAGCCTTCGGACTGATCAGGGCGCCGGGAAGTTTCGGTGCCGATATCGTGGTCGGCTCCGGCCAGTCGCTCGGTATTCCGATGGGCTTTGGCGGCCCGCACCTTGGTATCTTCACCTGCACGCAGAAACTGCTGCGCCAGATGCCGGGCCGTGTCTGCGGCCTGACTCAGGATGCCAATGGCAAGCGTGGCTTCGTACTCACCCTCTCCACCCGCGAACAGCATATCCGCCGGGAAAAGGCTACCAGTAACATCTGCTCGAATCAGGGTTTGATGTGTACGGCTGCTGCCACCTACATGGCCCTGATGGGCGATGCGGGACTCAAACGTGTGGCCGAAAACTCTGCCGCCGCACTGAAGATGCTGGTCGATGGGCTTCCGGAAAACGTTACTGCCGCAGGTGGCGCCCACTACAACGAAACCGTACTGAGTTTTACCGATCAGACAACACGTGACGGCTTCCTGACGCGTGCAGAAGCGGCCGGTATCTTTGCCGGCATACCATTGGAGAAGCTGGAGAAGGATATCGAGCCGAAGCACCTGCTGGTTGCCGCCACCGAGATGATCGAGACGGATGATGTCACCCGCTATCTGGAACTGCTGGGAGGTGCTCAATGAGTTCATCTCCTGTCAAATCAATCTACCAGGGCGGCTCCCACGGCCTGATGCATGAAGAGCCGCTGCTCTTCGAACATGCCCACGAAGCAGCGGAGAGCATCAACCTGCCGGGTGTAGCTGGCGATATATCTGCCGGGCTGAAAGCTTTTGCCCGCGTAACCGGGCCCGGCATTCCCGGCCTCTCCGAACCCGAAACCGTGCGCCACTTCGTACGGTTAAGTCAGTGGAATCACAACATCGAGACCGGCTTCTACCCGCTCGGCTCCTGTACCATGAAATACAACCCGCGCGTCAACGAGCAGGTGGTACGCCTTCCGGGTCTTGCCAACATCCATCCGGATCAGCCGGAATCGACTGTCCAGGGCGCATTGGCACTATTGCATGAACTGCAGGAGTGGCTCAGCGAAATCACCGGCCTGCCCTGCTGCACGCTGCAGCCGGCAGCCGGAGCTCATGGCGAATGGACAGGCCTGATGCTGATCCGTGCCGCCCTTGAAGCACGCGGCGAAGGCCATCGCACCAGGGTGCTGGTGCCCGACTCGGCGCACGGCACCAACCCTGCATCTGCTGCCCTGTGCGGCATGAGCACGGTCGAGATCAAATCGACCCCGGAAGGCCGCGTTGATCTGGATGAGCTGAAAGCTAATCTGGATGGCAATGTGGCAGCACTGATGCTGACCAACCCCAACACCACCGGCATGTTCGAATCGGACATTGCCGAAATCTGCAAGCTGGTACATGAGGCGGGCGGCTTTGTATATGGCGATGGTGCCAACCTCAACGCCCTTGTCGGTAAGGCGAAGCCGGGCGACATGGGTATCGACTGCCTGCACATCAATGTACACAAAACCTTTTCCACCCCGCACGGTGGCGGCGGCCCCGGTGGTGGCCCGGTTGTGGTCTGTGAAGCGCTCGCACCCTTCCTGCCAACTCCTCGTATCGGGAAAATGGAAAACGGCTATGCGATTATCAGCGAGGATGAAAACAGCATCGGCCCTATCCTCGGCTCCATCGGCCAGGTTGGTGTCTTGCTCCGCGCTGCTGCCTACATTGCCGCTTTCGGCCGTAATCATCTGCACCGCATCGCCGAAGACGCCGTGCTGAACGCCAACTACGTTCTCTCACGTCTGAAAGATGCCTACGACGTACCGTTTAAGGGTATCTGCAAGCATGAGTGTCTGCTGACCGATGAGATTCAGAACAGGCATGGTGTTAAGACTCTCGACATCGCCAAACGGCTGATCGACCTCGGCTTCCATCCGATGACCGTCTACTTCCCGCTTATTGTGCACGGTGCGATGCTGATCGAACCGACCGAAAGTGAATCGAAAGAGACGATTGACGCCTTCTGCGATGCGATGCTTCAGATCGCCGAGGATTGCGAGAAGGGCGAGACAGAGGCGCTGCATGCGGCTCCGTTGCTGCCGATCCGCACCCGCCTTGATGAAACCGCTGCGGCGAGAAATCCTGTACTGGTCTGGCCGGAAGAGAAGTAACCACGAAGAGACAAAAGAGTATTTTACCACAGAGACATAAGGTGAATTCGGCCTTTGGCCGAAGAGAAGATGCCCTGGGATACAGAGGCACGGAGAAAAAATAACCAGGAGATTGTCATTCCCGCGGAGGCGGGACAAAAAGGCAGGAGAGCCGATATGGACGGACTTCAGGCCGCCCGAAGGGTGAAGGCCACAGATGGCCTGAATCAATCCATGGATGCCGGGTCATGCCCGGCATGACGAAGAAAAAAGGCAGGTAAAGAAGAAGAGGGAACCACGAAGGCACGAAGGCACAAAGTAAGAAAAGAATCATTATCTGGTATTGTTTTAACTTCGTGTCTTCGTGGCTAAAGGTAAAGATGTGAAGAGAGGATGCCCTGGGGTACCAAGTTAATACCATTCTGTATTCTTTCTTCTTCGTGCCTCTGTGTCTCTGTGGTTCACTCTTTTTACATTAAATCGGTTTGACCACCACCATGATGACAACAGCGATCAGAATCAGCGTCGGGAATTCATTGTAGAAACGGTAGAACTTGTGGCTGCGTCTGTTCGCGCCGGCAGCAAAAGTATTCACGATACCACCGCAGTAGAAATGGTAGGCCAGCAGCGGCAGAACGAGTGCCAACTTGATCCAGAACCACAACTCGCCCTGCAGGTATTCCCACTCCATCACGGTCATTGCAATACCGCATGCAACAGTGACAATCATCGCCGGTTGCATGATGTACCTGTAGAGCTTGAACTCCATCACACAGAACTGCTCGTGAACCGCGCCATCGGGCTGGCCGGCGTGATAGACAAAGAGGCGCGGCAGATAAAAAAGCCCCGCAAACCATGCGACCATGGCAATAATGTGGAAGGCTTCAATCCACTCAACCGACGGTGATTCCATGCCTGAAGCTTACTCTTCAGGCATTTCAATCGCCAGAATATCTTCCAGCCTCACCTCCAGCAGAACCCCGGCCTCGGAATCAAAGAAGCCCCACTCTATGCCATCAATTTTCCGCCACTCCTTCGGCATCGCCATCACGGCATGATGTTCGCCATGGTCATCCCTGTAGACGATACGGCAGTGTGCCTTGCAGGCGGCAGCCAGTGCGAAACGGTCATGTATGGAATATGCAACTGTCATGGGACAATTGTAGACCATATCGCTATGTTTCACTGATGCGCAGAATTGATGCCATCGAACCCTTCCGTGTTATGCAGCTGCTGGAACGTGCCAGGGAGCTGGAGAGCATGGGCAGAAAGATTATTCATATGGAGATCGGAGAGCCGGATTTTCCCACCCCGCGCTCCGTTATAGATGCTGCCAAATCACACCTTGACAGCAGTAATCAGTTCTACACACCATCAACAGGCACCCCTGAACTGCAACAGGCACTTTCGCGGTGGTACAGAGATGAATATGGCGTAGCCGTTGATTCGAGACGGATTCTGATCACGCCGGGAACTTCCGGCGCCTTCAACCTGATCTATGCCGTGCTGCTGGAGGCCGGTGAATCCGTTCTGCTCCCCGACCCCGGCTATCCATGCCAGCGCAATTTTATCCGTCTTGCCGGCGGTAATCCTGTCAATGTTCCGGTTGGCCCCGAAAGCCGTTACCATCTGTCCGACCGTCTGATTCAGCAGAAGTGGCAGGCAGAGACACGAGCGGCCGTTGTTGTCAATCCGGGCAATCCGACAGGCACGCTGATCAATCCGGATGAGTTAAGGCAAATTGCAACCACATGCAGGGAGAGAGGGGGCTATCTGATCTCGGATGAGATCTATCACGGCCTGACCTACGGTAGCCGGGTGCCATGCGCCCTTGAGTTTGATAATGATGCGATTATCGTCAACGGCTTCTCCAAGCGCTGGGCCATGACCGGCTGGCGAATCGGCTGGATCATTGTGCCTGAAGCGTTGATTGATGCATGCAGGCGGGTGATGCAAAATATATTTATCGCCGCTCCTACGCTGTCACAACACGCTGCCATTGCTGCCCTCAGGGAGAAGGAGGCCGTTGAACGCATGCGACTGGCCTACGACGAACGGCGACAGTATCTGCTGGCTGAACTTCCAAAACTCGGTTTCGATATAGTGGTGGAGCCACAAGGTGCGTTCTATATCTATGCCAATGTTGAAAAGCTGACAGATGATTCCAGAGCTTTCTGCTGGACGCTTCTGGAAGAGAGCGGTGTGGCCATTACGCCAGGCGAAGATTTCGGAACGTACCGGTCTGACAGGCATGTCCGCTTCTCCTATGCCACCGGCATCGGGGAACTCAGAGAGGGAATACGGCGTCTCTCCGCCTTGTAAGATTAACCTGTGTAAAATGGCCAACTTCACGCTATAGTAGCAGATCAAAGAAGGGGTTATAGTTGGACATGGACAGTCATACAATTCTAATCGTTGAAGATGAGCCCGTCACAAGGGATGTTCTGATTCAGGTAGTTGAAAACCAGCCGCAACTTAAACTGCTGGCAGCTGTGTCAAACTATGCCGAGGCAGAGGCAATGCTGGAGCATAAACCGGATATTATCCTTGCCGACATCGGTCTGCCCGATGGCAACGGGATCGATCTCATCCGTCAGGTCAAGCAGCAGCATCCGGAGTGTGCGGTGATGGTCATCTCCAGCTTTGGCGATGAGGAACACGTGCTTAAGGCCATTGAGGCCGGCGCCACCGGTTATATTTTAAAGGATGATTCCCTGGCAAAAGTCGGCCCCCATATCCTGCAACTCATTAAAGGTGAGTCCCCCATCAGTCCGGGCATTGCCCGTTATCTTCTCAAACGTTTTCAGACGCCACAGCAACAGGTTGCAGATGAGTCACAACCCACACTTACCAAACGGGAGAAGAGTGTTCTGACACTCATTGCCAAGGGCTACAGCAGGCAGGAAGTGGCTGAAAACCTGAATATGAGCCAGCACACTGTGACAACCCATATCAAGCACATCTATCATAAACTCTCCGTGCATTCGCGCACCGAAGCTGTCTTTGAAGCGTATCAGATGGGTTTGATTAAACCATATAGCTAAGGAAGCGCTGATCAATTCAGTGCTTCCGCTCAGGCCATACATGGCCTGCCACACATCCATGTATGGCTCCCTTCGGGCGGCCTGCAGCCGTCCAAATCGGCAGAAAACCGATTTGCCGCGCCTTGCCTTTGCGTTCTGATTTTTGATTCACGGCATCCTGCCGTTCACCTGAAGGCGGCAAGGCCGTCCCATCCGGCCCTCCTGCCGGATGGTGGCTGGAAGCCAATAAATCAGCATCTCCTCAACAAACCACCCCCTGAAACAGTTGTTATCCCCCTTTTGCGGGATACCCGAACTATTGCGCTTCATGCAGGGTCTGCTTCTTCGCAACAGCTGCAGAGTTACCAACCTAGCGTATTGGGGCATTTATTTGGGAAGCTAGGCAAGGGAAGGGTATGAGGGGACAGGATGTCCCCTCTATTTTTTTTGTGGCCTGACTCTTTAGGGCCTGTTCACACTAATTTAGGTGTTGGCGCTGTTGCCCCAAATGAGGCCAATCAAGGCGTGAGGGATGAAGTTTGGTGATTCCAAACGAATTCCGAGCAACGCTGAGTGGCCTCATTTGGGGCACAGCCCGAAGGGATTGGCCATTTTTCCATCCTGCGGCGTTATCACAAGCTTATGTGCAACAAGCACATTTCGCTTGCGAAGCCTTGCAGGAAAACAAAAATGAACGAATCGCCGCCATCAAAATTAGTGTGAACAGGCCCTAGTCCGGGAAGAGGCTGCCGGACCGGAATCATACAGAAAACATATGGAACAGCTGCTGTTCCGATTGTGCCGGATGGTGCTTAAGGAGATGCTGATTTATTGCCATCCTGGCAAAAATCAGGACACGAAAAGAAAAAACGTGGTTTTCCTTTCGCTTACACAAGATTGCAGGATAGCAATCTTGCACGGGCTTCCGCCCGAAGGGGGCCATACATGGATGTATGGCATAAAATCGGTCACTTACGTTCCCGATTTGGCAACCCGTCCATGGGTTGCACGGAAGCACTAAATTAATCAGCGCTTCCTAAATAAAGCTCCGGACTCACTTCAACAGATCGTGCATCCTGAAAAAACCGACGTGCATAAGATGACATCCTCACCATCATCGCTAGACTCACCGGCTTTGATAAAATGATTTAGCCACACTGGAGCCAACCTCCCTATGTTCAATGTCCTGACAAAAATATTCGGTAATCGCAACGAACGCATTCTGAAAGAGATGTACCCGATTGTGGATCAGATTAATGCGCTTGAGGAGGAGATGAAAGCCCTCTCCAATGAAGCGCTGCAAGAGAAGACCAGTGCGTTCAGGCAGCGTCTTGCCAATGGAGCATCTCTGGACGAACTGCTGCCGGAAGCCTTTGCGGTTGCACGGGAAGCATCTCTGCGTGTGCTGGGCATGCGCCATTTCGATGTGCAGCTGATCGGCGGCATGATTCTCAATAGTGGCAAAATCGCCGAGATGAAAACCGGTGAGGGTAAAACCCTGATGGCAACCCTTCCGGTCTACCTCAATGCCCTGACCGGCCGCGGTGTGCACGTGGTGACCGTGAATGATTATCTTGCCGCACGCGATGCCGAGTGGATGGGCAGGCTCTACGGTTTCCTGGGGCTGACTACCGGCACCATTATTCATGGCATCTCCAGTGAAGAGCGTCAGGCCGCCTATGCCGCCGATATCACCTACGGTACCAATAATGAATTCGGTTTTGATTATCTGCGCGACAACATGGCCTTTGTCCGGGAAGATCTTAACCAGCGTGAGAAACATTTCGCCATTGTCGATGAAGTGGACTCCATCCTGATCGATGAGGCGAGAACACCGCTGATCATCTCCGGCCCGGCCGAACAGGCAACCAACCTCTACCAGCAGGCAGATGCGCTGATTAAGCAGCTGCATCCGTCCGACTATGAAAAGGATGAGAAGGACAAGGCGGTCTCCTACACCGAAGAGGGTATGGAACATGTCGAAGAGCTGTTCCGTGAAGCGGGTCTGATGCCAACCGGCAACCTCTACGATCCTGAAAATGTAAACCAGATGCATGCAGCCACGCAGGCACTGCGGGCCAACACGCTGTTTACCCGTGAAGTGGATTATATTGTTCGCAGTGGCGAACTGATCCTGATTGATGAATTCACCGGCCGCATGACACCGGGGCGCCGCTACTCTGATGGACTGCATCAGGCGCTGGAAGCCAAAGAGGGGGTAGAGGTTCAGGCTGAAAACCAGACCCTGGCATCCATCACCTTCCAGAACTACTTCCGGATGTACGATAAGCTGGCCGGCATGACCGGTACTGCGGACACCGAGGCAGAGGAGTTCCAGAAGATCTATAAACTTGAAGTGGTTATTGTTCCAACCAACCGCGACATGATCCGTAATGACATGCCCGACCTGATCTACCGCGATCAGGAGGACAAGTATCACGCTATCCTCGATGACATTATCGCAACCCATGAAAAAGGACAGCCGATCCTTGTCGGCACGACATCGATCGAGAAATCAGAGCTTCTCTCCAACATGCTGCAGGCAAAAGGCGTGAAGCATGAAGTGCTCAATGCCAAACACCATGAACGCGAAGCGGAAATTGTTTCGCAGGCAGGAAGAAAGGGCGTTGTTACTATCGCCACCAACATGGCCGGCCGTGGTACCGATATCATGCTGGGCGGTAATCCTGACATGCTGATCGCACAGTTGCCGAAGAAGCTCTCTGACAACGAACGGGAGGCGAAGGCCAAAGAGATTCATGCTACATGCAAGGCTGAGCATGATGAGGTGACCGCTGTTGGCGGCCTCCACATTCTCGGTACCGAGCGCCATGAATCCCGCCGTATCGACAATCAGCTGCGCGGTCGTGCAGGGCGTCAGGGTGACCCGGGATCCACCCGTTTCTACCTCTCCATGGAAGATGACCTGATGCGTATCTTCGGCGGCGAAAAGATGCAGGCAATGTTGACCAAACTGGGCTTTAGCAAAGGCGAAATGATCGAGCACCCCTGGGTGACCAAAGCGATAGAAAATTCACAGAAGAAGGTCGAGGGCCGCAACTTCGACATCCGTAAACAGCTTCTGGAGTATGACGATGTCATGAACCAGCAGCGCGATGTTATCTACTCACAGCGGCGGGAGCTGCTGGAGGCCGATGATGTGCGTGATGTAATTGAAGACATGCGCCGGGATTATGCCGAACAGCTGACCGGCAAGTTTCTTTCGGGGCATGCCGATGAGTGGGATCTGGCCAGCTTCAGTGAGGAGCTGAAGAAGAGTCTGACACTTGAGGCCGATGTCGAGGCGTGGCGAGACGGCTGCGAGATTCAGGATGTGGAATCCATGGCAGCCAGGCTTACTGAAGCCCTGGAAGCACATTTAAGTGAAAAAGAGGCAATAACAGGCGCTGAACAGATGCGCGGCTTTGAAAAGTGGCTGCTGCTCAATGTGCTGGATCATCACTGGAAAGAGCACCTGCTGGCCATGGATCACCTGCGCCAGAGTGTTGGGCTGCGAGGTTATGCGCAGAAACAGCCGCTGCAGGAGTATAAACGCGAATCATTCGAGCTCTTCTCCGCGATGATCAACAAAATTCGCGAGCAGGCGATGATTACGCTGCACAGTGTTCAGATTGAACAGCAGCCAGAGGTATTGGAGCAGCAGAAGCCGAGACAGACGCCGCCTGTCACCTACAAACATGGTGATGAAGAAGAGTCTGAAGCTGTTCACACCTACAAACGCGAACAGCCAAAAGTGGGCCGTAACGACCCGTGCCCGTGCGGTTCAGGCAAAAAGTACAAACAGTGCCACGGGAAACGGGGCTGATTGATTTGGTCCGGCCTGTGCCATCCCTGGCTTCGGCCTTGAATCGCTGCGCAAGCACGCGAGCTTGCTACGCTTACGGCTCGACTACGCTCGCCGCCCCACAAGGTGAATTGCGTTTACGCAAAAGAGAGTGCCCTGGGGTACGTCGTGTGGGTAGAACAGGAGAAATCCCATGCCTGTAAATGCTCCCCATCTGTCACCCGCCATGCCGGTACCGGGATTCAGGGTCGGTACGGCCTCCTGCGGCGTTAAATCACCTGCACTAAAGGGAAAGCGCCAGGACGTCTCCCTGATTGTTGCAGATGTCCCATGCCATGCAGCAGGCGTGTTCACCCGGAACCGTTTCAGGGCAGCCTGCGTAAAGCTGGGGGAGGCAACCATCAGGGAAAATGCATCCGGCATCCGTGCCATTATTGCCAATAGCGGCAATGCCAATGCAGGAACAGGCAAGCTGGAACAGCAGTGGTCCGAAGAGCTGATTGCAGCCGCTGCAGCTGCTGCCGGCCTGGATGCAGACAAGATACTCTCTGCCTCAACAGGCGTGATCGGCACCCCGTTCCCCATTGACCGCATTCGGGATGGAATTGATGAGGCAGTTCAGGGGCTGGATGAGAACCACTGGGAAGCAGCGGCGCATGCGATTCGTACTACTGACACTTTTGGCAAGTGGTCTTCAAAAAAGGCAGGCGAGTATACCATCACCGGTATCACCAAGGGCTCCGGCATGATTCACCCTAACATGGCAACCATGCTCGGCTTTATTGCGACTGATGCACCACTGACTTCTGAACAGCTGCAACCCATGCTCAGACGTGCTGCTGACCGCTCATTCAACTGCATCAGCGTAGATGGCGACACATCCACCAACGATACACTCTACCTGCTCGCAAGCGGCATCGGCCTTGGCCACACACCGCTTGCCGACACATCAGCCTTCGAGCAGGCACTGACTGAAGTCTGTGTTGAACTTGCCCAGCTCATTGTCCGTGATGGCGAAGGCGTATCAAAGTTTGTCACCATTGAAATTACAGGTGCCGCCAGTGAAGCCGATGCCAGAACAGTCGGTCGTTCGATTGCTGTTTCTCCTCTGGTTAAAACTGCTTTTGCCGGCAGCGATGCCAACTGGGGTCGTATCCTCTCAGCAGTTGGGAACTCAGGCATTGAAATCGACACCGGTAAAATCTCTCTGAAGGCAGACCAGATCATTATGCTGAAATCCGGCAACCTGCACCCGGCATACCGGGACGCGGATGGTATGGCTGTGTTCGCCAAAGATGAGTTCACCCTTCATATCGATCTTGGGCTTGGCAATGCCTCTGCCACGGTCTGGACCGGAGATCTGACACACGAATACATCACCATCAATGCAGAGTACCGTACCTGATTGATCCAAAAAATATTAACCACAGAGACACAGAGGCACGAAGTAAGAAAAATAACCGGGGATCGTCATTCCCGCGGAGGCGGGACAAAAAGGCAGGAGAGCCGATATGGACGGCTGAAAGCCGCCCGAAGGGTGAAGGCCACGGATGGCCTGAATCAATCCATGGATTCCAGCGTGCGCTGGAATGACGCGTTTAACGGTCAGCTTTTTTCTGTATTCCTTTCTTACTTCGTGCCTTTGTGCCTTCGTGGTAAACGGCTTTCTGTAGCCAGCCTCTACCTGGCGGGACGCACAATTTTCAGGGGCGCTTCCACAAAGGCAGTTCGTCTGGCCCCGCAGTTGTCTTTGATCATCTGCAGAGAAAGATGCTGGTCGCGCACTGCCCAGTAGTAACTGCCGGGATTCATTCGCTTGCCCCGGCAGGCGTAGATACCGCCACGATCAAAGAGTGTCATTTTATTGCCTTCAATGCTGAAGGTTCCTTCAACAAAAGTTGTGGAGCCTGAGTAAATCCTGAACGTTCCCTCCTCACTCATCTCCATGGGAGAGCCCCGGAGCTCCAGCAGACCATAGGGAAAAGAGCCGTCACTCAAATCATCTGCCGTCACACCTGTTGGCATGAGCAGAGCCAGCAATGAAATCAGCAGCATTTTACTTTTCATTTAAGAATATTCTCCTTGCCTGGCTTCCCTTCCCGGTAACCGGCATCCGGATTGAAGGTGCTTGCCATCAACACCCTGGATCAGGGGACAAAAAAGGTGGTGTGTATTGTTTCCATGCTTATGCCTTTCCCACTCGGGTAAGTGCTGATCCGGTGCATGGATGCATGCAGCCGGCATCTCCCCGGGAAACACATCCGGCACAGCCAATATTTGACAATTGATCATCTTTAGTCAATGGTCATACGCTCCGGAAGAGTGGCGGCATATCGGGGAATATGCCTGATCTCCATTCATTTTCTATCGTCTGACAGACCGTCTGACAATGTGGTGACTCATATGAACCAAGCAACACTCTATTACAGTGACAGGCCATCATGGTTAAACCAGATAGGATCATTCGCCGCCATGGCAATATTGGCATTGATGCCCCTCTTCTTTGATATGCCTCGCATACAAATTGTACTCAATATCATGCTGGCCCTGCTGCTCATGCTGGCAATTATTTACAACCGTTACACATGGAGCTTCAGGATCGATGATGGTCATATTCAAAGCAGGCATGGCATCATGTCGTTTGTACAACAGCAGAGCATCACTCTGAAGGAGATCAGAGATATCCAGGTGAAGCAGACCGCCATTCAACGCATGTTTGATGTTGGCGATCTGGAATTCAGCAGTGCCGGCACCGAGGATGCCAAAATAGTGTTTACCGGCATTAAATCACCACTCCTGCTGAAGGAGCGGGTACTTCCGCAGCAGAACAAAAAAAAGCGGCTAAAAAAGAGCGGTTCCGGCAAAAAGAGGTAACAAAACCTTAACGACTGCGGTGAGACTCAACGACTCACAGATCTACGGCACTGCGGTGGATCAGGGTGAGAATGTTGATTACAAGCAGAGCGGACAACAGATTGTGGCCGACAACTACCGCCACGGGCAGGCCGGCAGCCACAACAGCGATACCTGAAGCAGTCTGAATCAGCAGCAGAAGCAGTAACAGCCCACCGGGAAGGCGGAAGACGGAACCTGTATTCCATGACCTGATGGCAAGCCAGAAGATCACGACAAATGCTGCCAGCGCGCCAATACGATGAGCCATATGGATATCCGCTGCTACAGCCTGGTCAATGATAACCCTGCCATGCGCATCAACATCCAGAGTGCCCGGCATTGACAACCCTTCCCATAGTTTCAATCCCGGTAACCACTGCCCCTGACAATCAGGCAGCGTCTGGCAGGCCAGTGCTGCGTAATAGGCATCGGTCCATGCTCCCAGCACAATAACCATGATCAGTACCAGCAATGCTGAAATAGCCAGAGGCCTGATCTTGCCTCTCCTCCTCTGCTCGCCTCCGGAGGCTTCATAGAGATCAAGAGTCAGCCACCAGAAAAGAGCCAGCAGGGTGAAGCCTCCGACAAGGTTCGTCATCACGATCCATGGATAGCGCAGAGGGGAGCCGAACCAGGCACCAAGGAAGGCGAGTAGCAGCGAAAGTGCCAGCGCCGCCATGGGCACAAAAAGCGACGGGGAACCGGGCTCCTTGCGCTTACGAAACGCAATGAATGCCACGGCGATAATGAGTATTTGCAGCACATTGGCAACGCCGCGGTGAACCCGTTCGGCGATACCGTGCGGAAGAATGGCGTGCTTTGCCGTCGAGGCTTCACCCGCTTGCATGCCGGAACTGGCGGCAATGCGCCCGTAAGAGTCGGGGCTGCCCATACCTGTATTGGTCAGATGCATATATGAGCTGGCAAAAATCAGGGCGATGCACATCACCAGGGTGGTGACAACCAGACGGGAACTCATGCCCCGATACTATTTATTCCGCTACCCGTGTCCATGGCGGCGCATCGCATTAATGACGGCAACAAGAAACAGAAGACCGCCGATGGTGGCAATCAGGCTGCCGAGGCCCATCAGAGACATGCCCAGGGTCTGGCCTATATTATCCAGCGACTGGCCACTGCCGCCCACCTTGCGTGCCATGCCGTAACCTCCGGCCCAGGCAAGTCCCAGCACATGCAGCAGCTGGCCGATCCCGTATGCATAGACCTGCATGCCCGCCAGACGACGCGGAACAGCCCCAAATCCCAGATGCGGCAGCAGATTATAGACCAGAGCCATAAAGGCCAGAGTAACGGCACCGGTTACGCTGTGATAATGAGCAGTAACCAGTGTGCTGCTTTCACGAAGAAAATATCCCAGCCCGCCACCGACTGCAAACAATAGCATGGAGAGCAGCAAGGCGATGCGCAATGGCTGCACTTCGGGCGCTGCTTTGCCCGCCCAGAACAGGCTGACCAGTACAGCCAGCCCGAGCGGCACCGTGGCAACGGCACCACCAATCTGCATCTGTGTGGTAAACCATAGCTGGAAATCAATGGAAGCAACGTTTTCGGTCAGAAAGGCAATAGGGGTGGAAGCCACAGTGAGCAGGGCCAGAGTAAAGAGCAGTGTTGCGACCCTGGGGGACAGTTTCAGATGCACACCACTGGCACTGGCCAGCCACATCCAGGCGACCAGCATCAGCAGGGAGTGGGTAAACTGCAGCACATGGCCGCCGAGCCAGAAAAGCCCTTCGTAAAGATCTTTGTCAGGGGTGGCCTCCGGCATAGTAAAAAAAGCCCAGAAAAAGGCCAGAATGGCCATGGCAGCCGCATTGGCAGACACGAAGGTCCCGAATCTCATGCTCCCTTCCGGTCTGCGTAGCATGAACTTCGGCGCAGCAGCCAGTGTGCGTATGACGAGCAGGGCAAACCCGATACCGGAGATGGTCAGCCCGGCAAAAAACAGCGGACTGTTGAGGAACGGGATATAATTGGCCATCACCGGGTTACCCGCACCAATGAATGGCGACAGCGCAATGACCGCCACACCCGCAGCCGCAACAAACAGGGCAGCCCAGCCCAGCGGTATAAAACGGCCCCTGGTATTCAGGCTCCATAGCGAGCCGGCTATAGCCAGAAACCAGAAAACGTTGGAGAAGATGACATGGATAACAAGCGAGGTATAAAAGAAATCATCACTGGGAACAATGTCCTTAAGCAGCGGTGTACGCGCCACGGCCAGCAATGCGGCATAAATACCTGCAATAAAAAGAGTGGTGACGGCCAGCTTTAACCAGCCGCCGGCCAGCCGTTGACACGTCAGCTCAGACGCATCAAACCTGTAATCATTCTGTACGGGCATGTCAGTGAATCACGAACTCGTTACGGATATCATCAAAATCGACAATCATCGTCTGCAAGGGCTTTAACGTCATGGTCTTTTCACCAAAATAATTAAATCCTTCGACATGGATGCTGTCTCTCATGCGCACTTTAAAATGGTGTGTTCCGGCAGGCACAAGAAAGCGCTCGTAGATCGGTGACGGCAGGTCGCGTGCCAGTCCGCGCGGTGCAATCGTTTTATCGAAAAGCATCTGCCCATCCATCTCAAACTCGACCTCCAGCGATGCACGCTCCCGTGAAAGCTTTTTTTTCCGCAGTTGTGGCGGCAAGTTGGCCATCTCCTCTTTGCTTCGTGTATCATCGAATTCCTTAACACGTTTGCCAGCATGGGAAAAAGTGAATTTGATCAATGCCATGTCCGCCGGCACATGTACATAGCTTGGTGAGGTGGAGAAATAGCCGACAAAAGCGATGAACATCAGATAGGCCATGGCCTGGCCAAGATAACGCCCTAAAGTATTCATGCTGCAGTGCCTCCCTTCTCTTTTTCATGCCGAACGTCATCACCATCATCCAGCTTCGCAAGCGCGCTGTGGAAGGCTTCGATCTCCTCATCCAGTTTCGCCTTGTCTGCCTCCGCCCCCATAACAAACCTGACCCGTTCCGGCGCAACCTTGTGACTCAGCTCCGGCTTACGTTCCCTGTTCAGACGTTCCCCTGTGAACTGGTTACCCAGACGATGGTAACAGTCCCCGTCACGGCAGCCGGTTACAACAACACCGGCAGCACCCTGGCGCAGGGCATAATCAACAAAGGTAGGCGGCAGCATACCGGAACACTCCACATTGACGCCGACCACATCCGGTTTGTCCAGCCCGGTAACATGCTTGCCCACGCCGTGAGAACAGCCGAATACGAAAATCTTCTGCTCACCCGGTTGCTGCATAGCCTCGTCAACATCGTTCCGAAGCTTCTGAATACCAAAATGTGGCATTTCAATCGCCGACACCAGCTTGTCCGTATGCCGGAAAGGCACGGAATAGGGGCAGGAGCCGGTGCATATGCCACAACTGACGCATTTATCTGCAATAACACGTGCCTCCTGGGTATACCGGGTATTGCCGTCTGAACGCGGTTCAAGCCGGATGGCCTCATACGGACAGTCCAGCACACACAGGTTGCAGCCACTGCAGGTGCTCAGATCAACAACGGCTGCCGGATCGCGCTTCTTGGGAGGCAGCCACGGCAACAGCATTGCAAAGACGGTAGCGCCGACGACAATCGCCCAGACTGTTCCCATGGAGAATGAGCCCATCAGTGCATAAATACCCATATAGAACCAGTCAAAATTAATCACACTGGGTGCAACACCCAGATCTGCCGGCGCATGACTGAGCGCCGGTTTGACCAGCGAAAGCACCAGCAGGGCCATAAACATTCCTATCATCAGCGGCCGTGGAGGATTCACCTTGGGATGATGCAGGCGGTTGATGTGAATCAGCATGCCGGCCAGCATAATCAGCGGCAGACCCAGATGCGTCACCACCAGCAGACGGAAAAGCGTATCTGTCATATGTTCATTGCTCAGGAAATTACGCGCCGTGGGCTCGGCAATAATCGGCAGCCAGTCAATCCATTCAAAGGTACGCACTGCGATAAATTGCGCCATCTCATCCCAGACAAGCCAGTATCCCAGCAGGCCGGTAATAAGCACCATCCAGATCATAGGCATGCCGGTTATCCAGGAAAATGAACGGCCACCGTTATACCGGTCATTGAAGAAACGCCGCATCATGTGCAGCACCATGGCCACGACCATGGCATCGGAGGCATATCGATGCAGGCTGCGCATCACCCCGGCCAGGTACCACTGCTCGTGCGTCATATACTCAATCGAGGCATAGGCACCACTGACTTCCGTATCATAAAATATGTATACATAGACGCCGCTGAAGAAAAGTACATAGAAGAAAAAGAAGGCCAGGCCGCCCAGATAATACATCGGATTATTCTTCGCACCGAAAACGCTGTTTGCCCCGGCCTCGGCAAGCTGGAACAGCCATCTACCGCCGTACTGAATGGATTTCAGAAAACGGAATATAAAGTTTCCCTGATGAGAGTTATTCAAGCCATACCCCCGTGGCTGAGAACAGAGCGCCACACGTGATTGTTCCGCAGTTTATACAAAATAAACAGAACAAAGAACCCCATGGTGAGTATGGTTGAAGCAGAAGCTGTGCCAGCGCATTGGCAGCAGTGCAGCAAAAAAACATTCGCGTTAACAAGAGGCCAGAAAGAGCTCACTTACAATGCCGGGTGCAGGCCGGGAAGGCCGCAGATCTGATTACCCCTGTTACAGAACAGGACAGATACCAATTCCTCCGTCACTGGCAGAGCCGAGACACCCGTTCCTGTCATCGCATCAAGGATCCCGGATATCCTGCCGCATGGCATCAATCGCATCCTGCAGTTGCTTCACATCCGGTGGTGCAGCCCAGCAGAAGTCCATGCGCTTCCGATCCACAGAACGGCGCAGGTAGGGCCTGCGAGTGCCATCCAGCCGCTCTCTGAGCCATGAATTACCAAGCCGGTGGTAACAGTCTCCGTCGCGGCAACCCGTCACCAGCACCCCGTCCGCACCGTTCAGCAGGGCATGCTCGATGAATGCCGGAGGCAGCATGCCGATACAGGGCAGCGTAACAGCTGCGATATCTTCTGTCGCATGCGCCTGAACATCGATGGCGCAGGCACATCCGAACAGCAGAATCTTGTGCTCTGCATGGGTATCGTCCAGTGACTGCATCATCGTCTTACGCAGGCTGTCCACACTCCAATGCGGCATTTCGATACCGCTCTTGAATTTTTCCGTCTGATGCAGGCCCGGAGTGGTAGTATGCCGGAACGGGTTGGATGAGGGGCAGGCACCCGTGCAGATGCCGCAACTGACACAGTTGCTGGCAATCACATGGGCCTCCTGCAAGAACAGGGAGTGGCCATCACTGCGTTGCTGCATGGAGATGGCTTCATACGGGCAATCATCAGCGCACAGACCGCAGCCGCCGCAGAAATCCAGGTTCACAGCCGCTACCGGCTCAGGTGCCGGACGTGGCGGTAACAGAGGAAAGATAAACAGCAGCAGAATAACCCCACCCAGCAGGGCCCATACAGCACTCATCGGCCAGATATCCATCAGCGGATAGGCGAACATGTAAAACCAGTCCAGATTCAGGCTGCTGACGGCAATATCAAGATTGGCACGTTCATGTCCGATGGTCGGTTGCAGCAGCGACAGCAGCAGCAATGCGGCCAGTGTTCCCGTCGCAAGCCCGGCCGGTGGCATGATCCGTGCATGGCTGACTCTTTTAATATGCACCAGCATCGCAGCCAGAAGAAACACCGGTACGCCGATGTGCATGACAAGCAGCAATCGGAAGAACGTATCTGTCAAATCCGAATTATGCAGGAAATTCCGAGCCATCGGTGAAGCAAAAACAGGCAGCATGTCCAGCCATTCCGAGGTACGTACGGCAACGAACTGCCCCAGCGTGTCCCAGACCATCCAGAAACCGATAATGCCGCTCAGGTAGACCATGACAAGCAGCGGCACACCGGTTACCCAGGAAAACCAGCGTGCACCGCGAAAGTGCCCCAGCACCATCTCCCGCAGAATATGCAGCACCATAACCAGCACCATGCCGTCAGCAGCATAGCGGTGCAGGCTGCGCATAACCCCACCCAGATACCACTGCTCACGCGTCAGATATTCAAGCGTGTCGAAGCTGCCGGAAACAGTCGATTCATAATAGAAAAACAGATAAATGCCGGTAGCCAGCATGATGTAGAAAAAGTAAAAGCCGAGATCACCCAGATGATAAAGCGGATTGCTGGCCCCGAACAGGGTATTGAACCGTGCCTCGATGCGCAGCAAAACCGCCCGGCTCAGCCGTGAAAGGATATTTTTGGCTTTAATCTGCTTACCTGTCTGCACATCAACCCTGACGAATGAAACGGACAATAACGATACCTGTGGCCGTCACCACCAGCAGACCCACAATCATCCCGAATATCATGCCATAATTGAGTTTGTAGGAGTCACTGGCCGGATCGTAAATCGTACAGAACAGGCGGACCCTGTTGACAATCGATTCCAGATCAAACGATGCGGGATCAAGGCCGTACACCAGCTCCTTCGTAGCCTGGGTTAGCAGGGTAGGGTCAATCTCCATGCCATAAATCTGCCGGTAGATTTTGCCTTCCCCGTCAACAAGTGTGGTCTGAATCAGATGATCAAAGCCGGTGGATGACGGGGCATAGAGAAATCCGAGGTCCGAAGTCAGCCGGTCGACAGTGGCCTTGTCACTGCTCAGAAACGACCAGTTCTTTTCACTGCTCACACCCTGCTGGCGTGCGTAGCTACTCATCCTTTCAGGGTTGTCATGAGCAACGTCAAAGCCTATGGTTACCACACGAAAGGCATCTTTACCCACTGCACTGCGAACAGTCGTGACAGCGCGGGAAAGATTTCGCGTTGTTGTCGGGCAGATATGATAACAGCTGGTATAAACCATGCTGATCATCAAAGGTTTGCCCCGGTAATCAGCCAGCGAAACCGTGCGACCCTGCCGGTCCTGAAACTGATATCCGTCCAGTGTACGCCCTATTGCCGCCTGGCTGATTTTCAGCGCCGTATTATTGTCAAATTCTTCACCGGCAGCCTTCTTCTTGCCGGCATCCATGTGCCGCTGCAGTGTTGCGGCATATTGCTCAGCCTCTGTCGCTGTCTGCGCCCAGGCGGCTGTGGTGGTCAGCATCAGCCATAACAGTCCGGATATGCCGATTCTCATCCATTTCATTATTTCAGCTCTCCATTGGTCCAGATAAATGTGGGACTTGGTTAGTCACATCCACACCCATAATCCGGTGTATGAATCACCGGTATGCAGCGTGATTAGCTGCGTAGCCGGATTTTATGGTTCGGGTGCCCAATGTGCCACAATCCGACAGTCAGAGGGCAGCCAGCTTCGATCAGTTTGCGGCGTATGATTACCTTCATACCGTTTCATGTCTATCTCTTTCGAGCTGCACGCTCTCACGGATTACACCCTGACAGGGAGCCGATCGGTACAATCAGACAGATTCGGATCCACCCATAAACTAAAAGGGAGCCCCGTGACGGGACTCCCTTTTTGTTGTCATAAACACTACTGCTGTGAGGTGTACTCATGATCTCCGGAGGGACTGAAGCTCAGCCGGTACGCCTCACAGCCAGCAGGTATTCTTTACTGGATTCCCCAGATAGTTGCCATGTACTTGAACTGAGCAAAGTAATAAACAACGAGGAACACCAGCAGCAGCAGACAAAGCACCAGCGATCCCGGTACTTCCAGACCCTTGATGTGTGGCTCTGTACCACCATGCAGCCTGGCCGCAACCACACCTGCAGGTTCCGCCAGCGCCGGTACTACACCCTTCTCTACTGTCTTGCCCATAAATGTGCCAAGCATAGAGATGATATAGAACAGTGCACCCACACCACCGATCGCCGCGCCGATTTCAGCAACGGTGGTCAGCATGTGTACAGTAGCGGAGAAGTCAAACTTCAGCGCTGCATCAGCGAAGGTGATATCCCAGTGACGCCTTGGCGCACCCAGATGGCCTGCCGCCATGAAGAATACCGCGAAAGTACCCATACCCATGCCAAACAGCCAGACGGACATATTGGCCAGTTTAGGGAAGGCCAGCTTGCTACGGGTGATCAAAGGAACAAACCAGAAGCTGAATGCCATGAAGGCCAGTGTTGTACCGGTTGCTACCGTGCCGTGGAAGTGGCCGGGTACATATGCGGTATTATGAATAATCATGTTAATCTGCTGATTACTCATGGTTACACCGGTAATGCCACCAAGGAAGCCGAACAGTACGACAGAGAGGAAGAAGCCGGAGAATACCGGGTTTTCCCATGGCGCCTTGCGAAGCCACTCGAACAGACCATTGTTCAGTCCGCGCCGACGCTGTGCCAGTTCGATACCGCCTGGTACGGTCAGACCATGGATCAGACTGCCCAGAATGGCCAGATAGCCGGCATAACTGGTGTTGAATGTACGCCAGGTAAAGCTGGAACCGGGATCGGACAGCAGGTGATGCACGGAGCCAAGCTGCAGGGCGAACAGGTAGAGTACAAACGCCATGCGGCTCACCTTCTCATTCAGCGGACGAGCGCCGAACAGGATGGCTGCCAGTGAGTACCAGATAGTAATGTGCATACAGATGTTAACCTGCTGCGTGGAGTGAGCCAGGGCCCAGAACACCAGACGATACATCTGAGGGTCAATAGCCGAGATTAGCCCCATAGACCACAGCATGGTCGGGATCATGATCACTGCGCCCATTACCCATGTGAAGATGGCGATAATGGCATAGATCAGGGTGCCGAAGGTGGCCAGCGGCATGGAGCCTGTATAGGTGCGCTCATTCTTGGCTTTAACCAGGGTGGCGATCACGATAAACATCGGAATCAACGCACCGACAGCAAACAGGATCACACCGAGATAGAACAACGGATGTGCTTTCAACGGCGGGTAGGCCGAGAACATCACTGTTGCCTGTCCGAGCAGTACCATAACAGTACCCATAGCAGAACCAACCAGCATCAACCAGAAGCTCAGCCAGGCGATTTTCGGTGTCGCCAGGCGGGCATTGATCGGTGTCGTGCAGAAGTAATAGGCACAGCCTACTTCAAAGATATGACACCAGAACAGCAGTACAGCCGCACCATGGCCGGTCAGGGCAATGTAAAACAGCTCAGACGGTAGCAGGTGGACAGCAGGCCAGCGGGTTAACGCAACCAGCAGGCCGAGTGCTCCGCCCGCCAGCAGGTAGACCACGGCGGTAAAGATATGCGCCTTGGCCAGTGCAGGAACCGGCTTGTTAATATTCTGGCCGGTATCCGGACAGGTAATAAAATCCTGTGGATTTCTCAATGTAGCGGTAGTCATTATGCTCCCCCTCCTGTGATTCCGCCCTTGCCATCAAGGACAATATTGTTTGCTGAGTCAATGACGTAAAGCTTGCCCGCCATTTCATGATGGCCAAGCCCGCAATACTCATTACAGACAAACCGGTAGATACCGGTTTTGTTGGGCGTAAAACGCAGCACATAGTCGTAGCCCGGGATCAACTGCAGGTTGACGTTAATCGGCAGCAGTGAGAAGCCGTGGTTCACATCAGATGAAGAGAGGTGAAAGACATAAGTCTTGTTCACTTCAAGCACCGGAATTACCGGCCACTCAAACTGACGTGCAGCAATAAACATGTTGCCGCCCTCTGGTACCTGCACGACCGGAACCTCCGAGTCACCCTCAACCATAGGGTTACCGGAAGCATCAGTCAGCTGATACTGCTCGATCATCTCATCCATCTTGTCGACGAATCCGTCTATCGTGACACGGAACGCTTCACCGGTCTGATTCTGGTTGCCCACGAAGTACCAGCCAACCATCCACACCAGCATGACCAGACACCATGCATAGGCAACGCTGATCCATATTTTTTCATCCGGCCCAACACGCAACCGCCACCAGTGGCGTTGCGGGATAGGATCTATACTTGTATAACTCATACTATAAACCTCCCTTTTGTTCTAATCTTTATTTATTTTTACAAACTAATGGTCTTACGTTGCCGATCATGGAATCGGTGCTCCCTGAGGACCTACCGGAAAGGCTACCCAGAAAAACGGGATGCCCGAGTCGGGGTAGATCATTGCGAGCATGCCGGTAACCAGGACAACAAGTGCGAGAACACTGACGCCGACAAACAGAGCTATGAGTCGATTTCGCGCTCTGCGCTCACTACGATCCAGCTCGGATGGCTCACTGCTGACACTCATCATCTCGATCAGTACCCTGCTATCGGAACGCTAACTACTTCCATAACGCCCCAGAGCGTGTAAAGCAGTGTTGGACTTGCGATACCCAGGAACAGCAGCATTGATGGATCATCAATAAATGCCTGCCAGCCTGATACCGGATCTGCGTCGTTTTCATCAAATGAATCACTCATAATTCTCTCCTGTTAAATTCTGTTAATGTTCAAAATCAGGTCACGGACACTGAATACGACTTCAGACCGTGGCCTTGACATAAGTCAAGATAAAGTGCGGCAGCATTTTACCTTCTATTCGCCTTATCGTGCGCCATGTTGCACAAGCTTCAATATGAATGCAACATGAATGCACTATGAATGTAACATAATGCTGCAGAAACAGTGCTAACAGAATGGCTCCCCCCATCAGCAGTGAACTTCAGCCTGTTTATGCACCTGATTCAGCCTATGGTTGAAAATGGAAATAATATTATGATAGTTACGCATTAGATTTCAAAAACATGGCAGTGCACGCTTTGCGTACCTGCTTATTTGTTCCGGAGGGATATAGTGAGAAGAAAAATAGTGCTTGCCATCATTGGTTTTGCGGTTGTGGGAATCGGCACATCGATTTATGTCATGATGAACCTGGATGAATTCGTCAAGGAAGCCATCCAGACTCTTGGCTCTGAAGCAATCGGAACACAGGTAAGCGTGACCGAGGTGAAGCTGGCGCTGGAATCCGGTGAGACCTCAATCATTGGTCTGAATGTCAGCAATCCTGATGGTTTTTCCGGCCAGCATATTTTTGAACTCGGCATGATCAGCAGCAACATGAATCCGGACACACTGAATCAGAATCCGCTCATCATTGATGAAGTGACCATCAGCGCCCCTTTCATTCTATATGAGATCAATCAATCGGGCATGACCAATGTGGATGCGCTAACAAACAGTCTGGCTCAATCAAACAGCCGTACTGATAACAACAGCGGTGACAATGAAGATGGCCTCAGAATGATTATTGGAAAACTGATTATCGAAGAGGGCAGGGTCAGCATACGGACTACAGCACCGGGTGATACCGGGCAGGTTGCGACTCTGCCAGCCATAGAGATTTTTGACATCGGCAAAACAGGCGGGGGAGTCACCCCTGTCGAATTAGCCAGAATTCTTGCATCAACACTTCTGGATCATGTGAAAAGTACGGTTACCCGGCCGGATACAGAGCAGCGCCTCTAAAAAATCTACCGGCATGCCTCGGCAGAGGTAAAGGGGGATTCCGGATAAAGCAGGTTCAGGAAGAGAGTGGCAAGACGGGTTGCCACTATCAGGGGACGTTATGGCGGCAGGCCGGTGAAAACCAGCTGCGCAGGAACAGAGCCGACATCTGTTTCTGCTAAGCTGGTTCACGCAGCAGATCATTCGAACATGATGCCTCCCGCCGCTTTGACATCAATCAGAGTGTCCCTTATCTTGCATGCTGTTTTTGATTGAACCCGCCTCTGCTTACAACGAACCCCTCACGTTAAGAATGACTACCGGTTCGCATGTTTGCCTAAGTGGCAGAGAGAGTTAACGTTAATTCGACACGAAGGGAGTGACCTGACATTGGAATTTGCACTGTACTATACCCTTGGCGCAATCGTTCTCTATGGAGCAACAGACTGGCTGCTGAACTACATTGAAGAGGCACGCGGCAAACGCTTTGAACAGCGCAACTGGATTTTCTTTGTCATCATATTTGTGCTGGCCCTGATCCTGATGAATATCATCAACCCGGAGCCGGCCATGCCGCCTGCCGGCATGGATTCCGGCACCCTTCCCTAGCCGCCCATTAACACAGCATCCCGGCTACAGGCTTTCCCTTTCCGGTTCTTTTTCAGCCCGGCCTGTTATTCGTGATTAACCTGACTGGCAGTCTGGCCGGGATGTGCCTGACTCCAGGCTCGTGCCGCACTCTTTGCGCTGGCCACCTGTTCGCTGGTAATCTTCTTCGCCAGCTCTGTCATCGCCTCCATGGCTGCCGGTTCACCCCGCTCAGCAGCCAGAATCACCCACTGATAGGCAGCTGCTTTATCCTCCGGAAGACCCTTGCCAAAATAGTACATCATGCCAAGGTTGTACTGTGCCTTGGCATGGCCCTGCTCTGCAGCCAGGCGATACCATTTCAGGGCTTCGTTATAATCTGTTTCAACACCCGTTCCGGTACTGTACATCACGCCCAGATGATATTGCGCTCCGGCATCACCCTGCTCAGCAGATTTGCGAAATTCATCTTGATTTTCAGCCACATAGGAAACCATCTGATCATCAAAGCCGGAGTAGGTCATAATGGCAAACACAACCAGTGCCATTGATATCATAATCAGAAGTAATTTGGTTAATTTCATGCGCGCAACACTAACCGGAAACAGCAGGGAAATCGAGAATACATTCGTATCAGAAACGCGATATGCAACGTAATTTTTGCTCGTCAGCCTGATCTTCAACCTGGCTCTCGTGCCTGTGTTGCCAATCAAGTTTGAAAGCGCCGACACTCCCTCCGGATTCTAGCCACCCCCTCCTGAATTTGTGATAAATATTTTCCATCTTTTACCCTGCGGTTTTTATTGGAGTCCTGACGATACTTGCCCTAAGTATGGAGAAAGCGCAGATTTCGTTTCCGGTGCCGGCAGCGATTTCATCGACACCAACGACTAGCTTGTCAGCCTGATGGGTGCCAACAATCGGATTGTCCTGCTGTTTTTCTGCTGAACCATTCACTGCAATGGCTGCCCAAACGCTATAGCAACATGGGAAGCAGTGCAGAGCCGGTCCGACATCCGGGCGTGCCAAATTCAGACAGGTTTTGCCGATGGCGCAAAAAAACATGTTCGTAAGTACCTGCATTGGAAGTATAGATGAGATCATATTCCAATACTTTTTATCAGAGCTGTAACTTTGAGTGCGCATGATGGACAGGTAAAAGCATCTGTAGGGCTGCTGTCATACGGTTTAATATACCCATAAAGGATCTAATCAATGGAAAACAACCCCGCAAAGAGAAACCTGTATGTTGTAGCGACCTGTTTATCGTTACTGTTGATAGCAGCAGTTATCGGCCTGGTTGTCTGGAAGTATTACAACTCAGAGCCAGGGTACGCTATCACAAAAGAGAAAATTGCCCCTGCCGGCCTGCTTGATTTGAAAAAGAAAATTGACCAGATGGTGCTCAGTTATACTGTACGCCACGAAGCAGATATTCCGATAGTACGCCCTCCTGCCGGCTCCGATCTATACATGCTGGTGAGCAAGCTGGGCTGGGGAGAGTATATTCTTGAACTGGAACAGGGAAAGTCCTATCGCCTGAATCTGGCCAGTCTGGACATGACACACACTCTGGCCGTACGGGGGCTACATCTGTTTAATACCGTCGCTTTGGGAGAGCTTGCAATCATTACATTTTCACCAGCCAAAGCCGGGCGGTTTACATTGCAATGCGGTTATATGTGCGGCCCCTGGCATGGCACCATGACCGGCACCATCATTGTAACTCCTCCCTCAGTTACCACTATGAGCCAATAGCAGTAATTCATAACCCTGAGAGAAAGCGGCGTATGACTTTTCTTCGCACAGAACCCGTCACTCCGAATCAGAAACATGTGACTTACAGTTTGTAAGGGCAGGGTATTTTTTGTAAGTACGGGGTATTTTTACCTGCCATCTAATTAAAAAAATATCCCTTATGATTAGCCATTGATGTAAATCAATGAATACAGGTTGCATAAATCGCAAGAGTTGTTATATGATGAAACAAAAGATATTCAGGGAGAAATCATGAAAAAATTGTTCTTTTGGCCGGTAGTTTTTTGCGGCATCCTGGCGATGCTCGCCATGAGTACGGAAAAAGCACAGGCCGAGCTGGGTGTCATATCAGGTATCGGTGGTAACTTCACACTCACCGGCACGAACGGCAAGCCGGTAAGCCTGAGCGATTTTAATGGTAAGGTCGTGCTGATTTTCTTCGGCTATACAACCTGTCCCGATGTCTGCCCAACCGCCATGTCAACACTGGAAGCAGTACAAAGTGAGCTCGGAAGCAAGGCAGACCAGACCCAGGTTATTTTAATCAGCGTTGATCCGGAGCGGGATACTCAGGAGAAACTTGACAAATATGTGGGCTATTTCGGTGAAGACAATATCGGGTTGAGAGGCACTCCGGAGGAGATTGCCAAAGTGGCTGCACAGTTCCGGATGTCCTACAAAAAAGTCGAAACAGACAGCGCCGTAGGCTACCTTGTCGATCACATGGATTTCATCTATCTCATTGATGCCCAGGGGCGTACCCGCTCCCTTCATCGCTCGACAACTCCTGTAGAGAGAATCGTTAGCGATGTGCAGAGCCTGTTGAACTGATATATAGTGGTGGTGCTCCTTTCCCCTGAAGTTGGCCGGATAAGACCCCTGTTTAAAAATATAAGACCTCTGGAGATATAATAATGAAGAGATTACTGGTATCCACCATCATTGCCGGCACCCTCGCCGTCATCGGCATGAGCGCCACCAGCTCCACTGCGGCCAGTGCCGAAGAGACACTGCTGCTCGGCTCGGCCATCCTTGCCGGCCAGGCCGATCATGCCGGAATCGTGGTCACCCTCTCCGGGAATAGTGTCAGCCATACGGCAAAAACCGATTCGGGTGGAAACTTCTCTTTTTCCAATGTTGCACCGGGTACTGAATATCAGCTTGATGCCAGCTTTGGTGACGATTACGTTGCTGCCAGACGCAGCCATGTTGTTATAAAGCCGGATGGCCTGAGCCGTGTTCGCACCCTTGCACTGATGGCCCGGCCCGGCACGGTTACCGGCACGGTTACCCTGCAGGGCGACAGCAGCCGCGTTGGATTTACTTTTGAAGATCTGGCTACAGGGGCGCGCCTGACTCAAACCGACCCGTCATTAAACGGGGTCTTTACCTTCAATGGCGTCCCGGCCGGAAAGCGCCTGATACGGCTCTTTAAGCCCGGTTTTGAAAGCCGGCTGATTCTGGCTGACGTCCCACCCAACGGTAAGGTCACCCTCGACCCTGTCGAACTCTCTTCCCACGTTGGCAGCCTCGATGCCACGTTTACCCTCGGCGGGGCATCCGTACATGATGATATCTGGGTCATACTGGAAGACAGCAAGCGCTCCCTCTATTACTCCGGAATCACTGATGCCAAAGGCCGGGTAAAAATTGAAGGAATGCGTGCGGGGAGTTATCACCTGCTGGCCAAAAAAGCCAACTCCGAGGAACTCATTATAGACCCGGTAGTGATCAGGGAGGGCGAAACCACCACCCTGCCGAACAGAACCCACGCGGCCACCACCCTGACCAAGCTGAAAGGCTCCATTTCAGGGGATGTCCAGCTCTATACCATCAGATCCATGGATAACGGCAAGATCATCCATGAGAAAAAACCCTGTTATGGCTGCTTTGTAGTCACTCAGGGAGGGAGCATGACCATTTCGGACAAGGATGGCCATTTTCTGATATCCGGCATCAAAAACGGGGACTATTCGGTCAATGTCAGTTATGAAACCTGTGTTACCGCATTGCATGACAACTATAGCTCCAGGGGCTTCAGCATCACCGATGCTTCACCCGCTTACCATTTCAAATCACCTCTTCCGATGTATGAATCCACCGGAGAACTTACCGGCACTGCCCAACTGCAGGGTCAGACGGAACATGCCAATATTGTTGTCACGGTGGAGGGTTACACCGGATATGTCACCACTACCGATGTACAAGGCAACTATAAGCTATCGTCCGTTCCGGTGCGGAATAAACCGGTAAAGGTAGTCTTTACCAAGGCTGGCTATGCACCCGTAACATTAACTGACATCAGTGTCTCCAAGGATACCGTTATTCCCCTTACCAAAGTCAAACTGACCCCCCTTGCCAAATAGTCCGGTTCGGTAATTGCATAACTTCTCTCAGGGTGTGAACCTGAACCCTGAGAGAAGTGGTATACATGGAGTGATTCGGGGCATCCTTGCCCCTCACCCAAGGGCGGCCTGAAGTCCGTCCAACCCGGCTGTCCTGCCGGATTGTGATTCGGGGCATCCTTGCCCCTCACCCAAGGGCGGCCTGAA
>JAVVEJ010000024.1:0-32807 GCA_032251395.1 Mariprofundaceae bacterium
GAGCTCCGGTAAAACTCTTCTCCTCGCCGTTGTCATCGCTTCCCCACTCATCATCTTCCCAGTCATCATCGATGCCTCTTTCAGGCCTGGGCGGGTTGCCATCGTAAATCAGGAATTCACGGTTCTGACGCCATGCTTCACGGGTGAATATGTAAGGATCCAGCGCCAGTTCATCGCGCATATCCGAGGCATCGAGCAGGCGTGACCTTTTGTCGATGTAGTTAAAGACAGAGAGTGGAATGGTGATTTCAGGCCCCAGAACAAATGAAACCCAGAACAGCCCGGATACAGCCGTCTCTGCAACCAGGTTAGGCGTATCGCGAACAGAGTTGGGGCCAAAAAACGGGTAGACGATATATGCACCCTGAGAAAAGCCCCAGACGGCCAGGGTCTGGCCAAAATCCTCATTATGTTTTTCCAGTCCGATGTTAGATGCCACATCAATCAGACCGGCCACGCCAATCGTGGAATTGATCACAAAGCGGAGAAGATCTCCCATACCCTGATCTCCTTTCCCCTGCAGGAAGTCATTGATAACAGTGTTCGGGTAGGCGGCGTTATCATAAAAATTTGAGAAGGCTTTCCGTGTTTTCGGATCTATAGCCGCAACATAACCTCTGGCCAGCGGTTTCAGGGTATATTTGTCCAGGCCATCATTGAAGCTGTAACTTGCACGGTTCACGCGTTCGATAGGGTCATGATTGTTCTGTATGGTTGCACAGCCGGACAGAAGCAGCAGTAGCGGCAACAGCATGAGCGGTGCTACCCGGCGACTGTGATTTGCTACAGACTGAAACATGGCGCGCATTATGGCTTGATCCTCGCTACGGGCAAGGATTGGGTTGTGCCGTGTGAATGGTCTCAATGCCTTGCAGCAACTCATCAGGGAGCTCGACTTCAATGCTGGAGATGTTCTCTTCCAACTGGGCCATGGTAGTGGCGCCGATGATACAGGATGTGACAAACGGGCGGCTGTTCACAAAGGCCAGTGCCATTCGGGCAGGAGTTATTCCATGCCTGTGGGCCAGCGCAACATACTTTTCAGTTGCACTGACGCCTTCAGCAGTTGAATAACGTGAATATCGATCCCTGAACAGAGATAACCGGCTAGCCTCCGGCAGCTGACCGTTTATATATTTGCCGGCAAGTGTGCCGAAACCGAGCGGGGAATAGGCCAGCAAACCTGTCTTTTCCCGATGCGATATCTCCGCAAGGCCGATTTCAAAACTGCGATTAAGCAGGTTGTAAGGATTCTGAATGGATACGATGCGGGGCAGATGCTGCGCACTTGCGACATTCAGGTATTGGCTCACTCCCCACGGGGTTTCGTTGGAGATGCCGATGTGGCGCACTTTTCCCTGCTGCACAAGTTCGCCAAGTGCTGCAAGCGTCTCTTCAATGGGTGTGGTATCCGGCTGCTCTTCCGGGTTATAACCCAGCTGTCCGAAAAAGTTCGTGTTACGTTCAGGCCAGTGCACCTGATAGATGTCAAGATAATCGGTTTTCAGCCGTTGCAGCGTATTCTCCAGTGCAGTGGTGATGTTCTCCCTGTTCAGCTTTGGATCACCATTGCGAATATGGCTGCACCACTCTCTGGGAGAAGCAACCTTGCTGGCCAGAATGATCTCTTCGCGTCTGCCTGACCGTTTAATCCAGTTGCCGATAATGTGCTCTGTTGCGCCACAGGTGGCGGCCTCGGGCGGCACCGGATAAAGTTCTGCTGTGTCGACAAAATTGATGCCCTTATCCAGTGCATAATCAAGCTGTTCAAAGGCTTCACTCTGACTGTTCTGGTTGCCCCAGGTCATGGTTCCGAGACAGATTTGACTGACTTTAATGCCGCTATCGGATAACAGGTTGTACTTCATGGCACTGTTTTAACACTATTATCCGGGAATACAACTGCAGGAGGATTTTTTTCACCTGCCCTGCCTGCTTGCTTCGGATAATATTACTGCTGTATCATGTGACTTCACAGGAGGATTGATATGATCCGAAATTTGATAATTAAATTGATGGCCCTGGCTTTTGTCTCCGGTGTCGCAATGACTCCGGCTATGGCTGATTCGCGTAAACACGACAGCAATTACAAAGCATCCAAGCATGACAAGAAAGATAAATACAAGACAAGATCACTCAGTGATGAAGAGAAAGAGAAGCTCGAGAAGCGCAGGAAAGAGCACGAAGATCATAACAGGCACCCGGAAAAATACTGACCGGCCGATGAGTGACAGGGCGCCTCTGCTTCAGGGGCGCTTTTTTTGTTAAGGAGATGCTGATTTATCGGCTTCTTGCCGGATTGTGGCAGGCCGTCCATGGCCTGCACGGATACTCTGAGTTTTTCAGGGTATCCTTAACGCATAGCCATGCTGAATGCTTCCTGACAGAAACGTGTGATCAGGTCAGGCTTTGCCTTCAGAAAGATTCAATCCAATCACGCCGGCAATAATAAGCAGAATGCTTACCACTTTCATCAGACTCATCGCCTCCCTGAAAAAGAGTACACCGATGACGGCAATCAGGGCCGTACCCACACCTGCCCAGATGGCATATGCCATGCCGACTTCCAGCCGCTTAAGGGCCAGTGCCATGAGTGCAAATGATACAATGTAGAAAAACAGCATCATGGCAGAGGGAAGCGGCCTGGTAAGTCCTTCCGAAAGCTTCATGGATGTGGTTCCGGCCACCTCCAGCACAATCGCAAAGCTGAGATAGATCCAGTGCATGGCAGCTCCTTATAGGGGTGAGATTTTCTCTATCAGCGCATCAGACGCAATGGTCTGGTACTCACCCGGAGCAAGTCCTGTCGCTGCAAGTGAAAGGGCGCCGATATGCGTTCTTGTCAGCCCTGTTACATGGTTGCCGACTGCTGCAAACATGCGTCGAACCTGATGATAGCGCCCCTCATGCAGCACAAGGGTTGCTTCATGCTCATTGAGCGGTGCCAGTTCGGCAGGCAGGCATGGTTTTTCATCACCATCCAGCATCAGTCTGCCGCTGGCAAATATTTCCTGCTCATTGCCGGAAAGGGGGCAATCGAGCGTGACGGCATAGGTTTTCGAGATATGATGTTTCGGACTGGTCAGGTGATGGTTGAGGTGTCCGTCATCGGTCAGGATCAACAGGCCGGATGTCTCCTTGTCCAGGCGTCCTACACTGGACAGTGGCGGCTTCCGGCCGATCCAGCGTGCCGGAAAATCGGCATAAATCAGTACTCCTGTCTCTTTATGGGAGCAGACGGAGCCCGTCGGTTTGTGGTAGATCACGGTCAGACCGTCAGGATGGTCCAGAGGCTCGCCTTCAATCCTGACTCTCTCCGGATTTACTTTCTGCGCTGCGGACGTTGCAGGCTTGCCATCCACTGTGATGAAGCCTGCCTTGATCCAGTGGCCTGCGTCCCTGCGGGAGCCATATCCGAGATTCGATAGCAGCCTGTCCAGACGCTCGGTTTTACTTCCGGTCATAATCGTAGTCCCAACCTTCTGTTCCGGCAGTTCTCTGCCACGTACTTTGGCCTGCACCTTTGGTGGCCTCGATAATTTTAAAGCCCTGCTCCTGAACAACTGTTCGATGATTCATCAACATCCGGTCAAGCGTTGCTTCATATGGAAGTTTCCGGTTGGCGACCATGTAGAGCCTGCCGCCCCGTTTCAGAGATTTACAGCTGTTGGCAATAATGCTCTGTCCTGAAGCGATATCCTGGTCCTGTCCTGTGTGAAATGGCGGGTTGCAGACAATCCAGTCCAGTTTCGGCGGCAGCGGTTCGGTTACAGCATCAAGCCAGTGCGCTACGACCCTGTCCTGCCACGGCATCGTATTCTGTTTGGCACATGCAAGGGCGAGCCGGTCCGCATCTGCGAGATGAAGCGTTTCGATATCCGGGGAAGTTTTCAAAAGCCGTTCAGAGAGAAGGCCATAACCACAGCAGAGATCCATACCTCTGCCATGAAGATCGGCGGGAAGATAGGTAAGCAGAAGCTGTGAACCGGTATCCACCTTCTCCCAGCTGAACAGCCCCGGTTGCGAAACCAGACCGTGGCTTTCGACACGGCGGGGTTGAGCTTCATTAATCCACTGTCGTGCAAGTTCAGTGTTGAAGGAAGAGCTCTTTCTGGCTGAGAAAATACGGCATTTGGATTTGGAGGATGATCTGGTATTTCCGGCCAGCTTTTTCAGCGCTGCCTCATAGCTTTTGGCGCCATGTCTGTTGGCACAGCCGATCATCAGTCTGGCGTCATCGGCCAGGTGATGCATCGCCCCGGCCATCCAGCCCAGCGTCTGCTGTTTGTTCTTCGATGGTGTTAACAGGATAAGGTCAAACTCTCCTTCAAGGTTGTGGGGGCAGCTGAAGTTCAACCGTAACAGTTCGTCATGGAGAGGCTTGAAGTGCTGCAGAATGGTGAGTTGAGCGCATTGTCTGCCGATCTCTTTTAGCAGCGGATCGGCATGCCCATTGATAATGGCAGCACGCGTGGTGTTGTCGTGCAGGGAATCAAGCGTGGCCTGATAGAGCAGTTGTGTGGCTGGCATCCGGAGCTCTATTTTTTACCTGAACTTCCAAAACCTCCGGTACCGCGGGCTGTTTCAGAGAGTTCGGAAACAGTCTGGAAATCGGCCTGCACAAAGGGTGCAATAATCATCTGGGCGATACGATCGCCACGCTGAATGTGGAAGGGGGCCTTGCCGTGATTGATCAGTATCACACCGACCTCGCCGCGATAGTCGGCGTCTATGGTTCCGGGCGTGTTGAGGACACTGACGCCGTGTTTAAGCGCCAGCCCTGAACGTGGACGTACCTGGGCCTCGAAATTGTCGGGGAGCGCCATGGCAAAACCTGTCGGAATCAGGGCATATTCGCCCGGTTCAATCACCACATCGGTACCAATAGCCGCACGAAGATCGGCACCGGCTGCATGCAGCGTGGCGTAGAAAGGGAGCTCGAGCCCTTCGCCATGGGGTAGTTGTCTGATCTCTACAGTCGGGTTGTCACTCATCATTAAGCTCCATGATCTTCTCAATAATTTTTCGGGCAAGCTGCGGTTTGGGCAGGGCTTCAATAGCCTGGTTACCGTCCGGGGTAACCCACCATCCACCGGCAAGTGTGCTGCCCATATTGGCAACGTCGTTGGCAAAAACAGCATCCACACCTTTGCGTGCAAGTTTGTCGCAGGCGTTTCTGACGTGATCGGATGATTCAGCAGCAAAGGCGATAACGCATGCCGGCCTGCCATCCATGGCAGCTATTGTAGCGATGATGTCCGGATTGGCAGTCAATTCAACCTGCATCTGTTTCAGATCACCGCGTTTGAGCTTCTCAGTCGATTGATCTTTAAAGGAAAAGTCGCTGACTGCAGCCGTGCCGATAAAGGCATCAGCGTCGTTTGAGTGCTGCTGGCAGGCTTCCAGCATGTCACTGGCAGACTCTACATCGATGCGTTTAACCCGCCGGCTGCACTCCGGTGTACCGGGACCTGCAATCAGCGTAACTCTGGCACCCAGTGCCGAGGCATTGTCGGCAATGTGTGCTCCGAGTCTGCCGGACGCACGGTTGGTGAGCAGGCGAACAGAGTCCCACGCCTCCCATGTCGGCCCGGCGTTGATCACCCAGTGCTGGCCGGAGAGTTTTTGCGCATGCAGCAGTGGAATCAGATCATCCAGAATGGTTTCGGGCTCGTTCAGCCTGCCGGGGCCGGTTTCGCCACAAGCCAGTTCACCTGAAGCGGGGCCTGAGAAGTGGATATGCCGGGATTTCAGGGTCTCGACATTCTGCCGTGTGGCGCTGCTCTCCCACATGGAGTGGTTCATGGCCGGTGCAATCAGTACCGGTTTATCATTCACCTGCATGATGGTGGTCAGAAGATCGTCGGCAATGCCGTAGGCCAGTTTGGCGATAAGGTTGGCGGTAGCCGGCGCGATAACGACAGCATCAGCCCAGCGGGCCAGCTGAATGTGTCCCATCGTTCTTTCGCTCGTCAGGTCAAACAGCTCGGTGTGAACGGCTTCGCCTGTCACTGCTTCAAAGGTAAGCGGCGTTACAAATTCACAGGCTGATCTGGTCATCACACAACGTACCTCAGCACCCTGCCTGATCAGCAGGCGTGCGAGTTCGGCGATACGGTAAACGGCAATGCCGCCACCGATGCCTATCAGGATCTTCCTGCCTTCAAGCATAAAGCAGAGCGTGAACCACAGAGGCGCAGAGACACAGAGTTTTACTGTTCATAGGGATCAGGATTGAAGCTCTTTCAGGGTTGCCAGCACCTCGGCAACATGATTCTTCACTGTTACCTTGCGCCATGCATAGGCGATATCGCCCTCGGGGTTGATGATGAAGGTGGAGCGCTCCACGCCAGGATACTCTTTGCCGTAGTTCTTCTTGATCTGTATGACATCAAAGGCCCTGCAGAGCAACTCATCGCTATCCGAGATAAGCGGGAAGTTCAGGGATTGTTTCTCTGTGAAGCTGGCATGTGATTTCACCGAGTCGCGGCTTACACCCACAACCACGGCATCAGCGGATGAGAAGTCCGGCAGGGCATCACGAAATTCACATGATTCTGTGGTACAACCGGGTGTATTGTCTTTCGGATAGAAGTAGAGAATCACCCACTTCCCCGGAAAATCAGAGAGTTTTATACTCCCTTCCGGCCAGACCGGAAGCTCGATATCGGGTGCGGCATCGCCGGGATTGAGTTTGTAGTCGCTCATAGCCAGATCTCCTTTCGCTACCTCTTCCAAGGGGTAAGCATGAATGATAAGTTGCACGGCAGGAATAGACGAGGAGTTTTCGATGCAGGCAGTGCTGGCGGAGCCACGTGGATTTTGTGCAGGAGTAGACAGGGCGATTGAGATCGTGGAGAGGGCTCTTGAGGTTTATGGCGCTCCGGTCTATGTGCGCCACGAGATAGTCCATAATAAATTCGTGGTCGAAGGGCTGCGCAAGAAGGGCGCTGTCTTTGTGAATGAGGTAGATGACGTGCCGGATGGTTCGCTGCTGATTTTTTCCGCGCACGGGGTGAGCCAGCATGTCCGGGAGCGTGCAAAAGAGAGGGGCCTGCGCATTATTGACGCGACATGTCCGCTTGTGACCAAGGTTCATCTGGAGCTGCTGCGTCACCATCAGCGGGGAGACCAGGTGATCCTGATCGGCCATGCCGGACATCCGGAGGTGGAGGGTACGATGGGGCAGGCTCCGGACGGGAACGTGTTGCTTGTCTCCACACCGGAAGATGTAGCCGCCCTCTCTGTTTCGGATGAGAACAGACTCTCCTTTGTAACCCAGACCACTCTGAGCGTAGATGATACTGCAGATGTGGTTGCTGCATTAAGGGCACGTTTTCCCAATATCCAGGGCCCCAAGCGTGAAGATATCTGTTACGCTACCAGCAACCGGCAGGCGGCAGTCAAGGAGCTTGCCGTAACCTGCGATCTGGTGCTGGTGATTGGCTCAAAAAATTCATCCAACAGCAATCGTTTAAGGGAAGTTGCCGAGCGCATGGGTGCCGATGCATGGCTGATTGACGGGCCGGAAGATATCAATCCGGAATGGCTTGAAAACCGGACACGAATCGGCATTACAGCCGGTGCATCAGCGCCTGAGGTGCTGGTTCAGCAGGTCATTGATTTTCTCCGGCAGCATGGTTGTGATGCTGTGGAAGTTACCAAAGTGATTGAGGAGAACGTGACATTCAGCCTGCCTGAAACCTTGCGCTAGAGAGCGGGGGATGAAGCTTGAGCGGCTGCTTTCAGATACGCACTGCTACTTGCTTTTGAGTACAGTCACGCCGTCCCAGCGCTGGGAAGGAGGCGTTTTAATGTAGCTATTGTTCCGGGCCAGCATGACCTCATACAGTCCATTGTCGGGATACTCCCTGACGAGCTGCTCAAAAATCTTTCCTGCTTCATCGAACATACGCTGATGCATCAGGCTCCAGGCCCTCTCATAGCTTCGATACGGTTTCAGATCATCGTCACTGATTTCATCACGCTGAGCCAGCGGCTGGTAGAGGTCAACGGGCTGTGCGCGGCCAACAACCTTTACCCGGTCTACAAACGTTGCCGCAATCTCATCACGCACCTGAAGATAGGTATCACGACTCATCAGAATAGGCACCCGGTAAACTTTACATACGCCTTCAAGCCGGCTGGCCAGATTCACGTGGTCTCCCATCATGGTGTAATTCATGTAACTGTCAGTACCCATATTGCCCACAACCATTGGCCCGTCATTGATGCCAATTCTGATGTGAACTTCGGGATACCCCTCTTGCTTCCATTGATCACGTAGCGTGATGAGTGCTTTCTGCTGTTCAAGTGCAGCAAGCACGCACTGGGTGACATGGTCCGGCATATCCAGCGGAGCACCGAAAAAGGCGATAATGGCATCACCTTCATACTTGTCGATGGTGCCGCCGCGTTTGAGGATGATATCACTCATGGCGGTGAGGTAGATGTTCAGGAAATGGACCAGCTCCTGAGGCGTGAGCTTTTCTGAAAAGGATGAGAAGGAGGCAATGTCCGAGAAGATGGCAGTCATGTGGCGCTCTTCACCTCCCAGCTGCAGCGTTTCCGGATGCTCTGCCAGACTGGCGACCACTTCCGGAGCCAGGTAGTGGGAAAAGGCGTCGTGAATGAAGGCACGTTTGCGGGATTCAACGACATACTCAAGCAGCGTGATCGGTATTGTGGAGAGAAGAATACCCACAATCAGGTAACTGACCTTAAGCCAGAGTCCGTAGCCTGAGAAGAGCCACAGCGAGATAAAAACAATCAGCACAGGCACACCAAAAATACTCATGGTCTGTACCACGGCGCCACGATGGTATACCAGAGACCCGCATAGCAGTGATAGAATCAGAACAGAAACAAGTTCAGCCAGTTCGAGATAGCCGGGGCGGCTGATCTCCTCATTGTTGAGGATGTTGGATATGGCGACGGCATGTCCCTCCACACCCGGGAATACCGAATCATACGGGCTGGGCCTGTAGTCGAAAACACCGACAGCGGTAACGCCAAGAACAACGACGGCATCTTTCAGCATATCCGCGTCTGCCTCTCCTGAAAGCAGGTCTACAGCGGAAATATGTGTGAAAGTTTTTCCCGGTCCATAGTGGTTAAGGAGCATGTTGCCGGTATGATCCGCCCGAATAATGCGCTCTCCGATTCGAATTTCATTTACGCCGCCAACATCTACTTTTACGGACGTCTCCGGCCAGTCCATAAATATGCGCAGCGTCTGCAAAGCCATGCTTGGATAGATATATCCATCAAGTTCTGCGATGAGCGGAATGCGGCGAACCGTTCCGTCAGAATCGGGAAAGAAGTTGAAAAAACCGGTAGAGTCAGCTGATTTGGTAAGCTGGGGGAGGTTGCCCTCAACAGCTCCCATACGGGGAATGGTTGATACGGCATCATCAGTGAATTCGGCCGTCATGGCAGATGGCTGCATCAGCCCGGAGAGTTGCGGGAGCTGTTGCAGTGCCTGCTCAGGCATTTCGCTGCCTTCGGTGTAAAAAAAGTAACCGGGGACGATCCGGTTGCGGTGCTGCGTGAATATCTTCTCCAGCCGGGCATCAAGGTTGCCGCTCTGCTGGTGTTCGGTGAGCCATGCCTGCACCTGCCTGTTTCCACTGCCGCTCTTCTCCAGAAGGCGAATACTCTCTTTCAGCGGATTGGCCTGCTCTTCGGAGAAGACAATATCGAAGCCAATGGCTTTGGCGCCATATTTGTTCAGAATCATATCTACAAGATCGGCAATTCTGTCACGGGGCCAGGGCCATCTGCCGATTTCGGAGAGAGAGTTGTCGTCAATGGCAACAATCACAACCCGGGCATCGGGTGCAATCGGTCCGCGGATTTTAAACCGCTGGTCCAGGGACTTCAGCTCTATCTGTTCAATGAAATCGGGTCGGATCAGGGCTGTGGAAAATGCCAGTAGCGCCATGGCGACAATCAGCGGATAACCGAACCAGCGCTGGTGTTGCTCAATAAATTTGGCAATGAACTGCAGCACGGACCCTCCTGAGATCAAACCTGGACTGTTACAGGAGAGCGTAGCTGCTATGCCATAAAAAGTGAAGGCGGCATCGTTTATCGATAAACGATGCCGCCTTCAGATTTAATAGCGCTATTCAGGTTGTTGAAATGATCAATCGGTACGGGTGCGCTCTTCCTGTTCCTGCTCTGTTTTGCAATCGATACACAACGTGGTAACAGGGCGTGCCTGCAAGCGCTTTACGCTGATGTCACCGCCGCATGCCTCGCAAATGCCGAATTCACCCTCTTTGATACGGTTCACTGCCTGATCAATTTTTCTGATCAGTCTGCGTTCGCGGTCTTTGATGCGAAGATCGAAGTTGCGGTCAGTCTCCATACTGGCCTGATCGGTCGGGTCAGGAAATGCGTTCTGCTCCTGCTCATGCATAGCATGCATGTTTTCAGCCTGGGAAAGCACGAGTTCAGCGCGCCAGCCGGTTAGCTGCTTCTCGAATTCACCCAGTTGTTTTTTTGTCAGTGCCATAGCATGCCTCCACAGCATGAAAAGATTAAAATGGAGTATATCCCATTTTTAGAAAAGTGGCGAACCTTAACGGCTGACGCTGAAAGTTCAATCAATTCAGGGGCAGCAGGGTAGAGAGGTGACGTTGCCATTGCTCAGCGAGCTGAGGCATTTGAGGCATCTCTTCAACATAATCCCGCAGGTTTACGCTTTTCAGGCCTGTGCCACAGGGGTTGATAGCTTTAAACCATTGCGGTTTGACCGCCAGATTCAGAGCCATGCCGTGGTATGCCACCCCCTCCCTGATGCGCAGCCCGATGGCAGCAATTTTACCCGCGCTGGTCCAGACACCCGGCAGGGAACAGCGCCGTCCGGCGGTGAGGCTCCATTCAGCCAGCAGTTCAATGCAGGATTGCTCCAGAAGATGGACATATGACCTTGGAGAGATATGCCGCTGCTTCAGATGAATAATCGGATAGAGCATCAGTTGACCGGGGCCGTGGAACGTGGTCTCGCCACCCCGATCCGTATAAATCAGTGGTGCAGGCAGGGTTGGTTGTTCCCGGTTATCCACAGCACGCCTGCCTGTGGTGTAGACAGGTTCATGTTCACATGCCCAGATGATTTCAGCCTCCTGTCCGGATGCAACAGCGGCTGCTCGTGCTTGCAGTCGTTGCCACACCGGCTCATAAGGCTGACGGCCCAGCCATTCAAAAGATGGCGTGCCCCCTGTCTGCTGCAGATTCACTCGAAATGGCAGATGTAATCCAGCAGTTCCGCCACTTCAATATCAAATGAGCTGTTACCCGCAACATGGAAGCTCTCACCGGCCTTGAAGTTTTGCCACTCACTCGCACCCTCCAGAAGAACACGGCACAGACCGCCCAGTATCTCCATACGCTCGGGTGCTTCGGTACCAAAGTGGTAAACGCCCGGCTGCATGATGCCCAGTGTTTTGTTTTCACCCTCTGCTGTGGTGATGGTTCGGCTGGTAACTTTGCCTCCGTCATAGATATTGGCCTTTTTCTTTATTTCTGCATTTTTAAAGTTCATTACCCGGTTACCTCTATCAGTATTTGTTCAGTGATGCATCGACATCATCAATCCAGCGAAGAATACCGCCTGCCAGATTTGTGACGTTCGTGTAGCCCTTACTTTGCAGGAATTGAACCGCCTGTGCCGAGCGGCCACCTATTTTACAGTGTACAACAACGGGCTTCTCCCTGGGCACTTCAGCATAACGTAGCGGCAGAATACCCAACGGGATTTCCCATGATCCCTCAATCCGACAGATAGCGACTTCATGCGGCTCACGAACATCCAGAATGTAAAGATCAGGGTCATCATCCAGCATCTGCTTAAGCTGGATGGGAGTAATATCACCCTCTCCCAAAACTTCCTCCTGATCAGATGTTTCGCTGGGAGGCAGGCCACAGAACTGTTCATAGGCCTCGACATCGCCGATGGTCGGACTCTCTCCACAGGCGGGGCATGCCGGATCGCGGCGGAGTTTTACCTCACGGAATTTCATATCCATTGCATCATAAAGCAGCAGGCGGCCTGAAAGCGTATGCCCCTGCCCGAGGATAATCTTGATTGCTTCGGTTGCCTGAATCACGCCGATGACGCCCGGCAGCACACCAAGCACGCCGCCCTCGGCACAGGAGGGCACCAGTCCCGGCGGTGGCGGTTCCGGGTAGAGGCAGCGATAGCATGGTCCCCCGGCATGGTTAAACACGGTTGCCTGCCCTTCGAACTGGAAAATCGAGGCATAGATCAGCGGTTTGCCTTCCAGTACACATGCATCATTGACCAGGTAACGGGTCGGAAAGTTGTCGGTGCCATCCACGACCAGATCATACTGGCTGACAATCTCGCGCACATTGCCCCGGGTGATGCCTTCGCCATGCAGTTGAACATTTAAAAAGGGGTTAATGCCGATCAGTTTGTCGCGGGCCGACTCCACCTTGGGGCGCCCGATATCGGCGGTGGAGTGGGCGATCTGCCGTTGCAGGTTTGAGTCATCCACAACATCGAAATCGACCAGGCCGATAGTTCCGACGCCTGCGGCAGAGAGGTAGAGCGCAATCGGGCTGCCCAGACCACCGGTTCCAACACATAAAACGCTGGCCTGCTTCAGCTTCTCCTGCCCTGCAAGGCCAACCTGAGGCAGAATGATATGGCGATCAAACCGTGCCAGTTCGGCTGCTGATAAAATATCGGACATTATGGCCTCCAGTCGCATTCTTGTAAGCCAGGGCAAAACCGCGTTTTTACTCTGGCGCTCTGATCGGAGGCAGGATGCCGATTGATCAGTTCAAACAATAAGCCCGCAAGTATGCCTGCTTTTGTGATCGGAAAAAGCCTGTGATTTTAGTGGATAGACACTAATATCACGGCATGGAAGTTGTTCTGGCATCAAAATCACCCCGAAGACTGCAGCTGCTGCAGGCTGCGGGCTTTGCCGTAGAGGTGCGGCCGGGCCATGTTGATGAAACACCAATGCCGGGTGAGGCTGTTGAGAAGACGGTACAGAGGCTGTGTCAGCTGAAAGCCGGGGCATGCTCCGTTCATGATCATCCTGTTATTGCGGCAGACACGCTTGTGGCAGTCGATGGGAAGGCGCTGGGGCAGCCGGCAGACATGGCGGAGGCAAAGATAATGTTGCAGCAGCTTTCAGGCAGGGAGCATCAGGTGTTTACTGCGGTCTGCGTGCGTCTGGGCGAGAACACTCTGGGCGGAGTGGCTGAGACGCGTGTTCGATTCCGGGCTCTGGATGATGATGAGATAGATGTTTATCTTGCACATAACGAGGTGCTGGATAAGGCAGGCGCCTATGCCATTCAGGCAGGGGCGGCCAGTTTTATCGAGGCTATCGAAGGGCCGATGGACAATGTGATCGGCCTGCCCGTTGTGTTAACGAAGGAGCTGTTAATGAAACTGCAGAGAGAGAGAGACGAATGAGCGAGTTGCTGGTTAATGTCGCACCGTTTGAAACTCGTATCGCCCGGATTGAGAGCGGGCTGGCTGAAGAGTTCTACCTTGAGCGTGAGAGCGATCGCGGCCTTAAGGGTAACATTTACAAGGGCAAGGTGCAGAGGGTTCTGCCGGGGATTCAGGCTGCCTTTGTAAATATTGGTATGGAGAAGTCGGGTTTTCTCTATGCCGGGGATATTGCGGCTCCGGAGTCGTATGATGTGAAGTTTGCTGCTGAAGAGGCGGAGAATGGTTCTGAAGAGGTGGCCGGCGGCAGTGTCGGTCAGGAGGAGCCACAGCGTCGCATAATTCCCCCGATATCCACACTGCTCAAAGAGGGGCAGGAGATCATGGTGCAGGTGTCGAAAGATCCGATTGCCTCCAAAGGTCCAAGGCTTACCAGTCTGCTCAGTCTTGCCGGAAGATATCTGGTCTACCTGCCGGGCGTGGAGCATGTTGGTATTGCCCGCAGGCTTGAAGAGAGCGAAGAGCGTGAACGCCTGCTTGCGATCGGCAGGGATATCAAACCTGCACGCGGAGGCCTGATTATCCGGACCGTGGCAGAGGGACGCACCAGGGCTGAGCTGAAGCAGGATCTCAATTTTCTATATCGTCTCTGGCAGGACATTGAGAAGAGAAGTACACATGCGGCACCCGGTTCCATGATCTATACAGACCTGAACCTCTATCTGTGCGTGATGCGTGATTATGTTGATGACGAGGTGGAGAAGATTCATGTCGATTCGCGCGAGGCGTATCAAAGCATGAAAAAGTTTGCCCGCAGATTTATGCCGGAAGTGGCCAAACGGCTCTACTATTACCCGGGGGAGCGCCCGATCTTTGATGTTTATGGCGTTGAAGAGGAGATCGACAGGGCGCTTAAGCGTGAGGTTCCTCTGCGCTCCGGTGGCCATATCGTTATTGACCAGACGGAAGCACTGGTTGCGATTGATGTGAATTCAGGCTCATTTGTCGGCTCCCGCAGCATGGAGGAGACAGGTTTCAAAACCAATCTGGAGGCCGCAAAGGAGATTGTACACCAGCTCAGGCTTAGAAACCTCGGTGGCATCATTGTGGTCGACTTCATTGATATGCAGGAAAAGGAGAACAAGGCTCGCCTGATGGAGGTGCTCAACGATGTGCTGAAACGGGATAAGTCAAAGACCAATGTGGCTCAGCTCTCCTCACTCGGGCTGGTAGAGATGACCCGTAAACGGACAAGGGATTCTCTCGGCAGGATGCTTCAGAAAGAGTGTGAACGTTGCCATGGCCTGGGGCATATCAAGAGCCCGACCACCATCTGCTATCAACTGTACAGGGAAATTGTGGCAGAGGCGCGTGCCTATCCATGCGAAAAATTGATGGTGATCGCACATCCCAGCCTGATTGAGCTGATGCTCGGTGAAGAGGGCGAGGATGTTGCCGCACTTGAAGCATTTCTGGACAAGGAGATCAGTTTTCAGAGTGATGCCAGCCTTGCACCTGAACACTACGAAATCGCCCTCTTGTGACCTTCAAATATCGGCATGCATCGTTGCTTTTCACTCGTTTGCAAGCAGCAAACGTCGCTCATCGCGCCTTGCCTTCCAACATTGAAGATCACAATGAATTGCCTTGATTAATCCTCTGCTTTTATACGTTCATATCCCGTATTGCATCCACAAGTGTCACTACTGCGATTTCAATTCACATGTGCGCGGTCAGCCAGACTGGCAGCAGTATGAGCAGGCGCTGCTGGCCGAGCTGAACCATTGGGCGAATCAGCCGCAGTTTGCCGGGCGGCAGCTGCAATCGATCTTCTTCGGTGGCGGCACACCTTCGCTGGCGCCTTCCGAACTGGTCGCAAGCGTCATCGGTACGGCCACGCGCCTGTTTGACCCTCTCCCCGACATCGAAATTTCCCTGGAGGCCAATCCGGGCACGGTCGATCAGGCCTGTTTTGCCGGTTTCAGACAGGCAGGTATCAATCGCCTCTCCATCGGTGTGCAGAGTCTGGATGATGGTGAGCTCAGATGGCTGGAGCGGATTCATAGCGGTGCGCAGGCGGTTGGTGCTTTTGCCACAGCCCGCGAAGCAGGATTTGACAACATCAATCTCGACCTGATCTACGGGCTGCCGGGTCAGGCCATTGAAGGGTGGATGCAGACATTGAACCGTGCCATCGAGCTGGGGGCGGAGCATTTATCGTGCTACCAGCTCACCGTGGAGCCGCATACCAGACTGGCCGCGGATATCGACAAGGTTATGGATCGATTGCCCGATGATGAGCTGGCGCTTGAGTTCCTCCACAAAACGCGGAAACGGCTGGCCGAGGCAGGCTATGAGGCTTACGAAGTCTCCAACTTTGCCAGGCCGGGATTCAGATGCCGCCATAACGACGGCTACTGGCTCTACCATGATTATATCGGTATCGGGGCCGGCGCATCGGGTAAATGGGACGCGTCAGACGGGGGCGTGATCCGATACGCCAACATCCGGAATCCTGAGAAATACTGCGATTCCGCCCTTAAGGATGGAAGGGCGGTTAACAGCGATGAAAAGTTGCCGAAAGGGACGGCTGAAGCCGAAGCGCTCTGGCAGGGGCTGCGCCGTACGCAAGGGGTCAGCAATCGATGGTTCACCGAACGCTTTGGTGTGAACATTCAAACCCGATTTGGAGATGAGATTGCACCATGGCTGGCAAGACATCAGTTGACCTGGAAGGGCGATTACCTGCACCTTACCGATGAGGGTCTGCCCTTCGCCGACTCAATTGCCGAGGAGTTGTTTTAGTCACCCGGAATCATTCGAGTCTGACCCACTGCTGTTCCACATAATTACGATGTATGCGTAATAAGCGTTACACAACAACGGGTTATTTCACCTTCTGTTTCGCCGGATATGAATTCCGCTTGTTTCTCTTCGTCATTCCCGCTTTCGCGGGAATGACTGATTTATTCCGCGTAATCGGTGTTAATCCGCGTCTAATGAATTGACTTCTTCCGGCAGCAGGCTGGAGACAAACGCCTCGGCATCGAACGGCATCAGATCTTCCAGTGTTTCGCCGACGCCGATATAGCGGATGGGCAGATGAAACCTATCGGCCAGTTGCAGCACAATGCCGCCTTTGGCCGAGCCATCAAGCTTGGTCACGATCAGGCCGGTGGTTCCGGCGGTCGCCTTAAATTTCTCCACCTGCACCACGGCATTCTGCCCGGTGCCGCCATCAACTACCTGCCACACTTCATGCGGTGCATGCGGGTAAGCCTTGGTAATCACGCGGCGAACCTTGGCCAGTTCATCCATTAGCCCGCGATCGGTCTGCACCCGTCCGGCCGTATCGATAATGATTACGTCATAGTTGCGGGAGATGCCGCTCTGAACCGTATCAAAGGCGACAGCTGCAGGATCAGCGCCGTCATGCTGGCGAATCATGTCAGCGCCTGCGCGTTGCACCCATACTGCCAGCTGCTCCACGGCAGCGGCGCGGAAAGTGTCGGCTGCGCCAACCAGAACTTTTTTGCCTTCGTTTGCAAACATGGTCGCCAGTTTACCGATCGTGGTGGTTTTTCCCGTGCCGTTAACGCCGATGACCAGCAGTACAAACGGACCGGAATCGGGGTGCCTGACTGGTGCGTGGGTTTCCAGCCCGGATTGTATGGCATGTTTTAATGCTGCCAATGGGGTAGTGCGATTTTTCTTTGCTGTTGCCACCAGACTCATTGCCAGTTCAGCACCACAATCGGCCATAATCAGTCCATCCTCAACATCCATCCACTCGCTCTCCGAGAGCTGCTTTTCAGCTTTGGCAGGCAGTATCTGGGCAAGACTGTCGCGGCTGCGGCTCAGGCCTTTGGTCAGTCGTGAAAAGAGTGAAGCCAATGTCATCTCCTTGGAGAGGGTTAAAAACAAAAACGGCCGATAACATCTGTTATCGGCCGGTAATGGTGTGCGGACTATCCAGTCCGGTCAACTTTAGGGCTAGGCTTTCAGGAAAGCCTTGCACTCCTTGATACAGGCAGCGCATGCATCAGCACATGCCTTGCAGGTGGCATGCTTCTTCTCATGCTTGCGGCACTCCTTTTCGCAGTCGCTGCACATCTTGATGCTCAACTCGCACATCTCTTTCATGTGAGATGATTCCAGAGTCGCCATCTTGGCATGGGCTGCGCAGAAGGCGCCGGTCTCAAGAACTATTCTGGCGCAATCGGCCATAGCGGTGTCACCGGCCTTGAACTCAATCAGGCAATGGTGAATGCAGTCGTCACCGGTACGTATGCACTCATGAAGCAGGGAGATCATTTTGGCATGTTTACTGCCTGCGCCGTGACCATGCATATGCGCATGTTCGCCGGCAAACGCAGATCCGGCCGTCGCAGCCGATGCCAGCGCCCCTGCTCCGAGTATACCGGCCCCGATCAGTACATTGCGGCGCTCGGATGAAACAGCTTCATTCAGCGGGTTGTTTTTTTCAGTCATATGTTCACTCCTCTGCTTAATGCATGTCATGATGGCCGTGCTGGTCATCATTTGAATCGTGCCCTGTATGCTCACTACTGTCCCGCATATCCCGCACCTCTGCATGAATCATAGTCGACTCTCCATCCGATGTCTCCAGTGTGATCATCAGGTGCTCGCCGGCTTTCAGCTCTCTGGTAAGCCCGATAAGCATCATGTGATTGCCGCCCGGATCAAAGCTGATGCCACTGTGCGCCGGAATCACTACATCATCCATCTTCTGCATATGCATCATATCATCATGCATGACCATGGAATGAAATTCCGGGTGTTCAGCAACATCGGTTTTGATGCCGGTAATTTCAATGTCACGGTCACCATGGTTGCGGATGGTCATATAAGCTGCAGCTGTATCAGCAACAGGAGGCGGCAGGCGGACCCAGGCTCCTTCAACCACAATCTCTGCAGCGGCCTGAACCGGCATCAGAAGCAGCAGACCGAATAACATAATAAATCGTTTCATATTTTCTCCTTTTAAATCATTTGCCTGATTCCGGATCAGGTGTCTTTGTTAAGCAGTGCTTTTACCATATCAAGAGCCTGTGATCCTGCCCAGTCCCGTTCACCGATGATTTTACCAATGATCTTGCCATCACGGCCAATAATGTAGCTTGTAGGCAGGGCGCGAACCTCATAAGTGTTACGCACTTCGCCACCCGGGTCCAGCAGGGTATGAAAATATTGGCCGATGCCAAGGAGGAATTTTTCCACAGCAGCTCTGTTGCCCCGATCGACATTCACATACATCAATGCGAAGTCCTGATCTGCAAACTCCTTTTCCAGTTCATACAGGAGAGGCATCTCTTTCCGGCAAGGTACACACCATGTGGCCCAGAAATGCAATAATACGATTTTACCCCGGGTGGAGGATAGTGAGAGGCGCTTCCCATCAAGCCCTGCCAGTGAAAAATCCGGGGCCGGGATACTGACCCGGGGTTTAATCACGCCAAAATCCGCCAGCGCTCTGTCCAGGGCCCCATCCAGAGAGTCGGCCCGGGCCGGTATCGCCCAGGCCAGAGCAATGCAGATTGCCGCTACTGCAATGCGGACAAATCGTACAGCATACATAGATGCTGCTCTCCCTTTAACGTGCATGACGCTTCAGATAAGTTTTAATGGCTTCGTGCTCCTCCGGCTCAAGTGGAGACATGTTGCGCTCTTCCATACGTTGATCCATCAGTTTTAACATATGTTTCCAGCCGCTGAAAGAGAGGCGCTTCGGATGCGGCAGCACATGACAGATGCTGCATTTCTCAACATAGATTTCGGCTTGCGGCGAATCTGCGTCGGGAATCGGAGTTGTTGCATACACTGGCGTGGCAAGCATGCAGGTAGCCAATATCAGATAACATTTTCTCATGACCGCCTCCTAAAATCCAAGCGTGCTGGGCTTATCCGAGCCACCCTGGTAACGGATGCTCTTGCTGGTTGGGATTTCGATGTACCAGGTGAATGAAACGCGCCAGTCGCGCTCCAGTTGCGGGCCGTTGATGTTGCGGTACAGCGGCAGGCCAACCTGCAGATTAAGAATGTGCATCGGCACCGGCTGCCACTGGACGCCAAGCGTCGTGAACAGGTTGGTTCCACCATAGTTATCCGGATTCCACGAAGGTGTCATGTAAGGTGAGGTGGGGTCGCCTTTTACGGCATGGCCGGAGGCGCCACTCAACGCCTCACTGGCCTGACTATGGATGCTCCCCTCCCACTCATAGTTGAGCTGTAATTCAAGCACCGTGTCATAGCGTACCTGATGCATCAGGTATGCGTCGGCATTGACCTTGTTGCCCCTGTGGTAACCCTGATTGTTGTCATACAGACGCCCGGTGACTATACCGTTGACTCCCCACCACCAGGGTGATGAAGATCCCTGGTACGTTACGCCGAGCATCGGGTCAAATGTGCCACTACCCAGTTGCATGCCATAGGGGAGCAACTCTGTCTGCCGCATAGCCAGCGGATGTGTTGTGTTACGCTCGCTGATCGAGCCGGTTGGCAGGCTAAGGCCTGCAAACAGGGATATCTGGCTGGTCGGAATCAGCGGATCGTCTGCAAACAGGCGGTATTTGGCCATCAGCATTGTATCGGCAATACCGTTTGACTTCATTTGATATCCCGGTGTCCCTGTCATGGCTGTCATCGGGGCATTAAATTTCATCTCCATACGATTATCCTGATACATACCCATAATACCGGCAAAGAAATCGTCGGTGAATGAGTAGCCCACGGACAGATTCAGCATGGTCATATCCATGCTTGTCGGTACGGCCATGAATTTACCCATAGCAGGCATTCCCAGCAGGCTGTCGGGATCAACGGAAGAGGTGGCGTTGCGCAATCCATCCATACGCATGAACGTCGGTGTGATCTTGAAGCGGAACTCTTTGGTTTCAGGAATGCCGCCGCCGGGAATATTCATCGGCATATTGCCGCCGCACTTGCCGCAGCAGATGCCCATGTAAGCCTGTGCATTTCCGGGCAGGAGCAGCACGAGCATTCCCGTCAGTAATACGAAATGTATGTAGCGTTTCATTTTTTCCTCCTGATTGCCAGTGATGACGAAATCCACGGCAAATCGTGGTACCGGATCAGTTTCGTGAGGCACGTAAATCAGATACGGTCATTATCCTGACAGTTGTCAGGATTAATGGTCGGGATATATCAGGAGCGTCTGGGAGGCGGAGAAGGGGTCGCTGCTGCCAAAGCGTGTTGAATCGGAAAGAGTTCCGCATCAATGCGAACGATCTGTTCAGCTGTTTCAGAATCAGTTGCCGGTATCAGATGTGGTGACAACGCCTGCGGGAATCCATCCACACTTCGATTGCAGCCGCAGCCACACTCAATACGGCATATCTTCTCTGCCGCCGAGAGTGCTGTCTTGTGTTTATGCAGGGAGTCAGGTTGAGGATCTGTCTGACGATCATCTGACTTTTTGTGATGGTTCACGTCACCATGGTCGTGACCGTTTTTTTCATGCTGCTTGGGTTGCTGTTCACCATTGCTGTGATGCATCTGCATGCCGGTTTTTCCATGTATCAGGTGTGCATGCTCTTCATATCCGGCATGGCATTCAATAGCCCCGTCAGCGTGACAGATGTCGTATTTCGCATTACTCTCTGCCGCATGGCAGACAGGGACCTGCGTCAGTGCGGGAAGGCTGCTGACCGTGAGCAGCGCAGTGACCATAAGCAGGGAGATAATACGGCGCATGGAGATAGTCTACGGTCGAAAAGGCTTGTTGCAAGAAATCACACCGTCCTGCGACCTTTGCTGGTCGACCTGAAAACTTTTGAGAAGGCTGTGATGCAAAGGGTTGCAAGGCCATTTTTTTTGATCACGTTCTGAAATACGGCAGGATGCCGGTTTTTTCAGGGAATATTGGAATCGATGAGGAATCAGATTATGACTTACCGGAAATCCAAGCTGGGTATTCTTATTGCGGGGTTAATCATTTCAGCTTCTCCGCTGTTTGCTGTGGAGTATGAGTGGAAGGATACGTCAGGTGCCGTGAAGTCACTTGCGGACTACAAGGGGAAACCGGTTGTGCTCCACTTCTGGGCAACATGGTGCCCGCCATGCCGGCGTGAACTGCCGGAGATGGATGCCTGGAGCAAGGCGAACAGTGATGTGGAGGTGATTGTGATCTCTCTGGATCGGAAAATTGACGCTGCCGCTGAGTTTCTGGAATCGGAAGGGATTGGTTTTCCTGCGCTGAAAGGTGATATGGCCAAAGCCCAGCGTCTGGGGGTGCGGGGACTGCCCACCACACTGGTAATCGGCCCTGACAGCAGCATTCGTAAAATACGCATGGGTACTGTTCGCTGGGAAGATAAAACAGATAGCGAAAGCATTCTGCAGGCACTCAGATCAGACAGTTAAACCCCTTTTTACGGCTTGAGCGTCAGATGACGGTGATCCTGCAGGCCGGGGAAAGCTTCTACACCACGTTGATTATCAGGAAGGTTCGGGAGTAATGATGCGATTCATACTAATTATGCTGATGCTGTTGTCAGCTTCATGTACGGGTAATGCCAGTGACAGCGATAAAGGAAAGGCATCTGTGGTTGCAGGTCAGGTTGAGCCTGCCGGCAAGGCAGGGGAGGCAGTTCCATCTGGTATTGAGCTGCAGATACGCAAGCAGATTCCGGAAATGAATATCATTGGTGTCTACTACTCACCTGTAGCAGGGCTTTATGAGGTGCAGTCAGACAACAATATCTTTTATGCTGATCGTAACGGAAAGCACCTGATTGCCAATGGGCATATCTTTGATACATCAACCAAACAGGATCTGACTGCCGTTCGCATTGAGCAGGTCATGCGTATTGACTGGGGCCTGTTGCCTCTGGACAGGGCTATTGTTTCAGGAGACCCGGCAGGTATTGAAATGGCTGTGTTTACCGATCCGGATTGCCCGTATTGCCGCAAGCTGGAGAAGAGCCTGAAGGATCTTACAGGTGTAAAAGTTTATACATTCCTTATGCCTCTGAAGCAGCTGCATCCGGATGCAGTACGAAAATCTGAAGCGATCTGGTGTGCCAGGGATCAGCACGCAGCCCTGACCCGGGTTATGCTGGAGGACAAGGCCATTACAGGCGGTGGTTGCAATACGCCGCTGGATGACATTGCAAGACTTGCTGCCAGCCTGAATATTCACGGGACGCCGACAATCATTTCCCGTGACGGTCGCAAGCGTAGCGGCAGCATGCCTGCCGAACAGTTGAAAGCCTGGTTGACCAGGAAATAGACCGATAAAGAGGAAACCATGCGTAAAGACCGCAAGGCGGATGAACTTCGCCCCGTAGTGATTGATACTGCATTTAACCGTTATGCCGAGGGTTCGGCTCTGATCAGCTTCGGCAATACCCGAGTGCTGTGCACTGCCAGTGTTGAAGAGCAGCAGCCGCCATTTTTGCGCGGCACCGGGCGGGGCTGGGTGACAGCCGAATACGGTATGTTGCCCAGAGCAACCCATACGCGTGGTGGTCGTGAAGCGGCCAGAGGCAAACAGACCGGGCGCACGGTTGAAATACAGCGCCTGATCGGCCGTTCACTCAGGGCGGTGGTTGATCTGGACCGGCTGGGGCCACGCTCCATCAGCCTTGATTGTGATGTCTTGCAGGCCGACGGCGGAACACGCACGGCAGCCATTACCGGAGCCTGGGTTGCACTGCGCAGGGCTGTAAACACCCTGCTTGAAAAAGGCGTGATTGAGCATGACCCGGTGATGGGTCAGGTTGCTGCAGTCAGTTGCGGTTTTGTTGGCAACAGTGGCCTGCTTGATCTGCAGTACTCCGAGGATTCACAGGCTCAGATGGATGCTAACTTTGTGATGACGCCGGATGGTGGTGTGATCGAGGTGCAGGCAACTGCCGAGGATAAGCCGTTGGCGTGGGATCAGTTCATGGTGCTGAAGCTGCTGGCGGACAAGGGGATTGCCGATCTGGCCAGCATTCAGCTGCAGGCAATTGACGCATAAACAGGTCATCAGGAAAGTCTCCCTTGAGAATTGTCATTGCCAGCAACAACGCAAAAAAGCGTAAAGAGATGATCGCTATTCTTGAAGAATCAGGTGTTGCAGTGACTCCTGTTGAGGCTACTGCATTTGTCTATGTGGATGAGGATGGTGAAACCTTTGCTGAAAATGCTGCAAAAAAGGCAGAGGCTTTCGCCTATGCCAACCGGCTTCCGGCTCTGGCCGATGATTCCGGACTCTGTGTCGATGCACTTGGCGGTGAACCTGGCGTATTCTCCAGCCGGTTTGCCGGTGAACATGCCAGTGATGCCGAAAACAACAGCAGATTGTTAAAAGAGATGGCAGCTGTCGAGAATCGCAGCGCCCATTTTATCTGCACCCTTCATCTTGCTTTCCCGGATGAGCGGCCGTCAATCGTGGCCGAAGGCCGGGTTGATGGCGTGATTCTGGATGCTCCGGATGGCGAACAAGGCTTTGGATATGACCCGCTGTTCTATTCCACAGAACTTAAGAAGAGCTTTGCCCAGGCCACGGCCGAGGAGAAGGCGTCCGTATCGCATCGGGGCCGGGCTTTGCATAGTCTGGCCGAACAGCTGAAATCCATTGCCTGATTCAAAATCGTTTGATCTGCAGTGCCGTGCCTGTCCGAGGCTGTCAGGTTTTCTGGATGAGGTGCGCGAAAAGCATCCATCCTATTTTGCCGCACCGGTACCTGCCTTTGGTGATATCTCCCCCGGACTTCTGGTTGTAGGTCTTGCTCCCGGCATGCATGGAGCCAACCGGACAGGCCGTCCTTTTACCGGTGACTATGCCGGGATTCTGCTCTATCAGACACTTTACGATCTGGGGTTGTCCAACACTCCGGTTTCCGAAAACGTTAATGACGGCCTTGAGTTGAAGGGTGTGCGCATTACCAATGCGGTAAAGTGTCTGCCACCTCAGAACAAGCCGGAGACAGCAGAAATCCGTAACTGCAACTCATTTCTGAAACATGAGATAGCGCAGTTGCCTGCCGGCTGCAATCTGCTTGCGCTGGGGCTGGTTGCACACCAGGCAGTGCTGCGCGCCTACGGTTTGAAGCTGGGGTCACTGAAGTTCGGGCATGGTGCATCACACCCGCTTCCTGATGGGCGGATACTCTACGACTCCTATCACTGTTCGCGCTACAACACACAGACAAAGCGCCTTACCCCTGAGATGTTCATGGATGTTTTTTCCAGAGCAGCCCGGTAAATCAAAGAGAGGGCCTTGCTCTTTCCTGCCCGCCGTCGATTAACAGAGGTGATGTTTTTTTTTATGTTTGCCCGGAAGGTGGTGCAGATGGATGTGCCGGGTGAAATCCTCGACGGGGAATACTCCGGGATTGTATCAATCAGATATTCTGCATCTGGCTATCTTCTCTGGTGGCCTTGAACCTGCGCATCTGGGTAAAAACCTTGTTGGGATATTTGCTCTGTCCGAGTGAGCCGTTGTAGGCGGCAAGCGCCCGGTCGATCTTCTTATAGCGCTTGATGTAGTGGCGGATGATAGCACATCCGTATCTGATATTGGTTTCAATCTCAAACAGGTTGTCATCGGGTGACCCCAGCTCTTTCTTCCAGAATGGCATCACCTGCATCAGGCCTCGGGCGCCCACATTGCTGACAGCGAAGTGGTCGAAATTCGATTCCACTGAGATCAGGCCAAGGATCAGCTCCGGCGACAGTTCAAAGCGTACGCTGTAGAGGTGAACCCAGCGGGCAATCGCTTCGGCCTCGTCAGGGTCGGGAACCCACTTGCTGATCAGCCCTTTAATATCCTGAACCCATATTTCATGTTCAAAGTTGGGTGATTTCGGGCTGTTCACGGGTTTGAGCATCTCACGAAGCTCATTTTTCTCATCCGGCCTGATATCCAGTGAGCCTGTACTTTTCTCCATGATGGCTCTGGCGGGCGAGGTCTGGGCCATATGCTGTTTCTCTTCCGGTGTCGACGTGACCCAGAAGGGAAGCGAGATGGCAAAGCCGGCAACCATCACTCCCGCCAGAACTCCTTTGGCAGAAGCTCCGTTCAGGTATTCAACAACCCGCCTTTTCAGATGCCGCTCCCCGGTAGAAGGGATTGAACTTCCTGAAGGACGGCATCCAGTGCCACCTCCACTTTCTCGCCACTACGCGAGCGTATCTCAATCACCCCGTTCTCAAGACTACGGTCACCGACAATGATGTGAAGCGGCAGCCCCATCAGTTCAGCATCCTTGAATTTTACCCCCGGGCGTTCCTTTCGGTCATCCCAGAGCACTTCAATGCCGGCATCCAGAAGCTGGCGGTAAATCTTTTCTGATGCTTCAATGCCAGCTTCGCTTTTGCTCATGGTGATCAGTGCCACCTGGAACGGAGCCAGATTCAGAGGCCATGCTATGCCATTTTCATCATTGCACTGCTCAACCACTGCCGCCATCAGGCGTGATACCCCGATACCGTAGCAGCCCATGGTGGCGGTAGAGCGTTTACCTTCCCGGTTCTGAAACATCACTTCCATAGGTTCAGAGTAGCAGATTCCGAGGGCGAAAACATGGCCCACTTCGATGCCGCGGGACAGTTCCATGGCACCGCCGCATTTCGGACAGCCATCGCCGGCCCGTGTCTGGCGCAGGTCTGCGAATTCAGCGCAGGATTCATCGCGGCCAACATCAAGGCCGGTGATATGCATATCTCTCCTGTTGGCACCTGCAACCAGCCCGACAGCTCCCCTGAGGGTGTCATCAAACAGACGTCTGCAGCTTAGGCCGACCGGGCCGACGAAACCTGTAACGCCGCCAACAGCCTTAATCTCTTCATCGGAGGCCATCTCCACCCCGGTGGCATGCAGGGCACGGACCAGTTTGATCTCCTGCAGCTGGTCATCGCCTCGAATGCAGGCAGCAATTATTTTTCCGTCTTCAGGGCCGCCGGAGACGTGATAGACCAGCGTTTTCACCAGTTGCGCAATGTCGGCTTTGAGGTATGCGGCGACATCTTCCGCCGAGGTGGCGTTGGGTGTGTTCACGCCTGCCATGCCAGCCGGTTCGCCGGCCGGAATATTGCGGCCCGACTCCGCCATTTCAACGTTAGCGGCGTATTCACAGGCCGAACAGTGGGCAATCAGATCTTCGCCGGATTCGGCCAGCACATGAAACTCATGGCTGGCGCTGCCGCCGATGGCGCCGGTATCCGCCTCAACCGGGCGGAACTTCAGACCCAGGCGGGTGAATATCCGCTTATAGGTTTCAAACATGTTCCTGTACTCGGCTTCGAGGCACGCCTCATCGGCATGGAAGGAGTAGGCATCCTTCATTACGAATTCGCGGCCGCGCATCAGCCCGAAGCGGGGCCGGATCTCATCACGGAACTTGGATTGAATCTGGTAGAGGTTCATGGGCAGCTGTTTGTAAGAGCGCAGTTCACGGGAAACCAGATCGCAGATCACCTCCTCATGGGTCGGACCAAGGCATGAGATATGGCCGTGACGGTCGGTGATTCTCAGTAACTCCGGACCATATTTCTCCCAGCGGCCTGACTTCTCCCAGAGTTCTCCGGGCTGCACCATCGGCATCAACAGCTCCTGGGCACCGGCGCGGTTCATCTCCTCGCGCACGACCTGCTCAATCTTGCGCAGAACACGCAGGCCCATCGGCAAAAAGTCGTAGACACCACTGGTTACACGGCGAATGTAGCCGGCTCTCAGCAGCAGCTTATGTGAAATGACCTCGGCATCGGCCGGATCATCCCTGAGGGTAGGAGCAAAAAATCGTGAATAGCGCATAGCACGCAAGCATAGCGATGAAGGTAAAGGTGAGGTAGTGGTAAGTTGGTTTGTCTGACGTCACAAATCAGCCGTGCCCTTCTTTAGCGTCAGCTGAATTTGTCCGGTTATCTCCGGATTTACTGAACAGAGAGGCTGAATGCGTGCCTTACGGCTCGTTATTGCAGCTGAAGCCTTTGTAACAGCTTCCGGTGGATGCCTTCAAAACCGCCATTGCTCAGGATCAGCAGATCATCGCCGGGCCCGGAGTTGGATGCCACATATTCGATGATGCTCTCTACATCGGGAAGAGCCAGTGCATGGTTACCGATCAGGCTGCAGACCAGCCTCGTATCGAGCACCTCATCGGCTTGCAGATTGCGATCCGAGGCAGGAGCAAAAATCACCCGGTCTGCGCCATCAAAACATTGCGGCAGGCGATCCTGATGGATTTTTGAGCGCATGGTGTTGCTTCGCGGTTCAACAATGACCCACAGTTTGCCACCTGTTTTCATGGCATGTCTGGCAGCCGAGACCATGCCTCTGATGGCAGTGGGATGGTGAGCGAAATCATCGAATATTCTGATACCACCCGCCTCTCCTACCAGTGACATACGACGGCGAATGCCGGAAAAGGATTCAAAGGCCCGCTGGATGGTAGCCGTCTCAATACCGAGTGTGGTTGCGGCAGCAGCAACGGCGCAGGCGTTGGCAACGTTGTGAATACCGATCATCTGCCAGCTGGCTTCCATGATGCGCTCCCCATGCCGGTAGAGAGAGAAGTGGCTGCCATCAGGAGCGATTGATTCCCACTGCCAATCGGCACTCTGATGGCCCAGCCGGGCAAAGGTGGTCAGAGGTGTCCAGCAGCCACGTGACAAAACGTCGGCAAGGTTCGGATCATCACCGTTGACGATAATATTGCCCGATTCCGGAATGGTACGAATCAGGTGATGGAACTGGGTTTTGATCGCCTCCAGGTCGGGGAAGATATCTGCGTGGTCATACTCAAGATTGTTCAGAATCAGGGTACGGGCGTGATAGTGCAGAAACTTGGATCGTTTATCAAAAAAGGCGGTGTCATATTCATCACCCTCAAGCACAAAATGTTCACCGGCGCCTGCTCTTGCACCGCCACCGAAATTTTCCGGAATACCACCGATCATAAAGCCCGGATGATGCCCCGCCTCTTCAAGAAGATGGGCCATAATACTGGATGTCGTGGTTTTGCCGTGGGTTCCGGCCACAACAACGGCGTGCCTGTCGGGAAGAATATACCTGCCAATGAATTCAGGTCCGGAGAGATAGGTCAGACCACGATTCAGTGTGGCCTCTACTTCAATGTTTCCCCGGCTCATGGCATTGCCGATGACAACGATATCCGGTGCAGGATCAAGATTCTTTTCGTCAAATGGCTGAACCGGGATATTGAGCGATTCAAGGTAATCGGACATGGGCGGATAGATGCCGGAGTCGGAGCCGGTCACAGCAAAGCCCGTTTCTTTTGCAAGGCTGGCAATAGCTGCCATGGCCGTTCCGCAGATGCCAAGAATGTGGATATGCTGTTTTTCTTTCATTTCTGCATGCGATGATATGCAGCTTCTTCAACAAAGCAAAAAAACGCGCCTGTTTGAGGATCAGGTGTATATGAATCGATGTTTTTTTTTAAAGGTTCCAAATCTGAAGACAGAAACATATTTTTGACCCTGGTTGTACAGGATTGCAGGAGAGGTCCTGCGCTGCCTGCATCTGAAGAATATCATATTTTGAAACAGATTACTGATGCCTCCCTGCCTTACGGGCATGCGGTGCCCGATTTGTCACGCCTGTCGGATTGAGTCTGCCCGTCCACGGGCGGCAAGCTCGTACTGCATTTATTTCAGAGTGGTCTTGAACAAACTTCGTGGCATGCTTGAGCGATGAAAACCCGCACGCTTCCGACGGTTGAAGTTGTTACCGGTAAGAACCCGTCTGCTACAGTCATCTGGCTGCATGGCCTGGGAGCGGATGGCCATGATTTTGAGCCGATTGTGCCGGAACTGGGTTTGCCGGATGATCTGCACCTTCGCTTCGTTTTCCCGCATGCACCATCCATACCGGTCTCCATCAATGGCGGCTATATCATGCCCGCCTGGTACGATGTCAGGCACACCGACATTGGTTATCAGCAGGATGAGGCAGGCATTCGTGAGTCAGCCAAACAGATACAGCTTCTGATTGACAGGGAGGAGTTGCACGGCATTGCATCGAACCGGATTATTCTGGCCGGATTCTCCCAGGGTGGAGCTATGGCACTGCATGTGGGACTTCGTCAGGGCGAACCACTGGCCGGAATTATGGCGCTCTCCTGCTACCTGCCACTGGCTGAAACAGTTGAACAGGAGCTTTTCCCGGAATCAAAGAGCACACCCATCCTTATGGCACACGGTGTGGAAGATCCGGTTGTCCCCTTTGTGCTGGGGGACAACTCCCATCGCACACTTGAGTCGCTTGGCTATCTCGTGGAGTGGCACAGCTACCCGATGCAGCACTCCGTCTGTAAGGCAGAGATCGCCAAAATCGGCCAGTGGATCACATCTGTTCTAAGTAACTAGCGTCTGCTCACGCCCAAGCTAAAATATTTTCCAACCATGTCTATTTGGACTACCATAAAAAAAACATGCTTTTTAGCGTATTACGCTTGCTATTGAGAAACAAGCCAGCGGGTTAAGGAAGGCGGCAGGCAGGTACTGTTTCTCAGGTTTCACAGCATGGCCATTATTGAGCAGTCTTATGTGTTCACTTTGGCCCAACATGGCGGGATTGGGGGATTATACGATGACTCAAATGGCATCAGGCAATGCGCCAAAGTCAGATCGGTCAGGCAGGGTGACGACGGCTGAAAAGTCGGCATTGAGAAAGTTTCTTAACACAATAGGCAATCCTCCGGTTAGCTTTTCGTTGTGGGACGGCTCCGATTTCTATTTTTCTGATTCCGCTCCGGTCGGTCGTATCCTGATCCATGATCGAAAGAGCTTTCTGAATATACTGCTCAGTCCGAACTTGAAATTCGGAGATAGTTACAGCGCCGGTTCCATTGATGTTGAAGGTGATTTTATCGAATGCCTTAAAGCCCTTATCCAGGCCGTGCCAAGAAAAATTGATATGGGGATTATCGGCAGGATTCAACAATTTTTTCCCAATGCTCGCAGCAGCAGTCTGAGTGGTTCACGTGATAATATTTATCGCCATTACGATATCGGTAATGATTTCTACAAGCTCTGGCTTGATGATGAGATGGTTTATACCTGTGGCTATTACAGTTCGGACTCGGTTACTCTGCAGGGGGCACAATTGGCAAAAATGGAGCATGTGTGCAGAAAACTTCGTCTTAAACCCGGTGATCAGGTGGTTGAAGCCGGATGCGGTTGGGGTGCGCTGGCACGACATATGGCACGTTATTATGGTGTGAAGGTCCGTGCCTATAATATCTCCCATGAGCAGATCAGATATGCGCAGGAACGCGCCAGAGCTGAAGGGCTGGATGACCGGATCGAATATGTTGAGGATGATTACCGCAATATCACGGGCCAGTATGATGTTTTTGTTTCAGTAGGCATGCTTGAACATGTGGGCAGTAAAAACTATATAACGCTGGGAAAGGTGATTGACCGATGCATGAAGGAGAATGGGCGGGGGTTGATCCATTCTGTAGGACGCAACTCTCAGGAGCCAATTGGCGAGTGGGTCGAAAGACGAATTTTTCCCGGTTCATACGTGCCCACTCTACGCCAGATGATGGATGTCTTTGAACCCTCCTCCTTTTCCATACTCGATGTTGAGAATCTCAGGCTGCATTATGCCCGTACACTGAGTGACTGGCTGGATCGTTTTGATGCTGTCAGCGATGAAGTAGAGAAGATGTATGATGCATCGTTTGTTCGCGCCTGGCGCCTCTATCTGGGTGGATGCAGTGCGTCATTTTCCAGCGGCAATCTGCAGCTCTTCCAGTTGCTGTTCGCCTGTCAGCACAATAATGACATCCCCTGGACGCGTGACTATCTTTATCATGATTAAAGCCCGACAATAGATGGATTCCTGTGATGTCCTGATTGTCGGCGGAGGCCCGGCTGGCAGCAGCTGTGCATGGAAGTTAAAGCAGGCAAGCCTTGATGTGCTGGTGCTGGATAAGAGCCAATTCCCGCGTGACAAGGTATGCGCTGGCTGGATTACCCCTGAAGTACTGCAGGTTTTGCAGATTGGTCCCGGCGAATATGCAGAAGGCAGGGAAATGCAGCCCATTTATGCCCTGCGTACCGGCGTGATAGGGAGGGATGCTTTACAGACACATTATGACAAACCGGTCAGCTATGGCATCAGGCGCAGAGAGTTCGACCACTATCTGCTACAGCGCTCCGGGGCGCGACTGCAACTCGGTGTTTTGCTCAAAAGCATCAGGCGATCCGGTCAGGAGTGGATTATTAATGAACAGATCAAGACGAAACTGTTGATCGGCGCCGGTGGCCATTTTTGCCCGGTGGCACGGCTGTCAGGAGAGACTTCGGGAGAAAAAGCGGTAGTTGCTGCCAAGGAAATTGAGTTCAAAATGACTGAAGAGCAGGCTGCTTGCTGCACTGTATCCGGCGAGATGCCTGAGCTCTATTTCTGTCCGGATATGCTCGGCTACGGCTGGTGTTTCCGTAAAGGCGATTTTCTCAATGTCGGTCTTGGCAGGCGGGACAATCACCAGCTGGCTATGCATGTTGACAGCTTTATCTCCTGGTTAAAAAACAGTGGGCGAATTCCCTTCGATATTCCTGCACAGTTAAAAGGACATGCCTACCACACCTATGATCAGAATGCGCGAAACAAAGCAGATGATGGAATGATATTAATTGGCGATGCCGCAGGCCTGGCTTTCTCAGAGAGTGGCGAGGGCATCCTGCCCGCCGTTAAATCAGGAATGCTTGCAGCTGATGCCGTACTTGCATGCAATGGAGATTATGACAGAAAGGGGCTAGCCCGGTATGAGGCTGCTCTGATCAAATACTTTGGAAATCCCAATGCATTTGATCCACTTGACCTGTTGCCTGTCTCCGCCAAACAGTTTCTGGGCAGGAAAATCCTGGAATCTCCGAGCCTGACCCGGAGAGTCGTTGTTGAAGGGTGGTTTCTGCATCTGTCGAAGTAACCATGTTTCTCTTTGCCTGCAAGTTGTCACAATATCGGCAAGGCTCTGCTTTGAGCTTTCGATGAAGGAGGCATTCAACGGAATTTGAGCCAAAGGTTTTTTTTTGCATAACTCTGCTATAAGAAGATAACTGCTTATTGTTTTCATGTGAAATTTTCATATGAACAGAAAAGAGTGAATTGGAGTAGATACAGAACTGCATCCGGCAGTTTATATTAAGGAGGCAATTATGGCCGAATCATCTGAGAAAAAAGGCGGGAAAGAAGAGGTTCCGATTACACAGGAAGAGCGTGGCGTAAAAAAAGTCGAGCCTAACTGGCCGCTGAATTCTATTAGAGAAATGGAACATATGTTTGAAGATTTTTTCACAGACAGATGGATGCGCCCGTTTGATTTCGGGCATCCGTTCTGGAGAGATCTGCCAACTCCGT
>JAVVEJ010000025.1:0-32096 GCA_032251395.1 Mariprofundaceae bacterium
TAGTTAGCGTTGCCGTTGACCAGTTCACCAATGGTGCTTGCATTGATTCTCGCCTCCCTGATGTTGACATCGAAGCCGGCATCGCGATAAAACCCTTTTTCAAGGGCCATGTAATAACCGGCAAACTGAAACTGGTGCTTCCATTTTAACTGCAGTGCAACCGGTTCGGTTGCCGCCTCAGACAGAAAAGGAGAGAGGCAGACAGACAGGGCATAGAGCAGGGCTCTCTTTGTGCCCCATGCCATCACAGGCACCACCGGCCTGTATCGGGGCGGAATGGAGCTGTTATGCTACTGAAACTGCCGGCAGGTGTGATTTCCTGCTGTCTGAATAGCCGTGCCGGGTTGTAGGCAGTCACGGAGCTCAGGCCGGGCCTGGCCAGTAGATCACTTTGGCGGTGCAGGTCTCGGCAATCTCGACGCGCGAGACTTTGATACGGTCGCCATCAAGCCGCTGTTGCATCTCTTCACACAGCAGGCGGGCTACATGTTCACTGGTCGGATTGATCCGGTCGAACGGCGGGATATCGTTGAGGTTGTAGTGATCCCACTTATCAATGGCGGCTTTCACCTCCCGCTTCATGATTTTGTAGTCAATTCCCATGCCCAGTTCATCCAGCTCCGTGCATTCGACAAAGAGCTTCACATGCCAGTTATGACCGTGCAGGCGTGCGCAGTCTCCGGGGTATCCGTGCAGCTGGTGCGCGGCGGAAAAATGAGTTTCGATAGAGAGCTCGTAACGGGCCATGTTATTCCTGTTCAACCTGTGGACGGGAAGCTGAAGAAACAGGCGGATATGTTTTTTAGCATCTGATTAATTCCGGGCGTTGGGCAGCAGCATGGCGGCCGACACATCTCGCCCTTCCGCCATAAGGATGTTGTAGGTACGGGCTGCAGCGCGGGAGTCCATGCACTCAAAGCCGACATGGGCTTCAGCCAGTGCCTGCAGAATCGCAGGATCGGGGAATACGGTGGTTCTGCCTGTACCGATCAGCAGTATTTCAGGCGGGTTATCCATCATCCATGCCAGATCTTCAATACTCAGGTCGCTGAGCCGTTCCGGACCCCACGGCTCAACCAGCTCGCGTTTATGAAAACAGAGGCCGCTATGGTAGCGCTCCTCTCCGATGATAAAGCAGTCATCCTCGTAGCCGCGGAAAAGCAGTGAGCCTTCACCGGGCTCAGGTGAAATGTCCGCCTGAAATGAGGAGCCCAGACTCAGGGCTTCGCCTCCATCTCTTTCATCTCTTCATCGCTGGATTCAAAGCGGCCTTCAAGCGACAGCATAACGGGGCTGGCGATATAGATGGAAGAGTAGGTGCCCACCACAATGCCGACAATCAGTGCGAAGGCAAAATCGTGGATCACTTCGCCGCCGAAGAAGAAGAGAGCAAGCACCACAAGCAGTGTGGTCAGCGATGTCATCAGTGTGCGAGACAGCGTCTGGTTGATGGATGCGTTAACCACATTCACTTCATCCTCAGGATGCTTCTTTTTACGGTTGGCTTCAAAGTTTTCACGGATACGGTCGAAGACTACAATGGTATCGTTCAGCGAGTAACCGATCACGGTAAGGATTGCAGCGACCACAGGCAGTGTGAACTCCTTGCCTGTCAGCGCAAAGATACCAACAAGAATCGTTACATCATGCAGCAGGGCGGCATCCGCGCCGATGGCAAAGCGCAATTTAAACCTGAACGTGACGTAGACCAGAATCGCAAGCATCGCAAACAGAACAGCCATAATACCGGCCTCGGTCAGCTCTTCCCCGACTTGCGGGCCGACAAACTCCACGCGGCGCATCTCAACATTGTCAGCGCCAAGGCCGGCACCCAGCGCATCGAGGATGTCGGTGCTGATTCTGGATGAATCGGAGGCGTCCAGATTCTGTACACGGATCAGAATCTCTTCCGGCGCACCGAACTCCTGGATGATTGCCTGACCATAACCGGCGGGTGTCAATGCTTTACGCACATCGGCGATGGCAGGGGCCTGTTTGAACTGCACCTCCACCAGCGTGCCACCGGTAAAGTCGATGCCGAAGTTCAGCCCCTTGCCTGCAACCAGGCCGAGAGAGAGAAGTAGCAGTATGCCGGAGAAGATTATGGCCAGCTTGCGCTTGCCGAGAAAATCAACTTTGAGGTCAGGATTGATAAGTTGCATATTGGGTTTCCTATAATTTCCTAAAACAGGCCTTAAATACTCAGCTCTTTACTGCTCTTCCTTTTGATAGAGAGAGCAACAATGGCACGGGTCACCATGATGGCGGTAAACATGGAGGCCAGGATACCGACAGAGAGTGTGACGGCGAATCCCTTCACAGGGCCGGTGCCGAACTGGAACAGAACGATGGCTGCAATCAGCGTGGTGATGTTGGCATCAACGATGGTGGAGAGTGCCTTGTCATAACCGCCGTCGATGGCGGCAAGGCGTGTCTTGCCAAGCCGTACCTCCTCACGGATTCGCTCAAAAATCAGTACGTTGGCATCCACGGCCATACCGATGGTCAATACGATGCCGGCAATACCCGGCAGCGTCAGTGTGGAGCCGATCATGCTCATGGCAGCAATAATCAGCAGCATATTGAAAACAAGGGCAATGTTGGCGACCAGACCGAAGAGGCGGTAATAGACCACCATGAAGATCAGAACCGCAATACAGCCGTAGATGATCGAGTTCAGGCCCTGTTCAACCGAATCCTGACCCAGGCTCGGACCGATGGAGCGCTCTTCCACTACCTTGACCGGTGCGGGCAGGGCGCCGGCACGCAGCACGATTGCCAGATCACGTGCATCCTGGGATGTGAAGCTGCCGGTAATCTGTGCGGTGCCGCCTGCGATACGCTCGCGGATCACAGGAGCTGACTGAACCACACCTTCAAGAATAATGGCGAAACGTTCACCAACATGGGCAGTGGTCAGTTTGTCGAACTTGCGGGCGCCTTTGTTATTGAATTTCAGGGTTACCGCATATTCATTGTAGCGGGAGTCGATCGATACACGCGCATCGGCCACTTCAGAGCCGGAGAGCTCGGTCCGCTTCTTCAGCAGGTAGGGCTGGCGCACCGTAGTGCCGCCACCGCGCTCCTCTGCTTTACCATATACAATGATGTCACCCTGAGGAATCATGCCGGAGAGCGCTTTGTCCAGGTCGCCTTTCTCATCCACCAGCTTGAATTCCAGCTGGGCGGTACGTCCGATCAGGCTCTTGGCACGGGCGGAGTCCTCATAGCCGGGGATCTGCACCAGAATGCGGCGCTCACCCTGCTTCACGATCACAGGCTCTGTGGTGCCCAGCGCGTCAACGCGGTTGCGGATCACTTCGATGGACTGATCAACGGCGAATTTTCTGATCTCTTTGGCTTCGGTTTCGGAGATGGTCAGGGTAAAACGGCCAGCTTCGGCCACCACACTGTAGCCCGGTATGCCCTCTCTGATCAGACGCTCTGCGGCAGCTGTGTCCGCATCATCCTTGATCTGAATAATCAGTGTGTTGCCGGTCGCGTCCAGTTTGCTGTAACGGATCCTGTTTTCTCGCAGCAGGCGGCGTGCAACATCGACATCCTCTTCAACAGTGTGCTCAACCGCCTTGTCAACATTCACATCAATAACAAGATGAATGCCGCCCTTCAGGTCGAGACCAAGATTCATCGGCTGGCTTACAGCAGACGGCCACCATGAAGGAGGTGTTGTCAGGTTAGGGAGCGTACCCATGGCCGAGACCACCAGTACAGTCAGGATCAGCCAGAGTTTCCAGCGAGGATAAGCTTGCATGAGTTATTCCTTTCGGGTTCTTGTCGAACTTTTTATTATATCTTTATGAATACGGCTGTTATTTAGCCGGGCCGACGATGGTGTCACGCCTGACCTTAACCTTGACGCCATCAGCGATCTCAATGGTCAGGATATCATCCTTCACATCCGAAACCTTGCCGATAATACCGCCACCGGTGATTACAGAGTCACCCTTTTTGGTCGCCTCCACCATTGCCTTGTGCTCTTTCAGCTTCTTCTGCTGCGGGCGGATGAGCAGAAAGTAGAAGACTGCCATGATCAGAATCAACGGCACCAGGGATGCGAATCCGGCATCTGAAGCAGACGCTGCTGCTTCTGCATGTGCACTTTTTATACTTGCCATAGCCAGTGCTGCAGCGCCCACAAGGTGGTAAATAAATGGATTGAAGTTGTTCATGTTCTCTTTTGTTCTCCCAATTTTAACTGTCTCATATGGCGCTACTCTTCAGTATCGCTGCGATAGGTTGCCAAAAACTGATCGCGAAATTCGGGCCATCTTCCCGCTTCAATTGCACTGCGCGCCCGGCACATGAGAGCGCAATAGTAGTGAAGATTATGCAAACTGTTCAACCTCGAACTTAAAATTTCCTTCGCCATATACAGATGACGCAGGTAAGCGCGGGAGAAATTGCGGCATGTATAGCAGTCACAATCCTCCATGACGGGGCGCTCATCCAGCTGATGTTTAAGGTTTTTTATGTTGATTTTACCAAAGTCGGTGAAGATGGTTCCGTTGCGTGCATTGCGTGTCGGCATGACACAGTCAAACATGTCGATACCGCGATCAATGCCCTCGATCAGGTCATCCGGCGTGCCGACACCCATGACATAACGCGGTTTTTCGGCCGGCAGATGGGGTGCAAGCGTGTCCAGTGTTGCCAGCATCTCCTGTTTCGGTTCGCCCACCGAGAGGCCACCAATGGCGATACCCTCGAAACCGATCTCCGAAACTGCCTTCAGGCTCTCCAGCCGCAGGTCGCCGTACATGCCACCCTGTACAATACCGAAGAGCGCCTGCCGGTTATTGACCGGAAGATGTTCGCGGCACTCGGCAGCCCAGCGCATCGACATCTGCATCGAGTCGCGCGCCTGCTCCCATGTGGCCGGATAGGGGGTGCACTCATCAAAGGCCATGACGATATCGGAGCCCAGCTGTCTCTGAATCTCCATGCTCTCTTTCGGCCCGAGAAACCAGCGGGAACCGTCAATATGCGACTGAAAACGGACGCCATGCTCCTCGATCCTGCGAAGCGCACCCAGCGACCAGACCTGAAAACCGCCGGAGTCGGTAAGGATCGGACGATCCCAGGCCATGAATTTGTGCAACCCACCCAGTTTTTCGATATTTTCGGCACCAGGGCGAAGCATCAGGTGGTAAGTGTTGCCGAGAATGATCTGGGCACCGATATCATCAGTCAGGTCGGCCGGCGTCAGGCTCTTCACTGTTGCCTGCGTGCCGACCGGCATGAAGACAGGAGTCTCCACCACACCATGCGGCAGCGTCATGCGGCCGCGACGGGCATGACCGGAGGTATCGGTTTTCAGCAGTTCAAAGGTCAGTGCTTTTGATGCAGAAGAAGACATGGCCGCGCAGTATGCCTGCGTGGCGAGTGGATGGAAGCCCGAACAGGGACAACTTTTGCGGGCAGCCTGCCTGAATCAGTTTTTTTCGTTTGTGCGGGAGCTGTTTTGGCTGAATCCGGACTGAAACAGTTGATTGTCCGCACTGCGCAGGCGGCGGCTGATTTCGCGGCCTATGTTCATCTGGATAATGGTAAACTGTTCAAGATCGTGCTGGTAGAGCCTGAGCAGAGTGGCCTGGCTGAGTTCAATGGCATCGCATGGTTCAACTGCCATCACCGAGGCACTTCTCGGGTAGAGATCAAGCAGGGCCATTTCACCAAAGCAGTCACCCTGTGAAAGATGTTTAAGCAGATGCTCTTCACCACTCCACTGTTTGTAGATGGCGACTTTTCCGCGCTCAAGCACAAACATGGAAGCAGCGTCATCACCTTCATGGAAAAAATAGCTGCCCGGCGACAGGCTCCGGATGGATGAGTGATCAACGAGAAACTCCAGCGTCTTCTGGCTGACACCTCCGAAAACAGGCATGGCTTGCAGAAGGTTGACCCGTGCCTGCTTCAAACTGACCTCCTTGCTGTTTTCATATGACTAAAAGTGGGCATCAACAGGAGAAGTGTCAATGAAACCCGAACGGCAGAGAGAGAGGCATGTCCAATACATCCCTGTTTAACATTTAACCGGCCGCTCGCCAGTCTGTTACAGTCTCCGATTTGCCGGCAGCCGAAGCAGGGTGCTCAGGGCATGATCTGTTGCCGTTTACCTTGCAATATTTTTCAATCGGTTTTAGAAGCTTGTCTGCCGTGAAGGCCATTGAGGCGGAGATGTCAGTGAAAGATTTTGATCTTTTGATCGTGGGTTCAGGGCCGGCAGGTCAGCATGCTGCACTGCATGCCGCCCACATAGGTAAACGGGTCGGTATCATCGAGCGAAAGCCACGCATTGGCGGCGCCGGGCTGCAGACAGGCACCATCCCCAGCAAGGCATTGCGGGAAGTGGCCTATATGGCCTCCCAGCTGGGTAGAAAGGGTATGCGGGAAGCTTTTTCCGGCGATGCCAGGCCCAGGCATGGGCTGCTCTCCGAGGCCATTCATCGCAAGGAGCTGGTAATCGCCCAGCAGGAGTCGGTGATACTAAATCAGTTGATGAGTCATGGTGTCTCACTGATTCCGGGTGAGGCCTGCTTTGCTGATGAGCATACGCTTGAGGTTCACGGCGGGAAAGGCGAAGCTCGCAAGCTCACCGCTGAAGTCATCATTCTGGCAACGGGTTCGCGGCCTCGCAGGCCATCGGATATACCGTTTGATAAAAAGAGGGTGCTCGACTCCACTTCCATCCTGAATCTGAGACATCTGCCGCGATCGCTGGTTGTGATCGGCGGCGGCGTCATTGCCTGTGAATTTGTCTCCATATTCGCAGCCCTTGGTGTTGAGGTAACGGTAGTCGATTCTCACGCACAGGTGCTCGACTATCTAAGCAGTGACGTGGTCACCGTGCTGACCGACGCGATGCAGTCGATGGGTGTTACCTTTTACATGCAGAGCCGTTGTGTTGCGGTGCGCAGAGAGGAGGGGAAGATATGCACTCTGCTGGAGAGCGGCGAACGTCTTTACTCCGACACAGTGCTCTATGCACAGGGCCGTGAACCCAATTTTGATACCCTGACAATCAGCAAGGCCGGCATCGAAGCTGCCGATGGCTGGATCATGGTCAATGATCATTTCCAGACCTCCGTGCCGCATATCTATGCCGTGGGCGATCTGATCGGTCGCCCTGCACTGGCCTCAACCGGTATGGAGCAGGGACGCATGGCCGTGCAGCACGCTTTTGAGGCTGCCTCCTCGACGATAAACCGGAACATGCCGATGGCGATCTACACCATTCCGGAACTCTCATCTGTTGGTAAAACCGAGCGGCAGTTAAAAGAGGCCGGTGTTGATTATGTGGTCGGGCGCGGCTGGTTTAATGAGAGCGCCCGCGGCCAGATCATTGGCGATGCAACAGGTGTTCTGAAGCTGAATGTGGAGAGAGATACCGGAAAAATTCTGGGCGTTCATATTGTTGGCGAGTCAGCCAGTGAGTTAATTCATATCGGACAACTGGTGATGAATCTGAACGGAACGGTGGATGATCTGGTCCGTAATGTGTTCAATTATCCGACACTGGCGGAGTGCTACAAGCTGGCCGCCAAAGAGTGTCTGACACAATTATCCTGATTGTTGATTGATCCGAAGCGTTGCCCGCTCTGTGGCGAACCAAATGATTGTGCCATGGCCTGTTGTCAAAGTGCGGATATAAATGCCGGTTGCTGGTGCCGGACTGAACAGTTCCCTCAAACGCTGCTGGATCAAGTGCCGTCTGAAGCAAAGCGGTATGCCTGTATCTGCCGCAGATGTCTGCGTGCGGAATCATTCAAATGATGGGATCGCAGAGAACAAACTTAAAGGCCCGCACTGCTGCGGGCCTTTTGTCTGCTGTATGGGTATCTTTAATCAGGATCTGTTATGACCTCTCTGATTTACAGGTCTGCTACCACGGCTGTCATGGCGGCTTACCTGAGTGCGCTGACGACTGTCTCTCCGGGCAACATGTCGGTCATATGTACGGCGTTCAGCAACTCTGTGTGCAGGCCTCTTCTGCGTGTAGACATGGCGTTTCACGACAGGGCGGTGCTGCACATGAACGTGACGTTTCACGACAGGGCGGTGCTGCACATGAATGTGACGTTTCACGACAGGCCTGTGGGTTCGGGTATAAACAACGGGTGCCGGACGGTATTGGTCGGCAATGATTGCGCCTGCAATGGTGCCCAGCACAGCACCGAAAATTGCACCTTCAACTGCCTGGTTACTGTTTGAACCGACAACGGCGCCGGTAGTGGCACCGACAACGGCACCTGTGGTCATGGCGCGATCCTGATAGGAAGCAGCCTGGACAGGCGGTGATGCGAGCAGTGCCGTAGAGAGCAGGGTCGCGATGGTCAGGGTCTTTTTCATGATAATCTCCTTTGGGAATGTCTCCCGATATGGAGAAGTCTAAATTGGTTGATATTGTCAACAATGTGCAACATCTGCACATCAGGTGTAATTATTTCCTCAGCTTTTTTTGCGGCTGAGTCCGGCACGGGCTGACAGTTGCCTGAGGCTCCCATATAGTTCGGCTCCATGACGATTCGAGAAATCCTGATCTATCCGGATGAGAAACTCCGCGAGGTGGCCAGCCCTGTTGAATTTCCGCTGACCGGCGAGGTGAAGCAGATCATTCAGGATATGGCTGATACCATGTATGACGCCCCCGGCGTCGGTCTTGCCGCTACCCAGATCGGTGTCGGGCTACGTATTGCGATTACCGATACCGACTGGCGCAGTGAAGAGGTGCGGCATGGAAATGGTGGCGAACCGGTTGCAGGCCGCAATCTGAAGGTGTGGATCAATCCGGAGTTCACCTGGAGAGATGACGGGATGGCAACATGGGAAGAGGGGTGCCTCTCGGTGCCCGAGGTCTATGAGGATGTCGATCGCCCGGCTGCAGTCCGCCTGCGCTGGCAGGATATGGAGGGCGAAACACATGAGGCCGACTTTGAAGGTTTTCAGGCGGTAGCCCTGCAGCACGAATTCGATCATCTTGATGGTATCCTGTTTATCGACAGACTCTCGCGCCTGAAACAGAGCATGATCAAGAAGCGGCTGAAGAAGCGTAAAAAGCTTCAGAATCAGTAACACGAGCCCGCATTGATCAGAGTTGTATTCGCCGGTACACCGGTATTCTCCGTCTCCTGCCTGCATGCACTGATGCAGGCAGCCGGTGTCGAGGTGGTGGGTGTCGTCTCCCAGCCGGACCGCAGGGCCGGTCGAGGTATGAAGCTGACACCATCTGCCGTTAAAAAGGCCGCACTTGATGCCGGTATTGATGTGATTACACCCCGGTCACTTCGGGATAACGATGAAGCGCTTGCGTGGCTTAAATCAAAACAGGCCGATCTGCTGGTGGTGGTAGCCTTCGGCATGATCCTGCCTAAACCGTGGCTGGATGCACCCAAAGTCGCCCCAATCAATGTGCATGCATCGCTGCTTCCCAGGTGGAGGGGGGCGGCTCCGATTGAGCGGGCGCTGCTGGCCGGAGACAGTGAGACCGGTGTAGGCATCATGCAGATGGAGGAGGGGCTTGATACCGGCGGTGTCTATGCCGAAGCAAGAGTCCCGATTACGCATGCGACAACAGGTTCCGGACTCTGGTCTGAACTCTCCGATACGGGGGCGAAGCTGCTGGTCGACGCCCTGCCCGGAATCGTCTCCGGCGACCTGAAACCTGTGCCGCAGGATGAATCACAGGTGACCTATGCAAAGAAATTGAGCAATGAAGAGCGGGTGGTTGACTGGACGCATTCAGCTACCTCTGTTGACCGCACCGTGCGCTGTTTCTCCCCCAAACCGGGTGCCCGGGCCATGTTTCGTGGCAAGTGGCTGAAGATCATTCGCGGTGAAGCGGTTGAGGGCTCGACGAACCAGCCGCCCGGTGTTGTGGTGGGTGATAAAAGCCTCGATATCGCCTGCGGTGACGGTTCCATCTACCGGATATGTGAGGTGCAGCCGGAGGGTAAGAACAGCATGGGCGCCGATGCATTTTTGCGTGGTACAAAACTGAACAGAGGCGAGCTTCTGAGCGGAAGCGGTAATCCTTGAATATCCGTGCCTTTGCGATTGATTCGCTTGATCGCATCCTTAATCACAAACGAAAAGCTGACGAGCTTCTCCATTACCTGATGGATGAAGTGATTGAGGAGCCGCGCGACAGCCATCTGCTGCATGAAATGGTCTACGGCGTACTGCGCCGCTATTTTTCTCTGGAAGCCGATTTTTCACGCTATCTGAAGCAGAAGCCGGGCGAGTTCGCACGCCTCGCCCTGTTTGTCGGCACCTATCAGATTCGCTATATGCGTGTGCCTGTGCATGCTGCGGTCAGCGAAACTGTTGCTGCCGTAAAACCGAGGGACCCGAAGGCTGCGGGCATGGTCAATGCAATACTGCGCAAGATAGCTGATAGCGGGCCTTCCAAAAAACTGAAGCCTTATCAACGGGCGGAACTGCCGAACTGGATCTATGCATCATGGCGTGATGCCTTTGGTGCCGAAGTGGTGCAGGCGATTGCCAATGTGAACCTTGATAAGCCGTTGCTGGCCGTTGCCGTTTTTGATGATCGGGATGCATGGATACGGCAGGCAGAAGAGGCTGGTGTAGAGGTTAGTGCTGGCGAATTGTCACCATATGCCGCGATCCTCCCCTCAGGAACAGGCGTTGCTTCGTTACCGGGATATGAAGCAGGTCTGTTTCAGGTGATGGATCAGGCAGCACAGGCGGCTGTTCTGGCGCTGGATGTGAAGGCTGGCGATAAAGTACTCGACCTCTGCGCTGCACCGGGTGGAAAAGCGGCTCTGCTTGCCCGGCTGAATCCGGAGGCAGAAGTGACTGCCATTGAACTGAGTGAGAAACGTATTCCGCGCCTCAACGAGAATCTTGAGCGGGTGAAGGCCAATAATGTTTCGGTTGTGCAGGGTGATGCGACAGCCTTGCAGTTTGACGATAGTTCATTCGATGCGATTCTTCTGGACGCACCGTGCACGGCATCCGGTGTGATTCGCCGCCATCCCGATGCGAAGTTTCTGCACAACAGGGATGATCTGCTGCGCCATTCGGCACTGCAGAAAAAGATGGTTGCCGAAGCGCTGCGTCTGCTCAAGCCCGGAGGCCGGCTTCTCTATGCCGTCTGCTCCATCCATCCGCAGGAGAATGAGCAGGTCGTCGAATCCTTTGCCGAACTGCTGTCGACCAAAAGAATATTACCGTCTGAACATCATGACGGGTTCTTTATTGCCAGGCTGGCTAAGGGGTAGTCTTCGCCGATGACATCCGATATCCACAATTTGATTCCCGATCTGTCGCACCTCAAAGGTGTGCGTGTCATTGCTGCGATGAGTGGCGGTGTTGATTCATCGGTAATAGCCGTGCTGCTCAAGAATGCCGGTGCGGATGTGATCGGCGTCTTTCTCAATGTCTGGGACTACTCGCGTGATGAGGTGGTCGGGCACGGCTCCTGCTGTTCGCTTGATGATGCCTACGATGCGCGCCGGGTGTGCGACCAGATCGGCATTCCCTTCTATAACATGGATATGCGCGAGAACTTCCGCCGCGATGTGATCGACCCTTTTATTACCGACTATGAGACGGGGCGCACGCCGAATCCGTGCGAACGGTGCAACCGGTTTGTGAAGTTCGGCGCACTGCTTGAGGCAGCCGACAGGCTGGAAGCGAAGTATGTGGCAACCGGCCACTATGTGCAGCGCCGTGATGATGAGACGGGCGTGCATATCTTTAAAGGTAATGATGCCAGAAAGGATCAGAGCTATTTTCTTGCCACCATTACCCGCGATCAGGCTGAACGTGTTCTGTTTCCTGTCGGGCATCTGGAGAAGGATGGTACGCGCAGACTGGCTGAGTATTTCAAACTGCTGACAGCAGGCAAACATGAGAGCCAGGATATCTGTTTTATTCCGACAGGCGACCGTATTGCCTTTTTGAAAGAGCAGGGGTCATCTGCCGGGTTCAGGGAGGGAAAGATCACTGATCGCGACGGGAATGTGCTTGGCAGGCATCATGGTATCGCTCACTATACTCTTGGCCAGCGCAAGGGGCTGGGTCTGCCGGGCGGACCATGGCATGTCGTGGGGCTTGATGGTGATTCGGCAACAGTGGTTGTGGCACACCCTGAAGAGGCTGTGATTCGTGAAGTGGAAGTGGGCGATGTGACATGGATCAGAAAGCCGGCAGCCGGTGAGTCGATCACTGCCAGGGTGCGTTATCAGATGCAGCCGGCCGCCTGTAAGCTTGACTGCAGTGACGGGCTGCATCTTGCCTTTGATGAACCCCAGAAGCCGTCTGCACCGGGGCAGGTGGCAGCATTCTACAGTGGCGATGAGCTGCTTGGCGGCGGTATCGTGGTTTCGGTCGCTTAACTTCTGTTTGCAGAGAGTGTCAGCTGTCGGTCTCCGGCTGTTTTTAATCATCATGCCATCTGCTATCATGGTCCAAGGAGCAGTGTTATGACGGATCAGAAAAAAAAGCCAACCCGGCCAAAAAATATTTCATCAAAAAAGTATGAGAAGGCCCTTGCAGGGATATATGAAGAGCTGGTGAAGTGGCAGCACTGGGTCAAGGACAGGGGACTGCGTGTTATTCTGATTTTCGAAGGCCGGGATGCGGCCGGAAAGGGCGGTGCCATCAAGCGCCTGATGGAGCCGCTCAACCCTCGCGGATGCAATGTGGTGGCGCTGCCGGCACCCTCCGACCGGGAAAAGACCCAGTGGTATTTTCAGCGCTATGTCGAGCATTTTCCGGCTGCCGGAGAGATCGTTGTGTTTGACCGCAGCTGGTATAACCGTGCCGGTGTTGAGCGGGTGATGGGGTTCTGCAGTGATAAAGAGTACCGGGAGTTTATGCGCTCGTGCCCTGAGTTCGAACGGATGATTGTGCGTTCCGGCATTATCTTGCTTAAATTCTGGTTCTCGGTCAGCGATGAAGAGCAGGAGCGACGTTTCCAGAAGCGGGCGACGGATCGGACCAAACACTGGAAGCTCAGCCCGATGGATCTGGAGTCCCGTGACCGCTGGATGGAGTATTCCAAAGCCAAGGATGAGATGTTCTTCTATACGGACATTGAAGAGGCGCCCTGGTATGTTGTCAATGCCGATGACAAGAAAAGTGCGCGCCTGAACTGCCTGAGTCATATCCTGGAGTCTATTCCTTATGAGGATGTGATGCCCAAACCCAAGCCGCTTCGTCCGAGAAAAGAGCAGCCTGATTACAAGCGGCCGGATATCAACGATCAGAACTTTGTTCCGGATAAGTACTAGGGCGGGATACTGAATCCGGCCTGTAAGCGGGCCTCTTTGCTCAAATCAGTGAAAACCGGCAGATAACGCAGTCCCCTGACTGCGTCTCAGGAAACCGGGGCCGGTTCAGTCCGAACCCGTTGATCCATCAATCATTACGGAAGATAGCAAAGGCCCCTCCGGCACTGTTTTTGCCAGGCTTCAGGAGGTTGTTTCCTGCATTGAATGTTCGCTCTTGGAAGTTGCGGATGCCTCCTCTAGAGTGCCGCACCTCGCCGATTTGCCAACGGATTCGGTGACAGACAGATAAGCTAGTTTAAAAGAGGATTTCATGGCTATTCAACGCACACTTTCCATTATCAAACCTGACGCAGTAGCGAAGAACGTAATCGGTGACATTATCCGCCGTTTTGAAGAAAACGGCCTCTCCGTCATCTCAACCCGTATGACTCACCTGAGTGCTGATCAGGCCGGCCGGTTCTACGCAGTGCACAGGGAGCGCCCGTTTTATAAAGATCTGTGCGAGTTCATGAGCTCCGGCCCGATTCTGGCCATGGTTCTGGAGGGGAGCAATGCTGTTAACCTGAACCGTCAGCTGATGGGCGCAACCAATCCGAAGGAAGCCGAAGAGGGTACGATTCGCGCAGACCATGCCAACTCCATTGATGCCAATGCCGTTCACGGCTCGGACTCCGAAGAGAATGCAGCCATTGAGATATCCTTCTTCTTTGGCGATCTTGATCTGAACAGCCGCCTCTGAGTCTCTATACAGACACCATTGATGAGTGAACAGACCCCGGAGAGTTCCGGCCCCGATATCCCCGAGCAGATTGCTGTTCGACGGGAAAAGCTGGCAAAGCTGAGGCAGGCCGGTGAGGCCTATCCCAACAGATGGCGTCCCGATTCGGTTTCAGCGGATCTGCATGCAAGATACAGCGCTCTGGATGCGGAGCAGCTTGAAGCCGAAGCGGTTGCCGTCCGTGTCGCCGGACGCATTATGGGCCATCGCGTCATGGGCAAATCCAGTTTCATGCATATTCAGGATGGTGAGGGACGTATTCAGCTCTTTCTCAACCGCGATGCGGTAGGCGGCGCCGAGCTCTATGACCAGACAAAAAAATGGGACCTTGGCGATATTGTCGGTGCCGCGGGCGTTCTGTTTCTGACCAGAACCGGCGAACTTTCGGTCAAGGTCTCACATATCGAACTGGTTTCAAAATGTCTCCGTCCGCTGCCTGAGAAGTGGCACGGCTTAAGCGACAAGGAGATGCGTTACCGTCAGCGCTATGTCGACCTGATGGTGACACCGGAGTCCCGCGATATATTCCGTACCCGCTCCAGAACCGTCTCACTGCTACGCCGTGGCCTTGAGGATAAGGGATTTATGGAGGTGGAAACACCGATGCTGCAGGCCCAGCCGGGTGGTGCGGCTGCACGCCCTTTTGCCACGCATCACAATGCGCTGGACATGGAGCTCTTTCTTCGTATCGCACCCGAGCTCTACCTGAAACGTCTGGTAGTTGGGGGCTTCGAGCGTGTTTTCGAGATCAACCGCAACTTCCGTAATGAGGGACTTGATGCAACTCACAACCCGGAATTTACCATGGTTGAGTTCTATCAGGCCTATGCCGACTTCAATGATGCCATGGATACAACCGAATCGCTTATTCGCGGCGTTGCTGAGGGGCTGGATGTTTCCGGTGTTGAGTGGGACGGGGTGAATATTGACCTCTCCGTGCCGTTCAGGCGTATCCGGCTGGACGAGGCCGTGTTTGAGAAGCGCCCTGACCTGCGCGGCCATACCAATGATAAGGCGTTGCTGGCGACTGCCTGCCTGCAGGAGATTGAAAACTTCAGGCCATTGATTACCTGGAAGGCAGGTCACTATCTGACAGCCCTGTTTGAGGAGCTGGTCGAGGCTGAGCTGAAGCAGCCGACCTTTGTGACTCACTATCCGGTGGATGTTTCACCACTGGCGCGCAGGAGCGGTGAGGAGCCGACGGTTACCGACCGTTTTGAGCTGTTTATCGCCGGCAAGGAGATGGCTAACGGCTTTTCAGAGCTGAATGATCCGGACGATCAGCGCGGCCGGTTTGTCGCACAGGCTCAGGCGAGAGCCGCCGGAGACCTCGAGGCGACAGGTGTGGATGAGGATTATCTGCGCGCCCTCGAGTACGGTATGGCACCGACTGCCGGTGTCGGAATCGGCGTGGACCGGCTGGTGATGATGTTGACCGGGCAGCACTCCATCCGTGATGTGCTGCTGTTTCCGCATATGCGGCCGGAGTAGAGGTCTGAAGCAGGGGAGGTTGGGTTGAAAGCAAATCTTATCATGACCAGGGATCTGGTGGTCTGTCATCCCGACCAGACTGTTGCGGAAGTGATGAACATACTGCGTGACAGATCATTCCGGGTGGTTCCGGTAGTGGATGAAGGGCGCAGGATTCTGGGCGCAATCAATATGCTGGGTCTGTTAACCAAACTTGTTCCCGAATATATCGTTAACGGCGACCTGAAATCGGTTGCTTATGCACCTGATATAGGCCTGCTTCTCAGGCACTACAGGAATATTATTGATCTTAAAGTCAGCGATGTAATGGACAGGGATCCAACGATTGTGCATGAAAACGACTCCCTGCTCTCTGTTGCAGCGGCGCTGATTACCTATGACCGTTTTGAGTATGCATTTGTGGTAAACAGGGAGAATGAGCTGCTGGGGATTATTTCCGCCAGTGATATTCTTCGTCGTCTGAGCAAGGTTGATCCGGAGGGTCTGGTTGATGCATGATGCAGTAAACCATGTGATTTTCGGACTCGATCCGACCTGGGTTGCAGTATCACTCCTGCTCGGCGTCTACGGCATCATTATGGCGGAGAAGTTCAACCGTGCCGTGCTCTCCCTGCTCGGCGCCGGGCTGATGATTCTCTGTGGTGTGATCACGCAACAACAGGCTGTTGCCGGCATCGATTTTAATACCATCGGCCTGCTGACCGGCATGATGGTGATTGTCGCCATCAGTCAGAAGACAGGCATGTTTCAATATGTTGCCATCAAATCGGCCAAGGCCGCAAAAGGTGAGCCCTGGGGCATCCTGGTGATGCTCTCTGTTGTAACTGCTGTTTTTTCAGCCTTTCTTGATAATGTAACCACCGTTCTGCTCATTGCACCCGTCACCCTGCTGATTACCGATGCACTGAACATCAAACCATACCCGTTTCTTTTTGCCCAGATTCTTGCATCCAATATTGGCGGTACGGCGACGCTGATCGGTGACCCGCCCAATATCATGATCGGCTCGGCCGCAGGGCTCTCCTTTTATGATTTTCTTGTAAATCTGGCCCCGATCACGCCGCTTATCATGCTGGCAACGATTGTGGGCATATGGTTCATGTTCGGTAAGGGGCTGCATGCCACAGAGGATGCCAAGGCACTGGTGATGCAGTTCAATGAGAACGATGCCATTGAAGATGTTCTGCTGATGAAGAAGAGCCTGTTTGTGCTTTTTGCGGTAATTTCCGGCTTTACCGTTGCCCACAGCTTTCATCTGGAGCCCGCATCCATCGCCATGTTCGGTGCTGCGCTGCTACTGCTGCTGCAGACATGGGGCATGGATCTGCGCGCCAAGGACCACGCCTATGAAGGCATCATGGCCGAGGTGGAGTGGACCACAATCTTCTTTTTCGTCGGTCTTTTCGTCATTGTGACCGGTGTCGAACATACCGGTGTTATTGAGATGCTGGCCAACAGGACACTGGAGCTGACCGGTGGTGATTTCAACGCAACTGCCGGAGCCATTCTCTGGGTCTCTGCCATTGCCTCCGCGCTGATCGATAATATTCCGTTTGTGGCAACGATGATTCCCCTGATTGAGAGCATGGCACCAACCTTTGGCGGTGCGGATGCACTGGTGCCGCTCTGGTGGGCACTGGCGCTGGGTGCATGTCTGGGCGGTAACGGCTCCCTGATCGGCGCATCTGCAAATCTGATCGTGGCAGGCTTCGCACAGCGTGCAGGACACCCGATCATGTTTCTTCAGTTCATGAAGCACGCCTTCGGCCTGATGCTGATGAGCATTACCATTGCACACATCTATCTCTATCTGCGTTATCTGAACTAGGGATACTCTGAATAACTCAGAGTATCCGTGCAGGCCACGGATGGCCTGCCACAATTCGGCAGGATAGCCGGATTGGACGACAACGTCGCCGCAGGTGAGCGGCAGGACGCTGCGAATCAAAATCAACAACGTAAGTGATTGATTTTTATGCCACACATCCATGTATGGCCCCTTTCGGGCGGAAAGCCCGTGCAAGATTGCTGTCCTGCAATCTTGTGTGAGCAAAGGCAAAACCGACACAATTCCACAGGAAAGTGGAATTGGACGGCTGCAAGCCGCCCACAGGGCGAGGGCCAGGGATGGCCTGAGTCACACTTTCACAGGAAAGTAAATTCATGGTGCACATCCGTGTGCGCCACCCCTGCAGGGCGGAGGCCCGTGCAATTGTGCTCTCCTGCACAATTGTGGACGCCGACAGGCACTGCCTGGCAGTGTGAGGCACTGATGCCGAACATCATTTTTGTCTTTGCGTTCTGAATCAGTGCAGGACGCACTTATTCAGAGCTTCCCTGGAAGTTTTTCAGAGCATCCCTGGATTTTCCACCGGAAATATCCCCAAAAAGCCGGTTTTTAAACTAGAATAGGCCATATGCTGCCTGTTTCTGGATGTCCATATGACAGATGATCCGGTTATCTTCACGATCTTCCTGATTTTTACAGGCGCCGCAATGCTGGCGACTGCTGCGCTCTATGCACGCCAAGCTCTGCTGGTCTCCTATATTTTGCTGGGGATATGTATCGGTCCCTGGGGGGCGGGGCTTGTTCCGGACCCCGCCATTGTTCAGGCCATTGCCCATATCGGCATCATTTTTTTGCTCTTTCTGATCGGGCTGAACCTTCCTGCGCAGAAATTTTTTCATATGGTCAGGAAAACGACCATTGTTACCGGCCTCAGTTCAATGCTCTTTCTGGCTGTCGGCATGGCTTTTGGCCGTGTGTTCGGATTTACTGTGGTTGAGTCACTGGTGATCGGGTTCACACTGATGTTTTCCAGCACCATTATCGGGCTGAAGCTGTTGCCAACGACAGTGCTTCATCATATGCGGACAGGTGAGGTCATGGTCAGCGTGCTGCTGCTTCAGGATGTGATTGCAATTGTCGTGCTGCTGTTTCTGGAGGGGATGAGCAGAGGGGAGATGCCGCTGGTGGAAATAGGCTCACTGTTTCTCACCCTGCCGCTGATATTTATTTTTGCCTACCTGATGGAGCAATATGTGCTGAGCAGACTGATCCGGCGATTTAACAAAATTCAGGAGTATATATTCCTGCTGGCGATTGGCTGGTGTCTAGGCATGGCTGAACTTGCCGGAGTGTTCGGACTGTCGCATGAAATCGGTGCATTTATTGCCGGCGTATCGCTGGCAACCGGCGTTGTTTCGCAGTTTATTGCAGAGAGGCTGAAGCCGCTGCGTGATTTTTTTCTTGTCATTTTTTTCTTTTCGATCGGGGCAAGCCTGAATCTTGATGTGCTTCAGCAGGTGATTCTGCCCGCACTGCTGATTGCCCTGGCCATGCTGCTATTGAAGCCGGCAGTGTTCAGGTGGCTGTTGAAAAAATCCGGCGAATCTACCGGGCGCTCCATGGAAGTGGGGTTCCGCCTCGGGCAGATGAGCGAGTTTTCACTGCTCATTGCGGTGATGGCACTGGAGGTCGGGGTTATCGGGGCAGAAGTGTCGTACCTGATTCAGGCCAGCACAGTGCTGACTTTTCTGGTCTCTTCCTACTGGGTTGTTTTAAGATTTCCTACACCTGTTGCTGTTTCAGACCGGCTGCGTAAGGATTAGGAGATTATTGTTTCGGGATTAATATTCAGAGGGATGGAGCAGTGTTCAGAATGATGATCAGGCCGTATGAATGGATGTTGGCACGACGCTACCTTCGCTCCCGCAGGGATGAGCGGTTTGTATCCGTTATCGGCTGGAGTTCGGCTATTGGCGTGGCCATTGGTGTGGCTGCACTGATTATCGTGCTTTCGGTAATGTACGGGTTTGATGCGGAGCTGAAAGACAAGATTCTCGGCTTCTCATCCCACGTGGATATACAGGGCCCCGGAGAGACGGTGGCAGAGTGGCAGGGGTGGCTGAAGCAGGCCGAATCCCTGCCCGGTGTCGAAAAGGCTGCGCCCTATATCTCGGCCCAGGTGCTGGCTAACCACCGCTCCCAGTCGGCAGGTGCAATTCTTAAGGGTGTAGATCCGCTGCTGGAAAAATCTATTGCCGAACATATTGTTTCCGGCGACTTTATAGGCAGCTCTCCTGATACTGCGCTGTTTGAGGTTGTGGTGGGCAAGGATCTGGCCCGCAAGCTTACCCTCTCCGTAGGCGACCAGCTGCGACTTGTCTCTCCCACCGGTGGCGTGGGGCCGTCCGGAATGTCGCCACGTATGCGTGCTTTCAGGGTCGTGGGTATTTTTGATTCCGGATTTTATGAGTACGATGTCGGGCTGATTGTAACTTCACTGCAGTCGGTTCAGAGGCTGAATCGGCTTGGTAACCGCGTGACAGGGATCGAACTGCATCTTGATGACAGGGATCGTGCCGGAGAGGTGGCGCTTGCCGCTCGTATGGCACTGCCCGAAGAGGCCTGGGTGACGGACTGGACACATCGGCACCGCTCCTTTTTCAAGGCGCTGAAGACCGAGCGGGTGGTGATGGGAGTGATTCTCTCGCTGATTGTGATGGTTGCCCTGTTTAACATGGTCTCCTCACTCGTCATGGTGGTAATGGAGCGGCGTAAGGAGATTGCCATTCTTAAAACGGTTGGAGCCACCCACTTTTCGATTATGCGTATTTTTATCATGATGGGCTCGCTTCTCTCCGGGCTTGGAACCATGGCAGGAGTCACCTTCGGACTGCTGCTGGCCTGGAAGCTTGATGCGCTGCTGGCGCTGATCGAAAAACTTACAGGGGTGACATTCCTTTCCGGAGATGTCTATTATATCGATCATGTTCCATCCATTATTGATCCGGTTTCCATCATTGTTGTGGTTGTTGCGAGCCTGTTGATGGGGCTTGTTGCAACAGTATATCCCGCATGGCGGGCAGCTGGCGTGCCTCCTGCCGATGCATTACGGTACGAATAATCTATGTCTATTGAACAGCTGCGAAGCAAAGCAAAAAGCGCCCTGCTTAATGGCAAGTACAAGAAAGCCCTGGAATTCTTCGAGGAGTTGCATCAGCACGATCCGAACGACCTGCGTACCCATGTAAAGCTTGCAGAGCTGCGTGAGAAGACGGGCGATACCGCAGCTGCCATTAAAGACTATATCGCTATAGCCAACGCCTATGCCGAACAGGGGTTTGTGGTTCAGGCGATTGCAATTAACAAGATTATTCTGCGTCTGGACTCCAGCAGAACCGAGGTGAAAGAGCGCCTTAAAGTGCTCTCAAGTGAGCGCGGTGATGACTGGGCCATCTCTACGGTATCTCCGGCCAACAATCTGAAGGCCATGGATATCAGCGGCAAGGATCGTGCAAAATTGAGTTTTGAGCGAATGCCGCTGCTTTCCGGCCTCTCCGGCGATGAACTGGAGTCGTTTATGGACTCTCTCGAACTGCGCGAAATCCCGGCTGGTGAATATATCTACCATCGTGGCGAAAAAGGCGACTATCTCTATCTGATCGGTATGGGGAGCGTTGAACTGGAAGCGGCTATTGCATCAGGTAAAAACAGAGTCTATTCACGTCTGACTGAGGGTGATTTTTTTGGTGAACACGCCTTCATGTCGCGTAGTGAGCACCACGATGAAGCGATGGCTGAAACTGACACCAGCGTATTGATGATTAACCGGGAGACTTTTGACGGCTGGGTGGAAAAGTATCCCGCAATCCAGACCACCGTCGAGGAGTTTTACCGTAAACGCGTGCTTGCCCGTATTCTGGCTATTACGCCTGTGTTTGAGGGCGTTCCGCCCGATGCACGGCTGGCACTCTCGGAGAAGTTTCAGCTCAAGCCTTTTACCGGTGGTGAGACGATTGTTAAAGAGGGTGAACCCGGGGATACATTCTATCTGATCCGCTCAGGCCATGTGGCTGTTTCAACTTGCGGCATGGGAAGTCAGGGCGAGCAGATAGCGCTTGGCAGGATCGGTGAGGGCGCCTTTTTCGGTGAGGTCTCCCTGCTGACGGATAAGCCGAGAACGGCAACGGTGACCGCTGACGGTGATGTGGAGCTGATGGAGCTTACCCGGGATGATTTTAACGATATTGTTGCCAGCCACCCATCGGTTTTAAAGGTGGTAGAGGCATATCAGAAACAGCGTGTTCAGGATACGATCAAAACACTGATGCGCAGCAAACCCAAATAATTTTGTGACGGACGATCTTCAGCCGCTTCTGAAAATAGAGGATGTTCATAAGCAGTATGCCTCTCCGGCAGGAGATCTGCATGTGCTGCAGGGTGTCTCCTTTACACTTGATGCAGGTGAGTTTCTTGCGGTTGTGGGGGAGTCCGGTTCGGGGAAAAGCACACTGCTTCAGGTTGTCGGAACGCTTGATCAGCCGGACCGCGGTGAGGCATGGCTTGACGGGATGCCGTTGTTCGGGTTGAGCCAGGCAGAGCAGGCCAGACTGCGCAATGAGAGCATCGGCTTTGTCTATCAGGCGCATCATCTGATACCGGAGCTTTCCGCAGTGGAAAATGTGATGTTGCCCCTGCTGATCCGGGGTGTTCCTGAACGGGATGCGCTGCAGCGGGCAATGGAGCTGTTTGAACGGATGGGTCTGAAGGGACGGGCAGAGCATGTGCCGGCGAAACTGTCCGGCGGTGAGGCCCAGCGCGTGGCTGTGGCCAGGGCTCTGGTCGGAAAGCCACGCCTCCTGCTGGCCGATGAGCCGACAGGAAATCTGGATGAGTTGACGGCGCAGGGGGTTTTTGAGGTGCTGCAGCAACTCTGCAGGGAGGAGGACGCAGCAGTCGTTATGGTGACCCACAGCAGTGCTCTGGCAGCCTCCTGCGACCGTACTGTGCGGCTGATGAATGGAGAATTGTCGGAGACCTGATTCCAAAAATCTTTGACGAATCAAGAAGTTTTGCTACACTCCCTAAAGTTGTTTCGAGTTTTATGGGGCAACACGTTAATTTTTAACACTGTTGGGGTCATAGTGACAAAGGCAGAAATTGCAAAAATTGTGCATGATCGGGTAGGCCTTTCAAAGAAAGAGTCAGGGCAGATTGTTGAAGCGGTTCTGGACGAAATCAAGAAGGCTCTTGAGAGCGGTGAGGATGTTAAACTCTCCGGCTTCGGCCATTTCATGGTGAGAGGAAAACATGCCCGTCGCGGACGCAACCCGAAAACCGGTGATGATATTACTATCGCCTCCCGCAGTGTTGTAACCTTTCGCGCCAGCCAGCTGCTGAAGAAGAAGCTGCTTGGAGATGATATATGAATCCCCAGGCACAGGCGCTGATCACAGCCGGTGTTGAAGTTCCCGAGCTGCCCGACAAACTGTTCTTCTCTATCCGTGAAGTCAGTGAACTGTGCCATATTGAGCCGCATGTGCTGCGTTACTGGGAAACCGAATTCAGGCACATCAAGCCTGTCAAAAAGAGCGGCAACCGCCGCTTTTACAGGCATCGCGACGTTTATGCAGTGCTGCAGATCAAGCATCTTCTCTATGATCTGAATTTTACTATTCGCGGTGCAAAGAAACGTCTGATGAGCGGTGATCTCAGTGAGATTGTTGATCAGCATGACGCCCAGACCTCGCTCCGCATGATCCGTGAAGAGCTTATTTCTGTCAGAGATTTACTGGCCGACTGATTTTTTATACATTTCGTCGCAAGTGAAACGGGGCGTAGCGCAGCCTGGTAGCGCACCAGACTGGGGGTCTGGTGGTCGGAGGTTCGAATCCTCTCGTCCCGACCATTTCACAAATAACTGATACAACGGTTGATCCTTTTTGAATGAATTGCATACCAGCCTTACTTTTGAACGCCCGCGTAAGCGGATGGTGGCCGAACAGCTGATTCCCAGAGGTGTCGATGACCCTCGTGTGCTTGAGGCGATGTCAATCGTGCCGCGCCACCTCTTCGTTGATCCCGCCCTGAGCAGCCATGCCTATCAGGACTCCTCGCTTCCGATTGGTGAAGGGCAGACCATCTCTCAGCCCTATATGGTTGCAAAAATGAGCCAGCTTCTTGAACTGAAAGGGGATGAGCGCGTACTGGAGATCGGAACCGGTTGCGGCTATCAGACGGCAGTGCTCTCCCGCCTCTGCCGCCGTGTTTACAGTATCGAGCGTATTGAATCATTGCATGAGCGCGCCAGACAGAATCTGCGCAGGGCAAGGCATGCCAACGTGATGCTGAAATGCGGGGATGGAATGCTCGGTTGGGAGGAGTATGCCCCCTTTGACGCGATTATTGTTACTGCAGGAGGATTCGCCTCGGATCAGTGGCTTGCGCAGCTGCGCGACGGCGGCGTTCTCCTTTTCCCTGAGGGCCAGGGAGGAGAGCACCGGCTGGTACGGCGCAGAAAGCTCGCAGGCAAAATAACCGAAGAGCAGTTTGACATCTGTACTTTTGTACCACTGCTGGAAGGAGTGAATCATCGTTGAGCCTGTTGTGAACCGGGGTGCGGAGAAGCAGGAGTCATGGCTTCGGCGCTGTTACCACTGGACGCTCTCATGGGCGGATCACCCGCATGCACAGACAGCTCTTTTTCTGATTGCCCTGATTGAATCCAGTTTTTTTCCGATTCCACCCGATATTCTTCTGATCGCCCTGGCGCTGGGGCGTCCTGAGAACAGCTTCAGGTATGCGGCAGTTTCAACTGCCGGTTCCACCATCGGTGCGGCGTTGGGCTATCTGATCGGCATGATGCTGTTTGCTGCCATTGCAATGCCGGTAATCGAATTTTACGGTGTAACGAAGCAGTTTGAACTTGCCCGGCACTGGTTTACCGAATATGGCGTTGCCGTTATTCTGGTTGCAGGCTTCTCTCCGATTCCATTTAAGGTGTTTACCATTGCTGCAGGGGCTTTCGGTCTGCCGTTTCTCTGGTTTATGCTTGCCTCTCTTGCCTCCCGGGGCGCCAGATTCTATCTGGAGGCTGCCCTGCTGCACTGGGGTGGCCCATGGTTGAGGCAGCTGGTAGAGCGCCACTTCGAGTGGATTACCATTGCAGTAACGCTCCTCGTACTGGCAGGTTTTGCAGGATTATGGCTATTGCGTTAAGAGTCATCTGCCTGATCGGCATTCTTGCTCTCACAGCCTGCTACAAGACGGAGCTGCCATATCAGCATAGCAAGCCCAGCTACAGCAAACAGGATAAGAGCGGCCACTATTCAACCTACAGGGTAAGAAAGGGAGATACCCTCTACAGTATCGGCAAACGGTTCGGGATAGACCACAAGCTGCTGGCGCGCCGGAATCATATCCGTTACCCCTATACCATCTATGTGGGGCAGCGACTCTCACTGACCCGGACGGCAGCAAAACCGCAATATATGCCAATCCCCAGGGCCAGCGCGAAAAAGGAGCGGACAGTAACCGGAAAGCCGTCGAAATCGACAAAGAGGGCGGTGCCTGGAAAAGCTGTCTCATCACACAGCAGGGCGGCTGTAAACGGCTCTGTAAAGCTGCGCTGGCCGATTAATGCCAAAGTGACCAGCCGTTTCGGACGGCGCGGAAGCCGTATGCATGACGGCATCGACATAGGGGCAAAAGAGGGTACACCTGTCCATGCCGCAGCAGCGGGTGAGGTGGTCTACTCGGATCAGCGGCTGAGCGGTTACGGTAAACTGATTATTATCCGGCATAGCTCGGACATGTTTACTGCCTATGCGCATAATCAACGCAACCTGGTGCGCAAAGGCAACCGGGTAAAAGCAGGCGATGTGATTGCCAGAGTAGGCAGGACCGGACGTGCAAGCGGACCGCATCTGCACTTCGAGGTAAGGCGCGGCCCCACACCTGTCGATCCTTTGGTCTACCTGCCGCGCAGATAGCATATTTATGCGATATACATTTCCGGCAATTGCATCATAATATCTACCGGTAAACCGGATGGGCGATTATCTATCAGTGCATGGAGGCATGTATGGCAAAACGGCGGAGTCTGGATCCCATGACGCTCTATATGCGGGAGCTTTCACGCTATAGCCTGTTAACAGCCCAGGAAGAGATTGACTACTCCCGTGCGATTGCCAAAGGTGATGAATCCGCCCGTCAGAAGATGATCAACGCCAACCTCCGTCTTGTCGTGAAGATAGCCAGAAGATATATCAGCCGTGGCCTTCCACTTGCCGATCTGATTGAAGAGGGGAATATCGGCCTGATGCGGGCTGTGGAGAAGTTTGATGATGCCCATGGTTGCCGCTTCTCCACCTACGCGACATGGTGGATTCGCCAGTCGGTGGAGCGGGCCATCATGAACCAGGCACGAACCATTCGCCTGCCGGTGCATGTGGGAAAGGAGTACAACTCCATGCTGCGCACCTCCAATGAGCTGCGAGCGGCGCTGGGTCGCGAGCCGACTGAAGATGAGATTGCCGTGCGCATGGGTAAACCGAGCGAAAGAATCCAGGCGCTGCTGAGTGCTGCAGCTCCGACCGAGAGTGCTGACAGCGTACTGCATGACGATGGCGACTTCACACTCTATGACATTACTGAAGATGAATCGGCCCAGCTCCCGGGCGACCAGCTCGATTGTACCATCCGTGACGATATGCTGTCGGGGTGGATGGGTAAACTTACCGAAAAGGAGCAGCAGGTGGTTCGCCTGCGTTATGGCCTTGACCAGATCAGTGAGCCATGGACGCTCGAGGCCATCGGGGCGCATATGGGAGTTACCCGTGAACGGATTCGGCAGATTCAGGTTGTGGCGCTGCAGAAACTGCGTACACTTATGGATGCTGAAAAGATCACCCTGGAGGAGATTATTTGAGTTCCGCTGCTGCAGTAAACCTGCGCGATTATATTCGAGATATTCCAGATTTTCCAAAGCCCGGTATTGTTTTTAAAGATATTTCACCACTGCTGGCAGATGGCAATGCCTTCTCATCCTCTGTTTCACAGTTGTCCTGTTTTATGCCGCGAAACACCGATGTGATTGTTGGTATCGAAGCAAGGGGCTTTATCTTCGGAGCCGCACTGGCACAATTGACCGGCGTCGGTTTCGTACCGGTCAGAAAGCCCGGCAAGCTTCCCGGAGAGGTTCATTCGATCGAGTATGAGCTTGAGTACGGCTTCGATGCACTTGAGATTCACCGGGATGCTTTGAGCCAAGGGCATAAAATTGTCGTCGTCGATGATCTGCTGGCAACAGGGGGAACTGCCCGGGCCACAGTGGATCTGGTACGTCAACTGGGGGCGGAAGTGGCAGCATGCCTGTTTGTCATTGAGTTGGGTTTTCTGGGTGGAAGAGCTCTTTTGAGCGATGTGCCGGTTCACACTCTTGTTTCTTATTGAAACTTCTGAATATTTCTTGTAAATCAGATAGATAGAACAACATCAGCCGAAGGGTGCAGAATGGCTGCCAAGCCGTTATCATGCACCCCGTCAGTGCCCTCGTAGCTCAGCAGGATAGAGCAACGGTTTCCTAAACCGTAGGCCACAGGTTCGACTCCTGTCGAGGGCACCATTTTAGTGATTTTGGAGAACATTGTATGGAAGAGAATCTGAATCCTGCTGTTCCTGTCCTGATTGAAGATGAGATGAAGCGCTCTTATCTCGATTATGCGATGAGTGTGATTATCGGGCGGGCGCTGCCTGATGCCCGTGATGGTCTGAAACCTGTTCATCGCCGCATTCTTTTTGCCATGCAGGATCTCGGCTGCACGCATGACAAGCCCTACAAGAAATCCGCCCGTGTTGTCGGTGACGTCATCGGTAAATACCATCCACATGGCGATACGGCTGTATATGACGCCATGGTGCGTATGGCGCAGCCATGGAGCATGCGCCATCTGCTGGTGGATGGTCAGGGTAACTTCGGTTCGGTTGACGGCGATTCGCCTGCCGCCATGCGTTATACCGAAGCCCGGATGAGTCGGGTGGCTGCTGAGTTGCTGGCAGACATCGACAAAGATACCGTCGATTTCGGCCCGAACTATGATGACTCACTGGCTGAGCCAAAGGTGCTCCCGGCCAGGTTTCCGAATCTTCTTATTAACGGTTCACAGGGTATTGCGGTCGGTATGGCGACCAATATTCCGCCGCACAATATGGGTGAGAGCATCAGTGCAACCATTGAACTGATTAAAAACCCTCATGTTGATGATGAAGAGCTGATGCAGATCATGCCCGGCCCGGATTTCCCGACCGGTGGCTTTATTTATGGCCGCACGGGCATGCGTGAAGCATTCGTTTCAGGCCGCGGTTCGGTCACCATGCGTGCCAAGGCCCTGGTTGAAACCCATGCGCGCACCAGGCGTGTATCCCTGATTATCAATGAACTGCCGTATCAGGTGAACAAGGCCAAGCTGATCGAGACTATTGCGCATCTGGTGCGTGACAAGAAGCTGGAAGGTATCTCGGATCTGCGGGATGAGTCCGATCGTGACGGCATGCGTATCGCCATTGAGCTGAAGAAAAATGAGATTCCGGAAGTGACTCTGAACAACCTCTATAAGCATACCCAGCTGCAGTGCAACTTCAGCTGCAATATGCTGGCGCTGGTTGATGGTCAGCCGAAGCTGTGCGGTATCCGCGAACTGCTGCTCCATTTCATCGATCATCGCCGTCAGGTGGTGACCCGTCGCTGCCTGTTTGATCTGGCAAAAGCCGAGGCCCGCTCACATATCCTGGAAGGGCTGCTGATTGCGCTCGATAACATTGATGAAGTCATCAAACTGATTCGTGCCAGCCAGACCGGCGCTGAGGCTAAGGCCGGACTGATGGAGCGCTTTGGCCTCTCTGACAAGCAGTCCCAGGCGATTCTGGATATGCGCCTGCAACGTCTGACCGGACTGGAACGTGACAAGATCAAGACAGAGTTTGAAGAGGTGCAGGCACTGATCGCATACCTGAAATCTGTTCTTGCTGACGAAAAGCTGCTGATGGGCGTTATTGTTGCTGAACTTGAAGAGGTGCGTGACAAATATGCCGATCCGCGCCGCACCCAGATCATGGATGAAACAGCTGAGCTTTCAGTGGAAGATCTGATTACCGAAGAGGATATGGTGGTGACCATCTCCAATGAGGGTTATATCAAGCGTAATGCTGTTTCACTCTACCGGGCCCAGCGCCGTGGCGGCAAGGGCAAGACTGCGATGACAACCAAGGATGAGGATTTTGTTGCGCAGTTGATGGTGGCCTCCACACACGACTATCTGCTCTTCTTCAGTGATCGCGGACGCGTGTTCCGCAAGAAGGTTTATGAGATACCTCAGGCCGGCAGAGCCACGCGCGGCAAGGCACTGGTAAACCTGCTTCCGGTTGAGAAGGATGAAAGTATTTCGGCCACACTTGCGGTTCGTGAGTTCGATGATGATTTCTACATCGTCATGGCCACAGCCAATGGCGTGATCAAGAAAACAAAGCTTTCAGATTTCAAGAACATCCGCACCAACGGTATTATCGCCATCAGGATTGATGATGATGATGATCTGATCGGCGTGGTTCGTTCCAACGGAAGTCAGGACATCATGCTGGCATCCAGTGGCGGCAAGACGATTCGCTTCCCTGAGTCCGATGTCCGGCCCATGGGCCGGAGCACACGTGGCGTAACCGGTATGCGGATGGCCAGGGGCAACAGAGTGATCGCCATGACACTGGTTGTTGAGCGCGCCTGCCTGCTTGCTGTTTCAGAAAACGGTTATGGCAAGCGTACAGCGGTTGAAGAGTATAATGCCCAGAAACGTGGCGGTCAGGGTGTATTCACGCTCAAGACCGGCGGGCGTAACGGCGCCATGGTCGCAGCGCTTCAGGTGGTGGATGAGGATCAGGTGATGATGATGACCAATACCGGGCGTCTGGTTCGTATGCGCCTTAATAAGGTCTCCGTGATCGGGCGTAACACGCAGGGTGTAAAGCTGATCGACTGTTCATCCGATGAGCGTGTAATCGGAGCGGTGCGCGTGGTTGAGAAGCAGGATGAGGAGTCTGAAGGCGATGATTTTGACGTCGATGCGGCGGATGAATCCGTGGATGGTTCAGGCAATCCGGAATGATTGACCGCAAGGCTTTTCGCACAGATTTCGATGCGATGCAGGCGGCAGTTGCCCGCCGGGGCGCCGGGCTGGTTGCTGAGGCGTCTGCATGGGGCAGGGCAAGAGCGCTTGATGTTCGCCAGCGCGAGCTGAAAGGGGAGCTGGAAGCGCTGCAGTCGGAACGCAACCGTGTCTCCAAACTGATTGGCCTGAAGAAGGGTGCAGGTGAGGATGCATCGAAAGAGCTGGCTCTGATGGGGGATGTCTCCCGCAGGGTTAAGGAGCTTGACGGGGTTGCCAGAGAGGCTGAGGAGGAGTTTGCCGGCACATTGATGGAGATTCCCAATCCACTGCACGCCTCTGTGCCGGATGGTGATAACGAAGATGCCAATGTGGAGCTCCGCAAGTGGGGTGAGCCCGGAAGCGATGCGGTTCCACCGCACTGGGAGATCGGAGAAAACCTCGGAATCCTCGATTTCGAGGCGGGGGCGACGCTTGCCGGAAGCCGTTTTTCTGTTTTGCGTGGCATGGGGGCAAGGCTGGAGCGTGCGCTGATACAGTTCATGCTGGATCTGCATGCCGACCGGCATGGCTATGAAGAGGTGTGGGTGCCTGCCATTGCCAATCGCAGGACGATGACAGGTACCGGGCAGCTGCCGAAGTTCGAGGATGATCTCTACAAGCTTGAAGGCGAAGAGCTGTTTCTGATTCCAACCGCCGAAGTGCCGGTAACCAACCTTTATCAGGATCAGATCCTTGATGCCGATGCGCTGCCGATCAGGCACTGTGCCTACACGCCGTGCTTTCGCCGTGAGGCCGGTTCGGCGGGCCGCGATGTGCGCGGCATGATTCGCCAGCACCAGTTTGACAAGGTGGAGCTGGTGCAGCTTGTCAGCCCCGGCAATGCGCTGCAGGCGCTGGATGATCTGACTGCCCATGCCGAGGCGGTACTGCAGGCGCTGGAGCTGCCCTATCGTGTGACGGCGCTCTGCTCGGGAGATATTGGCTTTTCTGCCGAGAAGACGTTTGACCTTGAGGTATGGCTGCCGAGCCAGCAGCTGTATCGTGAAATCTCCTCCTGCTCATCCTTCGGGCAGTTCCAGGGCCGGCGTGCCAATATCCGGGTGCGCGGTGAGGATGGCAAGCCGATGCCGGTGGCGACAGTCAATGGTTCCGGCCTGGCTATCGGGCGGACACTGGTTGCACTGCTGGAAAATGGCTGGCAGCAGGATGGTTCGGTCAGGCTGCCTGTTGCATTGCAGCCCTATCTCGGTGGCCGGGCTATCATTGCAAATGAGTAACGAATGGCTATATTACGCCGCGCTTGATTGATCGCGTATGGGATCGTGTATGGGATCGTGTATGGAAGGGTGACAGAGCTGGCCGAATGTACCGGTCTTGAAATCCGAATTTTATCCTTTATTTTCCCTAACTTTCCCATATATAACAAACAGTTACGGCCCCGTCCTTTCCCTATCTTTCCCTAAATTTCACGCCCTTAGTGTGGCGAAATTGTGACAAAGCGTGTTTTTCATGACTTTTTGATTGCTTGAGAAACTGCCTGTCGAGTGGCAAATTTTTTATAGTCTTTTGCAAGAATATCAGCAACTTCCTGAAAAGTTTTTCGATTCGGTTTATGGCCTCGAATTCTCGATGCAAGTTCAGGATCGATGAGTGCTTTTCGACCTCTCTTTTTCTGGGCAGGAAGACATGAGTTGGCATGTGCTTCATGCATGTATAAAAGTTGTGATAGCTCTCCTGGGTGATGCAACCATGAGACCAAGTCATCTTCCAATTCTGGATCACTCAGAACATCAAGACGATGTATTATAAATAATATAAAACTTTTTAGGTCTGGCTCTTTTTCTATACCGGCGAGCATAGATGAAGTAGCAGGAAGATGATGAAGAGAATTAATTATCGTGTTTGGATTATTGGCTTGGAAGGCGATGTTACAAGCTTGCTGGATGGCTACTGATGCATTTTGACCAGGTGGACTGATTATTAGTTTACGAGCTTTATCATATGTCGCCCTATTACTTTTCGGTTGATGCATAGCGCAGTATCTCCGGCCTCGGTGCGTCGCAATGAACATTCGGTGACAATGAGTGCATGTGTCAAATGCTGTCGTGGTGAATGATTTCTTAGAAAACTGATCAAGCAATAAAGATAAAAAACTAGAAAGACATTTAATGTCTGCTTCCTCCTGAGTCGGCTGAAGAGTTGGCTCCTCCCATACATCGCCCACATCAATAGTTTGAACAGGATTTTTACAGTGGAAGTTATTGAACCTGTGTTCATCTAAATCATGAATTGCGGTTAAAAATGTATCCATCGACTTTATCGAATTTATGATTTTGTAAACCGTCCGATCTTTCAGGCAATCGTGGGAGCTTAACTGTTCGGTGAGTAGGCGAGGAATTGAAAGTCGATTTTGGGCCATCGATAGTGAATAATAAAAACGCGGGTGTTCATCATCCGGCCAGTGATCTTCAACTACATCAACAATGGCTTGAGCAGCACGCTTAAGAGGCGGTGAGGCGGTGCGGACACACTCTTGCCACTCCAAGCACAGTGAGGTGGACCCCATTGGTGGGACAGTTTGGTTGGCCATTTAAGGTGTACTC
>JAVVEJ010000026.1:0-25024 GCA_032251395.1 Mariprofundaceae bacterium
GCAGACTTGTTGCCCAAATCCCATTTTATCCGGCCAACTAACTTTTCACGCAGTTCATCGTCAGTTGCTGACTCAACAAATGAACGAAGGCTAGGAATGAGCTCCAAAGTAAGCACGAATGATCTGAGCGGCTCAATGTCGACCGAATCTAATTCGGCACTCTCCCAATATTCCAATCCTTTAATGTTTGATCCGAAAGGATTTCCTCTCTCTAGACCTGCTTCTGCCGTAGAAAGAAAGTGGAATCTAATATCATGTTTTGGGTTTCTTTCACAGCAAGCCCAATAATTATTCAATGACTCTACAACTGCTTTACTTTTTAGAGTTAAATTACTGGACACATCCTTGACTTGTGTAGTGATAACAGATGATCTTCTATGGATATCTAAATCCTCAGATCCTTCCAGAACTAGAATCTCATTTTCCTTAAGTTGTATCCAAGCCAAAACACTTTGATATGCCTGATAGACATAGCCACGGATGCTGTCTGTTGCATCACGCTTATCATCAACTTTAAGTTGATTACTCAAGGCCAAATCTCCTAACCCAATTCACGCAGCAGAACGCGGGCTGGGCCGATCACGCGACCGAGGGTCAGGTCTTATTTCGCGCATTTCTTCCCCCTCCAAGCATAATGCTCAGATGAGAAAACCGGATTAGAACTATTGTTTGAAATCATTCCCTCATCCCTCCGAACATTGAGGAACAACCATAAGCTCATTGGCGGGGGATAACAATTCAGGCGGCCATCGGTGAGCTGTAGTGCAGCCCGAATTCAACCTTGAAGTCGGTGGCATGCACCTTCGGCACCACCCTGTTCTTTTCCCGCTCCATCGAAACAACACCGTAGCGTTCCAGAGTCTTCAGTGTGCGGGAGAGGTTGGCCTTCTTCCTGCCGGTAAGCGCTTCCAGCTCGCCGAGCGAGGCGGGTTTCTTCTCCAGAATGACTTTCAACAGCTTCTGATTTTCACTGCCAAGCACCTGTAAAAAGGGGACGCTACCCTTTTTCTGTAAAAAGGGGACGCTACCCTTTTTCTCGTGCAGCAGGATAGGCGCTGCTGCTGACCCTGTCCTGCAATGAAAATGGCGGTCCCCCCGGCTGCAATTTCTGTTTTAGCATGGTCTCCCTGAAACTCGGTAATCAGTCGATTCTGGCATTCCTGATCATCGTAGTAAGCAACTTATCTTCAGAACTCGGACGGCTCTTTTGTTTCACCGGTTGAATTTCTCCATCCTTTACTTCATAGATGATAATCTGGAACGGTTTTTTGCAGTTGGAACAGCGCACGCTCTTCTTATCCCGTGCGCCCGCCTCAAACTTTGAGTTCGAGGGGTAACGTTTCTGACAATGGGTGCACTCAATGAATTTCATTATCTTCTCCTGGCTCACGCAATTTTTACATACTTTGATCCCCATAGGCAAAATAGAATTATTTCCGAATGAAAAATCGATAGAAGGGATGCGCCAGATAATTCTCTATCCATGCCGGGAAAGCCTTTCACCACAAAGAGTAGCCTCAAAACCAAATGACGCTGACATCAATTGCACAGTGACTTTCTCCGTCATTCCCGTGAATGCGGGAATGCAGTCTTTACAACGCTTAAGTGGATGCAGGGTCTCGGCAACTGCTCCATGCGTTGCTCTCGACAATTGCTCCTGCATTGTTCTACCTCCTGCATCCATGCAGTCGTCGACAATTGCTCCTGCATTGTTCTACCTCCTGTATCCGTGCAGTCGTCGACAATTGCTCCTGCATTGTTCTACCTTCGCCCGTCCATGGGCTCGTACCTCCTGCGTCTGACCCACATGGATGTGGGAAATGCGGAAGATTGTATGGAACAATCTCCGCCATGCAGTCGAAGTCCGGCATGACGTAAATGGATAAGTGGGTCAGCAGTGGATGTCACCCTTTTATTTCATTGTCTTTTCGTTTTGGTCCGGATTGGAACTGTTGTTTGAAATCATTCCCTGTCCCCCACTAGGATTGCAGAAAGAGATTCATTGCACTGATGGCTTCCTGCATCGGTTTGTTCCGGAAGCCATCTTCTGTGCAGACGGCAAATACCGGACGTTTTACTTTCGGCGCATCATCTACCGGGTAGAGCTTTCCCTCACTGATAAAGGGCATCGCCATTGGCTCCGGCAGATATGCGCCGCCTCCGGACTTAAGCAGCAGATCAAGCGCAACACCGCCAACGCTCGTATGCCTTGTTGTGATAACCGGGTGTCCAAAATGCTGGCTGAAGGCAGCCGCAAACGCCTCGCCCCAGTCAACCGATATGAAATCAGACGCAAGCACCTCTGCGGCTGTTTTTCCGGGCTGACTGGAGACCATGACAAAAAAGATGGCAGGCAGCTCCACTACATGCAGCCCCGGAAATGCAGGCACATCAAACATGACTGCCAGATCCAGCATCTCATCGATCAGGCCTGGTAGCAGGGTTTTTGAGGTGTGCAGTTCAGCCCAGATGGCCAGATCAGGATTACGGCGCTGCATATCAACAATCCAGTCTGTTAGAAATACAGACCATATTGTGTCGGTTGCCCCGACCACCAATGATGTTTCAACCGTCTCCGGCAGCATCACGGCATGACATGCCCGATTCCATGATTTCATCAGCTTCTCGGCATGCTCAAGAAAACGGACACCTGCAACGGTCAAAGATACATCGTGTTTGTTGCGATCAAAAAGCTTTACGCCGAGTGTCTGTTCCAGCTGTTTGATTCTGGCGCTAACGGCTGACTGGGTGATATAGAGCTGCTCAGAGGCTTTACGGAAGTGATGCGCCTTTGCCACCTGAATGAATGTTTTGATCAGATCAATGTGCATAAGTGCCTCAAAGAATTGTTATCACCGTGACCATAATAATTTGATTTACTCTCAAATGCCAGGCGATTGAGAGTTTGCCCGTCATGCAATATGACGCAGTTGTTTTTCTATATATTTATACGCCTGGAGAATGTATGAAAGCTCGGAAAAAAACTCGTGATAATGACCAGTTTTTTGGTAAAGATATGTCACGTGAACAGAACAGAAGCAAGGGTAAAAAAACCAGCTTTGAAGACGACGACTTTGATTGGGAGAGTTTTGACGAGTGGGATAATGATTTCCCCGAATTCAAACATTGATTGCATAACTGCCCGCACAGGGTAACTACATGCTATGGCTGTTTTTGCCGGTTGCATCAACCGGCATCATATTTGAATCGGGGGGATGAAGCGCAGCCAGAAAGAGAAACTGCAGAAGAAAAGAAAGATTAACACGCAGCTTAACTTATGTAAGCTGGGCAGCTGAAGCATAAGCCGGATTCGGACAGGATTTCGATGGCGGGGTAGAGATTTCGATGGAAATAATCAACAGTTTCAACCCCGGCTTCTGGCAAGCCTTTCTGGCTACACTTTTTTCCGGCGGCGTTATCGGCCTTGAACGGCAGATGCGGGGAAAACCTGCCGGCATCAGAACGGCAATCTTAATCTGTTTCGGCACCCAGCTTTTTATATACATGGGGTCCACTATTGATGGCTCAACAGTCGACGCCAGTCGCGTACTCGGGCAGGTAGTGACCGGTATCGGCTTCCTCGGTGCAGGTGTCATGTTTGCCAATGCCGGGGGGGTGGTCGTGGGTGTGACAACCGCTGCGGTCATCTGGGTGCTGGCCGCCATTGGCGCCATGATCGGCCTTGGCCATTATATGAGCGGCTGTATCGTTGCCACTCTTACCGTCTCCATTCTCTACGGCTGCGAACTGATAGAACAGTCATTCAGAGCCATGCGCAGGGGCGCTCACGCCCGTATCAACGGCAATGGAAACACGGCCACACCTGAGTCTGAATCACCGACTGAAGGGGATAATCATGAACAAAGAGAACCCTGACATTATCGGGTCTGCCCATCTCTCTGTAGAGAACAAGCCGGGCAGGGACCTGGATATCCTCATGGGCACAGAGGGACCCGCGGCTATTGATGTTCGAAAACTCTACTCGGAGCAGGGGATGCTGACCTATGATCCGGGATTTAGATCCACTGCCTCATGCAAAAGTGCGATTACCTACATTGATGGCGCAAACGGCATTCTTCGCTACCGGGGCTATCCGATTGAGGAGCTTGCCAAACACAGCACCTTTACCGAAGTGACCTATCTTCTCATGTTCGGGGAGCTTCCGAACTCCGGTGAATTGAGCTCATTCACTGAATCGGTTCACGATCATAATCTTCTGCATGATCAGGTTCTGAGTTTCTATCGCGGTTTTCGCCGTGATGCGCACCCGATGGCTGTTATGGTTGGCGTTGTCGGGGCGCTTTCCGCATTTTATCAGGATCTTCAGGACTACAATGTCCCGGAGCAGCGATTCAAGGCCGCCATACGTCTGTTTGCCAAGATGCCGGCCATTGCAGCGGCATCTTACACTTACAGTATTGGCCGTCCGTTTCGTTATCCGGATAACAAGCTGGATTACTCCAGTAATTTTCTGCAGATGCTTTTCGGAAAACCCAACTCGCCCTACAGCGTTGATCCGCTGCTGGTCAAGGCGATGGATCTACTGTTGATACTGCATGCCGACCATGAACAGAATGCATCAACATCAACGGTAAGAATGGCTGCCTCATCCGGTGCCAATCCTTTCGCCTGCGTTGCCGCAGGCATTGCCACGCTCTGGGGGCCTGCTCATGGCGGAGCCAACGAGGCGGTGCTCAAGATGCTGGAAGAGATCGGCACACCCGAAAATATTCCACAGGCCATCAGGCGCGCCAAAGACAGGAAAGATCCGTTCCGTCTGATGGGATTCGGCCATCGGGTCTATAAAAGCCATGATCCGCGTGCCGCCATTATCAGGGATATGACCAAGTCGGTTCTTCGGCATCTTAAGATGGAAAATGACCCGCTGATGATGGTCGCCCTTGAGCTTGAGCATCATGCCTTGCATGACGAGTATTTTATTGAGAAAAAGCTTTACCCGAATGTTGATTTTTATTCAGGCATACTGCTCAGGGCGATGGGGTTCCCGAGCCGCATGTTTACCGCCCTGTTTGCCGTGGCCCGGACTGCAGGCTGGGCAAGCCACTGGCTTGAGCTCAAGGCAGACAGAGAAACGGCCATCGGGCGTCCGCAGCAGATCTATATCGGACCTGCAATTCGTCACTTATAGTCAAAAACCGGGGTATCCGTTTTAACCGAAAGCGGATATACGGGCTGTTTGCTTAAGGAAACGCTGATTTGTTCAGCGCTTCCGTGCGAACCATGGACGGCTCGCCACAACCCGGCAGGAGAGCAAGGGTTGGACGGCGTAAGCCGCCTTTAGGCGAGCGGCAGGATGCCGTGAGTCAAATCATGCACGTAAGTGCTTGATTTTATGCCACACATCCATGTATGGCCCCCTTCGGGCGGAAAGCCCGTGCAAGATTGCTGTCCTGCAATCTTGTGTAAGCGAACGCAAAATCACACTTTTGTGTTCGCGCGCTGATTATAGGCAGGATGCCTGTTAATCAGCATCTCCTTAAAGGATGTAGCGGGAGAGATCCTCATCTTCGGCGACATCACCGAGCTGATCGCGAACATAGTCGGCATTTACCTCGATTGTTTTGTCCGCCCGGTCAGTTGCATCGAAGCTAACCTCATCGAGCACCCGTTCCAGCAGCGTATAGAGGCGCCGGGCGCCGATATTTTCGGTCTTTTCGTTGACATGCACTGCAAGACGCGCCAGTTCGGCGATACCATCTTCAGTATAGTCAAGCGTTACATTTTCCGTTTTCAGCAGTGCAGCATACTGCCTGGTCAGAGACGACTCCGGCTCTACCAGAATGCGGCGAAAATCAGCTTCGCTCAGGGCATGCAGGTTGACACGGATCGGGAAGCGCCCCTGCAGCTCCGGAATCAGATCCGAAGGTTTGGAAAGGTGGAATGCACCGGATGCGATAAAGAGAATATGATCGGTTTTTACCGAGCCATGCCGGCAATTTACACTGGTTCCCTCTACCAGCGGCAACAGGTCTCGCTGCACGCCTTCACGCGAGACATCGCCATCCTTGCCTGACCTGTGAGTGATCTTGTCCATTTCATCAAGGAATACGATACCGCTGTTCTCGGTGCGTTCGATCGCCTCCTCCTTGATGCGCTCCATATCAAGCAGACGGTCGGCCTCCTGCTGTTTGAGTACGGTCATCGTCTCTTTGACATTCATGCGTCTGGATTTCTCCTTACCGCCGCCCATCACGTTGCCGAGCATATCTTTCAGGTTCAGATCGATCTCTTCACTGCCCTGATTGGAGAAGAGCTGGAACATCGGCATCTGTGCCTGTTGGGGTATATCGATCTCTACCTGACGGTTGTCCAGTTCGCCCAGACGCAGTTTGTGGCGCATCTTCTCGCGTGAATCCGAATGCGGATCCTTTTTATCTGTTGAGACAGGTCCGGAGGGGTCAACCGAGTGAGGAATCAGGATATTAAGCAGGTGTTCTTCGGCCGCCTCTTCAGCACGTGTCTGTACCTTTATCAGGTGCTCATCACGCACCATCTTGATGGCAAAATCGACCAGATCACGGACGATAGACTCCACATCGCGCCCGACATAGCCCACCTCGGTATATTTGGTGGCTTCAACCTTGATAAAAGGTGCACGGGCCAGGCGAGCCAGTCTGCGTGCGATCTCTGTTTTACCGACGCCGGTGGGGCCTATCATCAGGATATTTTTCGGCGTGATCTCCTCGCGCATCGGCGATTCAACCTGCTGGCGGCGCCAGCGGTTTCTCAAAGCGATCGCAACAGCACGCTTGGCATCATTCTGCCCGATGATGAAGCGGTCCAGTTCCGAAACGATCTCTCTTGGTGTCATGGTATGGTTCACGGTTTAAAACTCCAGGGATTCGATGGTAAACGAGTTGTTGGTGTAGATGCAGATATCGGCTGCGATCTTCATTGCCTCATGGGCCGACTCTTCTGCTGTAAGTGAGCTGTGCCTGACCAGTGCGATAGCCGCAGCCTTGGCATAGCCGGCACCGGAACCGATGGCTGCAACGCCCTCATCCGGTTCCAGTACGTCGCCGTTACCGGAGATGATCAGTGTGCGTTCCGCATCGGCTACAATCATCATTGCTTCAAGTTTTCTCAAATAACGGTCCGTACGCCAATCCTTGGCCAGAGCCACGGCCGCACGGGTGAGGCTGCCTGTATGCTCATCAAGTTTGGCCTCAAACTTCTCGAACAGATTCATGGCGTCGGCTGTGGAGCCGGCAAACCCGGTCAGGATTGATCCGTCACGGATGGAGCGCACCTTTCTGGCGCCGTGTTTGACGACGGTATCACCGAGTGTGACCTGTCCGTCACCGGCGATGGCAACCTGGTTGTCTTTGCGTACACAGCAGATGGTTGTGCCGCGCATTCTGATACTCTGAACTGTTTCCATAACCGGTAACCTCACATTTAAAAGGGCAGGGAATACTATCCATCCTTTCAGCATGGGTCACCCGCCTCTTTTCAGGTCAGAATACCTTGCTGCATATTGTGGCGGAACCGGCCACTCATTATGGTTGCGGACTGGCCGGAGATGTCGGGGCCGGTGGCGCCGGTGAATCGAATGGCTGTCGGACGCGCTCATTCATGAAAGGATTCCGGAAAGATCAGTAACAGGGAGAGGATAAATTGATACGCATAACCATGGAGACATTATTCAGATCAGGAAGATGCCTGCCCGCACTCCTGCTTGCCGGTTGTACCGTCCTGGTTGCCTCTTGCTCAAATGAAACCCGGGAGATGGAAGTGGTCTACATTCCTCTGTTGGCCGGCAAGGAACAGGAGATAAAGAAATATGTCGATTCGCTTGACCCGCCTGAAAAGGTGAAGGCTGAAATTGTCCACTTTGATACGGTGCCGGATTCCCATCCGGACATTACCGGATTTATTAAGCTGACAGGCAGCGGGATAGAGCATGATGGGTTGATTGCGCATTCAAACGCAATAATTCGTAACTGGCCAGGTTCCGGGCCGGCTACAGAGAGTGCCAGTAAGAGTGCTAAAAAGGGTGTTAAAAAGAGCGTAAAAAAGACACCTCAGGAGCGTGGTAAAGATCAGCAGTATATGGTGGGACTGATGCGCCAGACATACGGCGATATGGAAAATGCGATCCGTTTCTTCAAGCTTTCTGCTGATCAGGGTTACGATATGGCCCAGTACAGCCTTGGCGACATCTACTTTCGTGGCAGCAAAGGTGTCCCTCAGGATTATCCCGAAGCATTGAAATGGTATCTGCTGGCTGCCAAACAGGGGAACGTTCCCGCGCAAGTGGCAGTTGGGACCATGTACGCCCGGGGCAACGGGACAAGGCAGGACCACGTTGTGGCGAACAGATGGTTTCTTCGTGCGGCAAACAAGGGTAATGCGGTTGCTCAATTCAATCTGGGGATGGCATATGATAATGGCCTGGGAGTGAAAAAAGACCATGCTCAGGCTTTTCAATGGTTCCTTAAAGCTGCGGAAAATGACCTTGCCCAGGCACAGCTTGCTGTAGGGGCGATGTACGCTGAAGGGCGGGGAACCCGGCAGGATTCTACGAAGGCCTATTACTGGACAAACAGGGCCGCTGGTCAGGGTTATCCACCAGCGATTACCGCACGTGACGAAATGGATATGAAAATGACACCGGAAGAGTTGTCGTCAATTCAGAGAGAAAGCGGTACCACGCCCCCAAAATGAAGATGGGCAACATAGTGTCAGATCCCATGGCTTCCGGAACCAGCCACATCAGGGTGTTTTACCCATTTTAGGGATTGACGATACGGCCCCTTCCGCCTATGTTGCGCCGCCTTCTGTTTTGAGACAGTTCGTCCTGAAACAGAGGGTGTCAATTGGAGCGGGGTGTAGCGCAGCCTGGTAGCGCATCTGGTTTGGGACCAGAGGGCCGGGGGTTCGAATCCCTCCACCCCGACCATTTGATTGAACTGAAAAGCTGCTTCCATGCAGTTTTCAGAATGCAGAGCCAAAAGTGTTCTTTTGCCTTTGCTTACAAAATCATGCACGTTATGCCTGATTTTGGCAGGTCTCTCATGACCTGTCGGGTACTCATGGTTCATGAGCATCCGTTTGACAGCAAGCCTGACAGAGCGCCTGTAGCTCAGCTGGATAGAGCAACGGACTTCTAATCCGTAGGTCGCAGGTTCGAATCCTGCCAGGCGCGCCAGTCGAACATGACACACGATGGTGGTCGTAGTTCAATGGTAGAGCCCCGGCTTGTGATGCCGGTTGTTGGGGGTTCGAGTCCCCTCGACCACCCCAGTTTGCCTGTTATCAGGCATGAAATCCGACAGGAGCTGCCGGATGTGGGCAACCCGTCCATGGGTTGCGATCGAGGCTTGATCAGCCTCTGGAAAAGACGGGGATGATTTCCCGCGCATGGGCGCATAGCTCAGTTGGCAGAGCAGCTGACTCTTAATCAGCGGGTCCTAGGTTCGAGCCCTAGTGCGCCCACCATGTGAAACAGGGAGCTACGGGAAACCGTAGCTCCTTTTTTTATTTCCGCTCTGCGCTGACTGTTCAGTTTTAAAAGCATGGTGATACGAATGGTTGCAGGCAGCAGTGGGAATTCTGATAACGAACAGCTGATGTTTCTCCTGAACGGGAGGTTGCCGGAGACAGAGCCGGCATCTATGATCTGTGAATCAACTTTAACCAGGGCTTGGGGGAAAGTGATGCAACAGACATCCAATAGGTCCGAAAACGGACACATATCGGGAGAGGATGGTTTCCGGGTGGTGGCAAGATGAGAAGTGAGAGCAGTCGCATATTGATTGTCGGTGGAGGAGAAGGGGCCTCTGCGATACTGGAGATGCTGCAGGAAGAGGAGATGGTTCATGTGGCCGGCGTTTTTGACCCTGTAGCGTACGCACCCGGCCTTAAGAAGGCCCGTGCTCTGGAGGTTCCCGCTTTCACAGATCTGGGCGAGGCCCTGCGTGCCTGTGAGCCATGCACGGTTTTCAACCTGACAGATGATATTGATATCAGCAGCAGGTTGAAGGATGCCGGGCATGCGGATGATATCATCGGCGGTACAGAGGCGCTGATGATGTGGCAGGTAATGATCGGCCACATACTGAAAATGAAAGAGGAGCTCTCCCACCGGATAAATTATGACCCGTTAACAGGGATTTATAACCGTGATTGCATACTCGATCACATGAAACAGGGTATTGCGGTATCCGCCCGTTATGGCACACCCTATTCAGCCGTGCTGATTGGTCTTGATCATTTCAGGAGCGTCAACGACACCTTTACCTACCCTGTCGGCGATACCGTATTCAAAGGTGTTGTAAATGCCATACAGGAACGCCTCAGGCAGGCCGATATACCGGGCCGCAGACACGGAGATGAGCTGCTGGTGCTGTTGCCGCAGATTGATGGTGCGGGTGCACTGCTTGCGGCACGGAAGTGGCTGGCGCATGTGTCGGCCAGGCCCATAGATACCGGCACAGGCAAATCACAGTCCATCACCTTCTCGGCAGGTGTTGCCGCCTTTGACAAGGCATGGGTGGAGAACGTCTGGGATGATCCGCTGGAAAGATTCCTGCTATGCCTGGAGGAGCGGCTGCATCGTGCCAAGGAGAGAGGAAGAAACCGGGTTGTCGGCGATGATGCCCCGTAGACCATCTCCCGGAGTCAAAACCCCGCTGTAATGACTGGCCGGACGGGCCTGTCGTGTCTGAACAGGGCGTGTGAAAGCAGAGCCCTTTTAGTCTGTTACTGTTCAATTCCGGTCGGTTGAATGCATGCTGCCGGCCTGATTGATTTTGACAGGGTGAATGTGCATAGTTCGCCCCCGTTTGAAAAGGGGTGAAGTCAGGGCTGGCCTCTTTTTCACCCGGTTATTTGCAGATGCGAGGGTGGCGGAATTGGTAGACGCGCTGGTTTTAGGTACCAGTATCCATGATGTGGGGGTTCGAGTCCCCCCCCTCGTACCATGATTTGGTTAGATGCGAACCGGTACTTCCTGTACCGCTTCTTTTACGCAGGGTTAAAAGCGCGATTTTAACCCTGCTCACAAAATTAAAGCTTTGCATCTTTAATTTTGGCGGCCTTCCATGGCCGCATTTTGAATGATATAAACCCGGATGGGAGCTAAGAAATGATCAAGACTAAAGTGAAAAAACTTGCTGATAATGAACACCAGGTGAGCGTTCAGATTGCGCAGTCCGAGTATGACAGGGTTCATGGCGAGCAGACCAGAAAGCTTGCCGGCTCAGTGAAACTTCCGGGTTTCCGTAAAGGCAACATGCCGATTGATATGTTGAAGAAACAGTTCGGAGCCAAGTTGCACGAAGATACCATTTCCGAACTTCTTCAGGCCCACTACGTGGCTGCTATTGAATCCTCAGGGCTGACGCCTGCTGCCCAGCCGGAGCTCGACATTCCTGCCATTCAGCCGGATTCAGGATTTGAGTTCACCATGAAAGTGGTGACCTGGCCGGAAGCGAAGGTAAAGCCGCTCTCCAGGCTGAAGTTTGAAACAACTGCGGTTGAAGTGACCGATACAGATATCCAGACCGTAATTGATCGTCTGATGGAGTCTCAGGTGAAGTATGAGGTCGAGGATGGCCGGGTTGCCGGGAAGGGTGACCAGGTGAGCATTGATTTTGTCGGCTTCATCAATGACGAGCCGTTTGAGGGCGGCAGAGGTGAAGATACACCGCTGGTGCTGGGTGCAGGCCAGTTTATTCCGGGCTTTGAAGAGCAGCTGATCGGCAGTAAGGCCGGTGATAACTGCACTATCGAAGTCACCTTCCCCGAAAATTATCAGGCAGCACATCTGGCCGGGAAGCAGGCCCGTTTTGAAACACAGGTGAAATCTGTAGCAAAATCCGTGAAAGCGGGCGACCAGGATGATCTGGCTGTAATGGTTGGTTTTGATGATGCTGCAGCGCTGGTTGCAGATGTACGTCTCCGCCTGACCGAACAGGCAGTGGGTGCTGCTCTCCAGAGTACACGTGAAGCGGCCTTTGATGCACTGCTGGCGGCCAATGAAATATCCCTTCCCGAGCGTCTGATCGAAGATGATATAAAGGCAACAACCCAGCGCGTTGTGCAGAATATGCAGCAGCAGGGTATGGAAGTAACCGGTGAGATGCTTAAGGACGAGGCGTTCAGGAGTGAGGTGCGTGCGCGCTCTGAAAAAGGGCTGAAGCTCTCTGTTCTGATGCAGGCCATTCGTGATCAGGCCGGAATCGAGGTTACTGATTCAGAGGTTGATGCGGAGCTGGAGAAGATGGCGGCACAGTATCCTGAAGAGCAGAAAGAGCAGTTTATTGTATGGATTAAAAGCCAGAAAGAGCAGCTCGCTTCTGTTCGCGAACGCTTGCTAGAAGGCAAGTGTGTCGAATATATTGTATCGCAGGCGAAAACCAAGCAGGTTAGCAAGACACTGACCCAGTGGCAGGAAGAGCAGAATAACGCCTGATTTGCTTCTGTTTTTCCCCTCCGGGGCAGGTGTGGAATGAATGAACGATTAACAGGAGTATCCATGAATCTGGTACCAATGGTGGTGGAACGTACAGCCAGAGGCGAACGTTCCTACGATATCTTTTCACGACTGCTGAAAGAGCGGATTATTTTTCTTTCAGGCCAGGTTGATGACCATATGGCCAACCTGATTACAGCCCAGCTGCTGTTTCTTGAGTCGGAAGGCCCCGACAAGGATATCTATCTTTATATTAACAGTCCGGGCGGTCTGGTAACAGCCGGCCTGGCTATCTACGATACCATGCAGTATGTCCGCTGTGATGTCTCAACACTCTGTGTGGGACAGGCCGCCAGCATGGGAGCTCAACTGCTGGCATCCGGTGCGCCCGGCAAGCGTTATGCCCTGCCCAATGCAAGGGTGATGATCCATCAGCCGCTGGGCGGTTTTCAGGGGCAGGCGACCGATATTGAGATTCATGCCCGTGAGATTCTGAAGCTGAAAGACCGGATGAATGAGATGATGGCAAAACATACAGGACAGCCGTTTGAGAAGATTTCCGAAGATGTTGAACGTGATTATTTCTTGACCGCAGAAGAAGCACGCGATTACGGTTTGGTTGATGAAGTGCTTGTATCCCGTACAGATATCAAGTCTGATGTGGATACCGGAGGTTAATTATGGGTTCACAGAGTAAAGGCGGCGATTCGACACTCTACTGCTCTTTTTGCGGTAAGAGTCAGCATGATGTTAAAAAACTGATTGCAGGCCCGACCGTTTTTATCTGTGATGAGTGTATTGAACTCTGCAATGAGATCATTGTTGAAGAGCTCTCCGGTGAAGAGAAGAAGACAGAGTCCAGAAGTGAACTGCCCAAGCCCTCCGAGATCAAGGCATTCCTGGATGATTACGTTATTGGTCAGGAACCTTCGAAACGCCTGCTCTCTGTGGCCGTCTATAACCATTACAAGCGTATTGCCCATAATCAGGCGAGTGATGTAGAGATTGCCAAGAGCAATGTGCTGCTGCTGGGGCCGACCGGCTGCGGTAAAACCCTGCTGGCCCAGACGCTGGCCAGAATTTTCGATGTGCCGTTTATCATGGCTGATGCCACTACGCTGACCGAGGCGGGCTACGTGGGTGAAGATGTTGAGAACATTATTCTCAAATTGCTGCAGGCTGCGGACTATGATGTCGAGAAAGCACAGCGCGGAATTGTCTATATCGATGAAGTGGACAAGTTGTCACGCAAGGCTGATTCACCATCCATTACCCGTGATGTCTCCGGCGAAGGCGTGCAGCAGGCGCTGCTCAAGCTGATCGAGGGAACCGTTGCTGCAGTTCCGCCACAGGGCGGTCGTAAACATCCGCAGCAGGAGTTTCTGCAGGTGGATACCACCAATATTCTGTTTGTGCTAGGTGGCGCGTTTGCAGGCCTTGAAAAGATTATTGAGGCCAAGGGCAAGCACCGCTCTATCGGTTTCGGTGCATCTGTGCAGTCTGAAGATGAGCGCGATATTGGTGCAATATTGAGCCAGGTCGAGCCTGAGGACCTGATCCAGTTTGGCCTGATTCCGGAGCTGGTTGGCCGTCTGCCGGCCGTTGCTACACTGAGTGAGCTGGATAAAGAGGCGCTGCTTAAGATTCTGACAGAGCCGAAAAATGCCCTGGTTAAGCAGTATCATGCACTGCTGAAGTATGATGGTGTGGAGCTCAGCTTTACCGACGATGCGCTGGAGGCGATAGCCGACAAGGCTCTTAAACGCAAAACCGGAGCCCGTGGCCTGAGAGCTATTATGGAATCGGTCATGCTTGATGTGATGTATGACATTCCAACCATGGATGGTGTAGAGAAGTGTGTGGTCAATCATGAAGTGGTAGAGAAAGGCGCTACCCCGGTATTGATGTTCCGCGCCGATGATGCCGCCGCCTGAGGACTCTCTTGCTACTCTTCTTTGCTGTTTTTCGCTTATGTGTCTTTAGCACAGCGTGCCCAAAACGCCTTGAGTATCGTCACAACACCCCTCGGACCGGTTGCGCTGCCGGATAATTTACAGGTGATAAAGGAGGCCGGATTTGGCTGAATTGATGAATGATACCGCTGAACCTCTTGCAACTGATGCCCGGGGTGTTCTGCCAATTCTGCCGCTGCGTGATATTGTTGTATTTCCGCACATGATCGTTCCACTTTTTGTCGGACGTGAGAAGTCGGTTCATGCCCTTGATGAGGTGATGCAGTCGGGCAAGCAGGTTCTTCTGCTGGCACAGAAGGACGCTGATAAAGATGATCCGTCTGCTGAGGACCTCTACGGTGTGGGCACTGTCGGAAGCATCCTGCAGCTACTCAAGCTCCCTGATGGAACCATCAAGGTGCTGGTTGAGGGTGGCGCGCGCGTATGTGTGGATAACATCAGGGATGACGGCAAGTGCCTGCGTGCCAGTTTTGCTCCTGTGGAAGAGAAGCAGGAGGATGTCCGTGAGCAGGAGGTCGTTGCCAGGTCTCTCGAACAGCAGTTCGAATCTTATGTAAAGCTTAACAAGAAGACGCCTCCGGAGGTGCTGGTCTCCGTCTCTGCCGTTGAGGATGTAGAGAGGCTGGCGGATACCATTGCCTCGCATCTGAATCTGAAGCTGGAAGACAAACAGGCACTGCTTGAGCTTTCGAGTGTTATTGAACGGCTTGAGCGCCTCTACATTTTCATGGAACAGGAGATGGAGATTCTGCAGGTGGATAAGCGCATCCGTTCCCGTGTGAAACGTCAGATGGAGAAGAGCCAGCGCGAATATTATCTCTCCGAGCAGATGAAGGCGATCCAGAAAGAGCTGGGCGAAGAGGATGCCCATAGCGAACTTGATGAGATTGCCGAAAATATCGAAAAACTGGGATTGAGCAAAGAGGCGAAGAGTAAAGCCGAAGTAGAACTGAAGCGGTTGAAAATGATGCCGCCGATGAGTGCCGAGGCAACAGTTGTGCGTAACTATCTGGACTGGTTGCTGGAAGTGCCTTGGAAGAAACGCTCCCGTATCCGTCGTGATCTCGCTGCTGCTGAAAGGATACTGGATGAGGATCACTTTGGTCTTGAGAAGGTGAAAGAGCGTGTGCTTGAGCATCTTGCTGTCCTGCAGCTGGTGCGGAAGATCAAGGGGCCGATTCTCTGTTTTGTTGGCCCTCCGGGAGTGGGCAAGACATCACTCGGCCGCTCCATCGCGCGTGCGACCCGTCGGGAGTTTGTCCGCATGAGTCTCGGCGGCGTGCGTGATGAGGCAGAGATTCGGGGTCACAGACGCACCTATATCGGCTCCATGCCGGGTAAGATGATCCAGTCGATGAAGAAGGCGGGAACCAGAAACCCTCTCATCCTGCTCGATGAGATTGACAAGATGGGTTCGGACTTCCGGGGAGATCCGTCTTCAGCGCTGCTGGAGGTTCTGGATCCTGAGCAGAATCACACCTTTAATGATCACTATATGGAAGTGGACTATGACCTCTCCGAAGTGATGTTTATTACCACGGCCAACAGCTTCAATATTCCGGGGCCACTTCTGGACCGGATGGAGATTATACAGATTTCCGGTTATACCGAAGCTGAGAAGATCGCCATTGCCAGGCGCTATCTGCTGCCCAAGCAGATAAAAAACCACGGTTTGAAGGAGGGGCAGTTCAGCCTTGATGATGCTGCGTTGACCGATATTGTGCGTTACTACACACGCGAGGCTGGTGTGCGGAGTCTTGACCGTGTTCTGGCCAAGCTCTGTCGCAAGATTGCCAGAGAGCTGATTGCAACGGAGTTCAAGGAGAGCAGGCAGGTTGTTGCAGGTGATCTTGAAGAGTTGCTCGGTGTACGTAAATATCGTTTTGGCCTTGCCGAAGAGAGGGACCAGATCGGTGTTGTAACAGGGCTGGCCTGGACGGAAGTTGGCGGTGAGCTGTTGCAGATTGAAACCGCGCTGACACCGGGTAAAGGTAAGCTTACCGTCACCGGACAGCTGGGTGATGTGATGCAGGAGTCTATCCAGGCAGCTCTGACCTATGTCCGCTCACGGGCAACCATGCTTGGGTTAAAGCCCGATTTTCACCAGAAAGTGGATATTCATGTGCATGTTCCTGAAGGGGCAATTCCAAAGGACGGGCCGTCTGCAGGCCTGGCAATGGCAACGTCGATTGTCTCTGCGCTAACCGGCATTCCGGTCCGTAAAGATATCTGTATGACTGGTGAAATAACCTTGCGTGGCAAGGCTTTACCCATTGGCGGATTGAAAGAGAAACTACTGGCGGCGCATCGTGGCGGATTGACGGATGTTGTGATTCCTGAAGCCAATGAGAAGGATCTGAGGGATATTCCCGGGAATATATTGGAGGGTCTGCAAGTGCATGTTGTGTCACATATCGATGAAGTGCTTAAATGTGCCTTGACGAGGCTGCCTGCCGGGTTAAGTATCCCCTCAGATTTTGTTCCGGAATCAATCGTGGGGATCTATTTAGAAGAGGGATCGACGACGGCGCATTAATAAATTATCAGATAGTGAATATAAAATAAAAAAAACCGGTTGACAGGAGATGGGGTCAAATGATTATAGTTCGACCCATCGAGCGCAGCTAGCGGGAGGAATAATGAACAAAGCAGAATTGATTGATCATGTGGCAGCAAATGCTGACCTGAGTAAAGCAGCAGCAGGTGCTGCGGTAGAGGCCGTTCTTAGTGGTGTTACTGGAGCCCTGAGAAATGGCGGTAGCGTAAGCCTGGTAGGTTTCGGCACTTTCTCAGTAGCGAACCGTGCGGCACGTACTGCACGCAACCCTCGTACTGGTGAGGCAATCCAGGTTGCAGCATCCAGGGCGCCAAAATTCAAAGCTGGCAAAGCTCTGAAAGACGCTGTTAAATAAAAATTAAGTGAGCGGTTTATACCGCTCATGCTTTTAAACAGGGGCTTGTTATTGGGCCCTTGTTTTTATTGGGCGCTTAGCTCAGTTGGTAGAGCACCGCCCTTACAAGGCGGTGGCCGCAGGTTCGAGTCCTGCAGCGCCCACCATTTGCTACCTGGAGTGGTAGTTCAGTTGGTTAGAATGCCGGCCTGTCACGCCGGAGGTCGCGGGTTCGAGTCCCGTCCGCTCCGCCACTCGATAAACCCCTGACGTTTACGTCAGGGGTTTTTTTATTGGAATCATAGAACTTGAAAGCGGATGGGTCGAGAAGACGCGATTGGGTTCATATCGCACGTCCGTGTGCGCTACCCTTTCAGGGCGCTGGCGCGTGCAACTTTGCTCTTCTGTAAAATTGTCGACAACATCGCAGGAGCGATGTTGAACGTCACGAAAGTGACGGCCCGAAGGGTGGAGGGCATGATGCCCGACATAGTCCCGTCCGCTCCGCTGTTTGTTAGATTCGCAAAAGACTTCCTGTCTTTTACTTCTGTCGCTCCGGCGGCACATGTCCGCCTACGCTTACGAGCTTATGGTATTCGCTCGCCGCACCTCCATGTGCGGGTGGGAGCGAGAACACGCGATTGGGTTCATATCGCACATCCGTGTGCGCTACCCTTTCAGGGCGCTGGTGCGTGCAACTTTGCTCTCCTGCAAAGTTGTCGACAACATCGACGGATACGATTCTGGTCGGCGGAAGTATGATGCCGCCCATCCACGGGCGCGGATGGGTCACCCGTATCAGACCTCAAGTTTAAGCCCGGGGCTTTTTTGTTCCGGAAACTGTTCGGAAAACACGATCTTTTTTTGTATCCTGTGCACATCATTGGTATCATGCACTCTCACATTCAACAGATTCGATTTGGAGGGCTAAGATGCCAGTGACATTAAACCGTATTGCCAGAGAGGGCGTCAATGGCCCCGCGATGATGCCGATCATTCAGGGCGTCGGGCGGGCTGGTATTGAGATATCCGCGCTGCTTCGAGGTGCGGTCTTTCGTGGCGCGCTGGGCACAGCCGGCGGAGAGAATATTCAGGGTGAGCAGCAGCAGAAGATTGATATTCTCTCTGATGAGATTTTCCTGGATGAGATGCGTTCTACGGGTCATGTCTGTGCGGTTGGTTCCGAGGAGCAGGAAGAGCTTCTTGTCATTGACGAATACTCACACTCGGACTGGGTGGTGCTGGTTGATCCGCTGGATGGCTCCTCCAATCTCGATATTGATGGTCCGGTTGGTACAATCTTTTCGGTTGTCAAACGCAAGACAGCCAGTTCTGAAACGCCGCATGTGTCCGATACGCTGCAGTCCGGGCGTGAAGTAGTGGCTGCCGGTTATGTACTCTTTGGCCCCTCCCTGATGCTGGTCTGCTCAGTCGGAGAGGGCGTTCATGGCTACACCTACAATCCGGGCGATGCCCGCTTTGAGTTGAGTCACCCTGATATATCGATTCCTGCAACCGGCGGCTATTACTCGGTGAATGAATCCAATGCTGACAAATGGCTTGACGGCATGGGCGAAAGGCTTGAATCATTGAAGCAGAGTACCGGTCTGGGGATGCGCTATGTGGGCTCCATGGTGGCGGATATGCACCGAACCCTGCTTAAGGGCGGTATCTTTCTCTATCCGGCAGATGACAGGAACACCAATGGCAAGCTTCGCCTTCTCTATGAGGCGATCCCGATGGCCTACCTGATGGAGCATGCCGGAGGCAAAGCAAATACCAATGCTGATCTGGCCATTCTGGATATTAAACCAACGGGTCTGCATCAGCGCGTTCCCGTCTATCTTGGCTCATCTGCTGCGGTTGATTCACTGCTCGGCTAGGAGTCTGTCGGACTATGGCAATTCGTAACGAGCAGGTGAGGAAGCGAGGTCAAAATGGGTTGGATAGGAGGAGTATAGTGGTTCTATGTGACGAGTATCCGGACCGTTTTGGACCGCTCTCCCTGCCGCACAGTAGATTTCGGCATAGTCCGACAGACTCCTAGAGGTGATGATCGTGCCGGAGCACGCTGATTTCAGAGCCCTCTATCTAAGTGAAATTGGTATTTACACACCGTTTCCTGCCGACAGAGCCGATTCATCCGGTCAGATCACTCGTGAAATCACAGCAGAGGGAGCCGTTCCCCGTCCGGTCCGTTCTCAATCGGAGCCAGCTTCACTTCCCGTCATTTCAGTTGCTGACGTTGCAGATACCGTTGTGAATGGAAACAGTCTGGATGATATTGCTATTCAGGCCTCGACATGCACGGCATGTCAGCTGGCTGAGCAGAGAAGCAGAGTTGTGTTCGGGGCGGGTAACCCTGATGCGGATATCGTCTTTATCGGCGAGGCTCCCGGGCGTGAGGAGGATCTGAAGGGTGAACCCTTTGTGGGCAGGGCAGGGCAGCTTCTGGATCGTATGCTGGCCGCCCTTGGCATGAACCGGTCAGAGGTCTACATCATGAACACGGTAAAGTGCCGTCCGCCCAACAATCGCGACCCGAGGCCGGATGAGGTCGAGGCATGCAGTCGCTGGTTTGATGCGCAACTCAGGGCACTCTCACCGAAAATTATCTGTCTGCTGGGAAGAGTTTCGGCGCAGACAGTGCTTGAGACAGATCAGCCGCTATCGGTTCTGCGTCGAAACTGGCACAACTACCACGGAATTCCGGCCCAGGTCATGTATCATCCGGCCTACCTGCTGCGATCTCCACAGCAGAAGCGGCATGCCTGGAGTGATCTCTGCAGGCTTAAGAAGCGTTACGATTCACTCTTATCATGAGGTGACCCGCTTTCATTCGCTTTCGTGAGTTTAACGCGTCTGATCCAGTCGCCATGCAGGCTGGTAACCTCAATATAAACACCGCTTTCCAGAATGCAGAGCTTCTCTTCAGGCTGATCACCAAGCAGGCGGACAATCAGCCCTCCTATGGTGGTGGCATTCTCCTCCGGCATCTGCGTATCCAGAGCCAGATTGAGGTCGTGCAGATTGGCCGTTCCGGCAACTACCAGTGAGCCATCCGGTTGCGGCCATACTTCCGGCAGTGACGGTATATCGGATTCATCAACAATTTCGCCGACTATCTCCTCGATGATATCCTCCAGCGTGATGAGACCATCAATGTCACCGAACTCATCCACAACAATCGCCATGTGCTGATGTTTGGACTGGAATTCAAAAAGTTGTGTCAGGGCATTGCGGTTGGCGGGTGCGTAAGGTGGATCAACCCATATCATGGCGTGAGTCATCCTGGTATTCATCTCCTTGAGCTTGAAAAGCTCCCGCAGGTGTACAATACCGAGAATGTTGTCACTCTTTTCGAAAAAGACAGGATAGCGGGAGTGAGGGTTCTTCACCGCACTCTGGCGACACTCACCAACTGTTTCAGCAGCATCAAGCATGACCATATCCTTGCGGGGTGTCATAAGAGACTTTACCGTAACCTCATGCAGTCTCAGTGAACTCATCAGCATCTGTTCACGGGCGGAATCGAGCATGCCGGTCTCAGCACTCATGTCGATCATCGAGGCCAGCTCCTTATGGTTGAAGCCGACATCCTGCTTCTCCGGCACCTTCAGGATGCGCTGGAAGCCGGTGATGAAGTGCATCAGCAGCCAGATGATGGGGGAGCTGATTTTCTGAATCCATTTCAGGGGAGTGGCGACACGGCAGGCAATACTCTCAGGATGCGCAACAGCAATGGTTTTCGGAAGAATTTCGGAGAAGACCAGCACTACAGTAGTCATGGTGATGGTAGCGTACAATACACCTGCATCTCCGAATGCTGATACAAATATCACGGTAGCCAGTGATGTCGCAGCAATATTGACGAAATTGTTGCCGAGCAGGATGGTGGAGAGCATCTGCTCGGGTTTTTTCAGCAGCATTTTGGCCTGCCGGGCCCCACTGTTGCCCTGTTCGCTCAACACCTTGAGCCGTACCCGTCTGGCCCTGGTCAGCGCTGTCTCCGAACCTGAAAAGAAGGCCGAGAGTAGCAGCAGAAAAATGAGGATGCCTACGGCAGCCGGGAGAGAGATTCCAATTTCATCCATGGGTTAAGGCTCGTTTGAAGGATCAGCCCAGCCAGGAGTTGATCAGTTTTACACCGAAATAGCCCAGCAGCAGGAGGGCATAGGCTGAAAGAACCATATGGCTGGACCTGCGGCCGTGCCATCCCGCCTTTTTGCGCTTGGCGAGAAGCAGGGCAAGCACTCCGAATGCGAAGAGGGAGAGGAGCACTTTATGGTTGAACAGAGCAAAATGCTGAAATTCAACCCATTGCCAGCTCAGGCCGGTCAGAATGCCGATAGCCAGCAGCCAGGTGGCCCAGCGTACCTGGGCAAAGAGATGCGTTTCGATCTCAAACAGTGATGGCATCGCCTGCATGATCGGGCTTAACTGCTTCTTTTTCAGTGCACTGTCCAGTTGCAGGTGCATCAGGGCATGGATGGCAGCCAGTGTCAGCGTCGCGTATGCGAGAAGCGACAGTAGCAGGTGGCTGGACTCCAGAATCGATGAGGTGTGAATCCAGTGGTCGGCAGCGCTCTCCGGCAGCGCCGGAATCAGCAGCAGCAACACTGCAGTCAGCGGTAACAGGAAGAGTCCCAGTCCGCGAATGCCGTGCTGCCATACGCCAATCAGGTAGAGGCTCTGAACCAGAATGATTGCGATGGTGGCAGCTGATGCCAGCGAAAGATAGATGCCCTGATCGCTTACAGCCGCGAGCTTGAAACAGCCCCAGAGGCTAAGTGAAAGCGATGCAATTAACAGTAGTGCAATGAGAGGTCCCTTGCTGGCCGATGATGCGGGGGTGTTACTCCATACGTCTGCCCAGACCACATAAGCGGAAACAAGGGTCAGCACTCCGGCAGCCAGAAAGAGGTAAGTGGATGTCATGGCAGGTTTATATCCGATGCGTCAGAGTTGCGCAACGGCTTAAGCGGTATATCCCGGCAATGCAGATCACGGATAGATTGACCTCTCTTAATGAACGCGCACAATCAGCCTTATGCAAGTAGGTATTCTGTTGTTGGCCGCAGGCAGTGGCAAACGTTTTGGCGGCATGTTGCCGAAACAGTATATCACCGTTGCCGATGAACCGCTTCTGATTCATACACTCAACAGTCTGTCGCAGGAGAAACGGATTAGCGTTGTCCAGCCTGTTATTGCTGAGGATGACCAGCTCTACGCCGAGGTGATGAAGGGCCGCCAGTTTCCATTTGATCTTCTGCCGCCCGTAACGGGTGGAGCAGAGCGCTCTGTCTCCATGCAGCGAGGCCTGGCAGCGCTGCCCGGTTTTATTGATATGGTAGGGGTACATGATGCAGCCAGACCGCTACCATCGAAACAGCTGTTAAAGGATGTCTTTGATGTGGCCGCCGAATATGGAACCGCAGTCCCCGGTGTTGCGGTCCACGACACCATCAAAGAGATCGACCATGATGGACGTGTTGTCAGGACGCCGGATCGGGCAATGCTTCGAGCTGTCCAGACGCCGCAGGTTGCCCGCCGCGACTGGTTTGTTGAGGCCATCGAGAAGGAGAGCAGTCGTCTGGAGTTGCACACCGATGATGCTTCGGTGCTGGAGGCGGCAGGATTCCCGGTCTATATCAGTCAGGGCGACTCACTGAACCGGAAAATTACAACCCAGGCCGATATGGACTGGCTGCACGCCCATTTTGAAGGTGTCTGATTGATTCGGCACAGGATAGCCACTGCTTCTGCCCCGGTCTTAAGCAGGAGAGTGCGGCTTGCTTGCGTGCCTGAAAGCTGGCTGCATTTGCCACCCCTCTGTGGGCGGAGAAAAGTGCTGCAGGGGAGTGATGAACAGATGAACATACGTATCGGACAAAGCTTTGATGTGAGTTTGTTTGATGCGGTATAAGAGCTCCATCTCTTATACCTTTAGCGCAAGCGAAAAAACGTGGTTTTATCGCTTGCTTACGAACGCTGTTCGCATTCGCCGCCCCTCCGTGGGCGGAGAGGAGTGCTGCAGGGGAGTGATGAACAGATGAATATACGTGTTGGGCAGGGCTTTGATGTGCATGCGTTCTGTGAAGGACGGAAGCTGATGCTGGGTGGTGTTGAGATTCCCTTCAGGCTTGGTCTTGCCGGCCACTCGGATGCCGATGTCCTGATTCATGCCATCTGCGACGCACTGCTGGGCGCGGCCGGGCTGGGGGATATCGGCCATCATTTTCCCGATTCAGACCCGCGGTATGCCGGTATTGATAGCGTTGAACTGCTTGCTTCAGTGGTTGAAAGCCTGCATGAGAATGGCTGGCGCGTGAGCAATCTGGATGCAACGGTCATCGCCCAGGAACCCAGACTTGCGCCATATATTGAAGCCATGCGCGGGCGGCTGGCGGAGGTGATCGGTATTGATGTCGGTTCGCTCAATATCAAAGCGACAACAACCGAGCAGCTGGGATTCACGGGACGCGGTGAAGGTATTGCGGCACAGACGATTGCTCTGATCAGTACGGCTGCCTGAGCAGCATGCGGATGAGCTGCTAAAACAGGGGATTTTTGGAGTGGATTATGGTTGAACAGACACTTGGCGACTTCTACGGCTCCTGCGATGCGATGCACCGGGAGCTATACTCCGTTCTGATTCGTGAGTGGGGAGAGGCTGGCCTGACCTGGAGCTGGGCCGGTCGCGCTATTGCACTTGGCAGCAAATCCGTCATCAGGGATGAGACGCTCATCTTCTTTTGCCTGCAGCCCGGTGAAAACATCTATCCTGCTGCCATTACCATCGACACGGATGCATGGCGAGAGAAGATTGGTCAGGAGGAGACCGATATTTTCCTGCGTGAAATCAGGGCAATTCCGGGGTTGCAGCATAAACAGCGGGAGAATGTTTTTTCCATTGTTGATCCCGGCCACCTTTCAGGACCGACCCAACAGCGCCTGCGGGACATGATAAAACAGCTTGGATTCCGTATCCCGGAGTTGACCGCCCGTTAATTGTTCTGCTTTGTCCAAAGCCGGTAGTCAGGGCCGATTGGCAACCGCCGTCAGTGTAAAATCGGCCGTACGTTCCGGAAGTGAATCGAGCACAAGGAAAAAACCACGCTCTCCCTGAGCCCCTACAGGTACACGGTCGATATCCGGCATCTCAAATGGCGCATGTTTCACCTGCTCAATGCCGGGTGGCTCTGTAATCGGCAGTGTCGCCTCGCCAAGAATGTTATCCAGGCCGGAATCATCAAAAAAGTGCACCTGAATCTGCGGTGGCGGGAGCTCACAGTAGAGACGGTTGCCAACGCGCCCCTCAATCACCAGCACACGACTCTGATCATCCCTTGTCAGCCACTGACCATGTACACTCTCCGGGATAATACGCCAGTCTTTATCCCTCACCTCGACAGGCAGTTGCATATTGATCAGCACGCTCCGGACCCATGGGTGGTCCAGCCAGATATCCTGCTTATACCAGACTCCGGACCCGCCGATGAGCAGCAGGATAAAGATCAGCCATGGCCAGATTGCCGCATTTTTTCGTGCAGGGGGAAGAGGAGCTTTGTCATCTTCTGCCACAGCTACAATTTTTGCTGCTGCAGGGTTCTCTGCTGATGTCCTGCTGTCGGCGACCGTTTTATCTTCAGCCACCTGTTCAGGCTCAGGTGCAGGCTCAGGTGCAGGCTCAGGTGCAGGCTCAGGTGCAGGCTCAGGTG
>JAVVEJ010000026.1:25124-29608 GCA_032251395.1 Mariprofundaceae bacterium
TCAGGTGCAGGCTCAGGTGCAGGCTCAGGTGCAGGCTCAGGTGCAGGCTCAGGTGCAGGCTCAGGTGTCAGGGCTTTATCTTCTGAAGCAGGCTCCTCCGTCCTGCGCTCTTCTGCACGTATGAACAGTGGCAGCGGCGTCTCATGTTCATTGACTGCAGGCGTTTCGTTTTCTGCTTCCCGCGGTGCCTCATTAACGCCAAACTCAGTGTGGCAGCGATAGCATACCAGCAGGGCGTTTTTGATGACCGGGCCGACCTCATAGGTGGCATTGCAGTGCGGACAGGTGATATGCATGCGGCAATGTTGATCTGTTATGAATTATTTGTCAGCAGGAATGCTGACAGCGGGGCGTCTCACGGTTACTGTTTTCCCCATGCCCGACAAACAGCGACTGATTGAGATGCAACAGCTGATGCTCCGTTATCCCGCAGGAAAGGTTGCCCTTTCGGGAATTTCGCTTGCTATTGTCAAGGGAAGTTTCATCTATCTGACTGGCGAGAGTGGCGCCGGAAAATCTTCACTGTTACGTATGTTTTATGGCGGGCTGAGACCAACTTCCGGGCAGTTATCCGTGCAGCAGTGGGATATGCGAAGTGTCTCCGAGGGTGATGTGCGTGAGCTTCGCCAGCGGACAGGAATTATCTTTCAGGATCATAAACTGCTCTTTTCCCGGACCGTTTTTGAAAATGTTGCACTGCCACTACGGGTACAGGGCTGGGAGAAAGAGCGTCTGGTGCCGCGCGTGCGAAAAGTGCTTGAGTTTGTCGGGCTGGCTGATCGTCTGTGGTCCTATCCGGAAGCACTTTCCGGCGGGGAGCAACAGCGCATTGCCATTGCCCGTGCGATGGTGGCCAATCCACCGATTATTCTGGCCGATGAGCCGACCGGCAACCTGGATGAGGATACCGCCCGTCGCGTTCTTGATCTGCTGATGGCATTAAACAGCAATGGTACGACTGTGATTATGGCAACCCATGACCTGCACCTGCTTACCTCCCATCCGGGGCGTTTAATTCAGCTGCACCAGGGTTCCCTGGTGGGGGATTCCCATGCATGACATGCCTGATCAGGTTAATCCGCGTCTGCCCGGCGGGTTCCAGATGCCACCTTTCGGTATTCACCAGTTTCTGGCGCTGATGATTGTCTGTGTTGCGCTCTGGGCACTGGGCGCAGTCTGGCTCGGTCTGCAGGGGGCACAGCAGTGGGTTGGTTCATGGCAGGACAGTGTGCGCCTGCATGTCTACCTTCCGGTTGAGAAGAGTGGCGACATGAAAAAGCTTAATGAGCGGCTGGCAGCACTCGATGGGGTCGCCTCGGTGCGGCAGGTCAGCCGGGAAGAGGCAGCTGTCTGGATGCAGGGGTGGCTGGGTGGCACATCGCTGAATGTTTCCGAGTTTGCCAAACGGCTGCCGGAGAGTCTGGAGCTGACGCTCTCTGATACGGAGCACAAATTTCTCTTCTCCGATATCAGGGACGAAGCGGCACGCTTCGGAGGTACAGTAAATGAGGATGAGGTGCAGATGGCCAATGCCCACCAGCTGCTTCAGTCGATTCAGAACCTGGCGTGGTTTGCCACGCTGATTATTGCGATGGCGATGGCGCTGATTGTTTCGAATACTTTGCGAATGATTCTTCTGGCAAGAGCCGATGAGGTGCACCTGATGCGCCTGCTCGGTGCCAGGGAGTGGTTTGTCCGCATGCCCTTTATTCTGGAGGGAACACTGCTGGGAAGCGGAGCGGCCATCCTGGCGTGGATGCTGCTCTGGCCACTGGTGGTGGGAGTCTCCGGCTGGACGGATGGGCTGGGCATTGATCTTCATCCCTTTGCATTGCTGCTGCCGCTGCTTGCCGGCGGCGCGTTGGTGGGGTGTCTGGGTGCAGTAGTTGCCACAGCCAGGCTGGTCTCACCCGACAGCGTGGATCAATAGCCATATTTTTTGCCAGGTAGTTTGACACATTTTTTTAGCACTCCTATAATGCGAGTGCTAATCCAGCCGAAAACAGGAGATGAACTTGAACGCAGCTGTAACAGATATGTCGACTCTCTCCCTTTATTATCGCGACATCAGGCGTGTTGATCGCTTAAGCCGCAGGGAAGAGACCGCACTGGCACGCAGATGGCATGATCATCAGGATCGTGAGGCTGCGCAGCAGCTCGTTGTGGCCAATCTCTATGCTGTGGCAGCGATTGCCCGGGAATATCGTCATTTCGGCCTGCAGGAAGCGGATCTGATTCAGGAGGGTACGCTGGGGCTGATGCATGCAGTAAAGCGTTTTGATCCCGATCGCGGATTCCGTCTGATAACCTACGCATCATGGTGGATCCGTGCTGCGATTCACGATTTCATTCTTCACTCCTGGAGTATTGTGAAGCTCGGAACCAACAAGCTCCAACGCAAGGTTTTTGCAGGGTTGAAAAAGGCAAAAAATGCCATTGCCGCACTTGATGGTCATCATGCCGATGAGGTTGCTTCAGAGTATGGCATCTCTTCGCATGAGTACCAGGAGACTGCAAACGCCTACCTGCAACGCGATGTCTCACTTGATGCCGATAATGCGGAGGGTGAAGCGCTGGTGACTGCCATGCCTGCGCTGGAGGCGACACCGGAAGAGCTGGCGGTTGAGTCCAACTGGCAGGATCACCAGAAAAACCAGCTATATTCAGCTCTTCGCCAGCTTTCGGATCGTGACCGTCAGATTGTGATGCAGCGCCATCTGTCTGAAGAGCCTGCAACATTGAAAGATCTCTCTGAAGATATGGGTGTCTCTATTGAACGTGTTCGCCAGCTGGAGAAGCGGGCTATGGGCAAGTTGCGGGAAGTTCTGGTCAACTAAATTATAAAACTGCGTCTTGCACCTTTATGCGGCGTTCCGCCGTTTTCTGCGGGTCTCACATATCTTTAAGCCCGACATGACGTCTGTTATTGGTTCTCTTCTGTTCAGCCTGTTTTCGTCATTCCAGCGCAGGCTGGAATCCATGGATGCCGGGTCGAAGCCCGGCATGACGCTATTTATTGCTCCTGTATCTGACTCACATGGATGTGGGAAATGCGGAAGATTGTATGGAACAATCTCCGCCATGCAGTCATCGGCAGTCAGCTGAACGGGGATAGGGGGAACTCCGGGCATCATTGTTGTTGAATAGTGATCGCTGCTATGATCGTTTGCAGAGAAGGAGAGTGGTTATGTTTTATCGTCTGCTGTCTGCAGTAGTTCTGTCTCTGTTTATGCTCGTCAGCCCGGCCCATGCCGGCTGGCTCGACTCTCTCCGTGAAGCTGTGGATCAGCTTGAGCCTTCCGGTAGCTCCACCACTGTTGCCGCTCTCTCAGACTCGGATATAACAGCCGGGCTTAAAGATGCCCTTCGGGTCGGCTCCGAGCGGGTGGTAAAGCAGCTTGCCAGAGCCGATGGCTTCAATGCCGATCCGAAGATTCACATCCCGCTCCCGGATAGCTTGCATGAGGTCGATTCACTACTCAATGGCATCGGTATGGGCTACCTGATGGATGATCTTGAACTGAAGCTGAACCGTGCAGCCGAGGCGGCCACACCGAAGGCGAAGAAAATCTTCGGTGATGCGATTCGCAGGATGACCATCAGGGATGTGCAGGGCATCTACAAAGGTCCGGATGATGCGGCTACCCGGTATTTCAGGGGTAAAATGTCCGACCCGCTGTCTGATGAGATGCGTCCTGTTATTGACAGGGCACTGTCACAGGTTGGTGCAGTCCGGGCCTATGACAAAGTGATGGGGAAGTATCAGGCGCTGCCGCTTGTACCTGATGTGAAGGCCGATCTGACCACACATGTCGTCAATGGCGGGCTCTCAGGAATCTTTCACTACATGGCAGCCGAAGAGGCTGCGATACGCAAGAACCCTGCGAAACGAACGACAGAGATACTAAGAAAAGTTTTTGGCCGTTGAATCCGCAACCAAAAGCGACATTCAACTTTGAAGAACAATAGTAATTAAAGTTTCCATCTCAAGATTTCAAAATCCGATGCTTTATAAGGTAGTTCTGACAATAGCTTTTCCTCAGCAAACCCGTGAAACGTATGGATCACGATATCATTTGAACTCAGCTTACCAATTGGGGGTTCGTCAATTGAAATAACAGCGGTTTGAAAACCAAAATGAAGTATGTCTCCTTCTTCAATTGTTGCTGTTTCGATACTTTTGTTGCTACCAATTTTTGTTGTTACATCAAGTAGCCTTGAAGGAGAAAAATATGGGACTTTAATCCCTAGCCGTCTCTTTCCATAGATCACCAGTGCAACGCAATCAGCACCAATTCTTAAGTCAGTTTGATGAAGGGACCCATTAAAGGCTGATGGAGCGTAAACAAATGGTACACCAATAAGTTCTGTTAGCATTCCTGGGTAATTATCACCTCTTCTTATGACGATTTGAAAAGGCATTTGTTTGTTGCCCATTTCTATAGTGAAATTATGGGTTCCAAGTCTTTTCAAAGAGTCAATCT
>JAVVEJ010000027.1:0-28656 GCA_032251395.1 Mariprofundaceae bacterium
CTACTGTCCTGTAGATTTGTGATTCGGGGCATCCTTGCCCCTCACCCAAGGGCGCTTTTGGCGTCCAAGTCGGCTCTCCTGCCGTCTTGTCCAGCGTACGCCGGAATGACGGAAACGGGCTGAACGGGGGAGAGTCAATAACACCAATAACACACGTCATGCCGGACCTGATCCGGCATCCATAGTCCGGCTTCCACCGGAATGACGGGAATAGTCCAAAAAGGGAAAGCTTCATATATTCAAAACAGTGTTTCATATAGATCAAGCCACTCCGGATTTTCAGTTTCAATTAATTCTATTTTCCAGGCTCTTTTCCATGATTTTATCGTCTTCTCTCTGGCAATGGCCGATGCCATCGATTCATGCTGTTCATACCAGACAAGGCAAGTTACGCCGTACCTTTTGGTAAACCCATCCACCAAATGATTTCTATGCTCCCACACCCTCCTGGGCAGGTTTGATGTCACACCTGCATAGAGGGTTCCATTTCGGCGGTTGGAGAGAAGATAGGCGCAGGGTTGCTTCATGAGTATGAATTTTAGATTGATCTCTATTGCTGTCCAATCATGGATTCCAGCGTACGCTGGAATGACGGAAACGGGCTGAACGGGGGAGAGTCAATAACACCAATAACACACGTCATGCCGGGCCTGACCTGAACCAGAGAAGCTAATAACTATAACGTCATGCCGGGCGCGACCCGGCATCCATGGATTCCCGATCTCGGCAACAGCTCCATGCGTTGCTCTCGACAATTGCTCCTGCATTGTTCTACCTTCGCTCATCCATGGGCTCGTACCTCCTGCGTCCGTGCAGTCGAAGTCGGGAATGACAATCTACTTGATTATTTCTTCTTCGTGCCTCTGTCCCCCGTCGGGGATTTCCAAGGGTCATGTCTGAAGGTGAATCGCGTAGCGAGAGAGGCTCCCCTGGGGGACTGTGGTTCACTCTTGTTTGGTATTCGTCATGCCGGATATTGGCAAAATGACGAGGGGAACAAAAAAAACCGGGCCTTACAGCCCGGTTTTACCTGTCGATTACAGCAGTGCCTTAGAGGCGTTCAAGAATATTTTTATGGATGATGATATCGTGATTGTCCCGCACGGTAGCCATCCAGCGGGCAAAGCGGACAGAGCCCTTCGACTTTTCAACTTCCAGGCGCATCGCCTCTTTCTGCGCTTCAAACTCGCTCTCTGAAGGAGAGGTGATCTCCTTTACCTGCACTACGGCGAAGCCTTTTGAAACTTCTACAGGGGCAGGTAACACACTCTTGCCGGCGGCCTTGAATGCCTGCCCGAGAAGTCCGGATGTAAGCCAGTCAGCCTCATCACCAGTGCCGTTGCTGCGAACGGGTTTGGAGATGTAGAGCGGTTGGCCATACTGCTGTGCCAGTGCTTCCAGCGGTGTCTCTGCTGCCTTTGTAACAATCTCCCTGGCAATATTTTCAGCTTCTGTCTGCGCCTGTGCAGTCCGGGCATCTTCATAGACCCGGGCGGCCGCATCGGTAAAGCTCAGAGCGTCAGGTTCAATGCGCTCCGTAACTTCGAGTGCCACGAAACGGCCATCGTCAAGCTCCTGAATCTCCACGATCTCTCCGGGCAGGGCAGAGAAGGCCCTGACCCGAAGTGCCGCATCACTTCCCAGCAACGGGTTACCAAGCGCTTCATCTGCGCTTATCGGACCGATATCGGTAGCTTTCAGGTTCAGGCCTGTTGCCGCCGCTCTGAGGGTGTCTTCCATGCCAAGCGCATTATCGAGGTCCTGAGACACGCTGTAGGCCTCTTCCGTGGCTCTGGCCTTGCGGATGTCATCGGCAAGCTGCTCGTACAGATTTTTCAGCGGGATTTCAGCGGCAGGCTTGATCTCTTCGATCTTGACCAGGTGGTAGCCGTACTGGGTCTCGACAGGGTCGCTGACCTTGCCCACATCAGTACTGAATGCGGCTTTCTCAAACTCAGGCAGCATGACTCCATGCGCAAAGAAGCCGAGATCGCCACCTTTGTCTGCCGTGCTGCTGTCATCTGATGTCTCCCTGGCAACTGCAGCAAACTCTTCTCCGGCATCCAGGCGTGCCTTGATTGCATTGGCCTTCTCCAGGGCGCTCTTACGGGCTGCTTCATCGCTGGCCGCCTGTATCAGGATATGTCTGGCATGACGCCTTTCAGGCGTAGTGAATTCGGCAATACGCTCGTTGTATGCCTGTTCCACGTCCGCAGCTTCAATGGCCATGTCAGTGGCAAATGTTTCAGCAGAGATTTCAACGGCTGTCAGTTTCACCTTCAGAGGTGAACGATACTGCTGCTGATTTGCCTCGAAATATGCACGCGCCTGCTCATCATTGATTTTGATTTTTTTGCCGATACTGGCCGGGTCAACAATAATGGCGGAGAGAACCCGCTGTTCAAATTCACGATTGAAACTCTCTCTGATGTCACGATCGTTAACATATGCCGAGGAGATGATTGCCTTTTGCAGGGCATCAACCATCAGGTTCAGGCGCTGTTCGTCTTCATAGTCGCGCGTTGTTCTGTAGCCCATGTTGCGAGTGATTACTTTGTATCGGTTGAGGTCAAAACCATCGGGAGACTGAAAGGAGGGGTTCGCCTGCAGGCTGGCCATCAGGGCAGCTTCAGGTGCTACCAGCCCCAGTTTCCGCGCCTCTTCAAGCATCAGGCGGCGATTAACGAGCGTCTGAACAGTCTCCTCTTTAATGCCGAGCTCTTCTGCCCGCTCTTTTGAAAACAGGTTACCCATTGTGGCCCGATAGGCGTTAAGCTGCCGTTCATAGGCTTGGGAGAATGCGCTGTCTGTGATGGGTTTCCCATCTACCTCTGCAACATATTCTACCTGACTTCCCATGAAGTAATCGCCAACACCCCATAGTGCAAAAGAGAGCACGATGCCGCCAAGGATAAGTTTGGCAATCCATGATTGGGCCTGATTCCGCATTGATTCGAGCATTTTTCCCCCGGAAGTCTTGAATATTTAACGTAAATGAAAAGGAGCGGGACGCTACTTAAGCGTGGTTCTGCACGCAAGCCTGCATCAATGAACCAATAGAACCAATGGGGCCAGACCTTGAATGCTGAATCTGCCAGTCTTTAGCCCAGTTAAGCGTGGTGCACTTTGAAATGGAACTCACGATTGCCTTGAGTTGTGATTCAACGCACTTGTATTTCCTGATATGCAGCCTATAAAGTCGGTATGCGAATCTTGCAGTCATATCTGGCCGGATGGAACTGGCGTGCTGACAGACTGGGTGATCAGGCGATCAGATTTTTCAATAGTGTCGTCCGTTTTTATAGCCTCTTCTTTTCCGTTTTCTCTATTTTCCTGCGAATGCAGTGGATCTCCAGGCCGGCCGTAACACATGTATTAATCAGACAGCTTTATTTTACCGGCGTGCAGAGCCTGCCCTGGGTACTCCTTTTTGCCTTCGCGTCAGGTGTGCTGGCCGTCTACAGCATCGTTATATTTGCCCAGCAGATTCAGGACCTTTCCCTGATCGGCAAGCTGATGAACGGGGTTCTGGTTCAGGAGGTGGCGCCGTTTACCGTGGCCATTTTTCTGCTGGCCCGTTCCGGCGTGGCAGTGGTAACGGAAATCGGCAATATGCATGTGCGCGGAGAAGACGCATTTCTTCGCAGTATGGGTGTGCATCCCCATGAATACCTGCATCTTCCCAGGGTGCTTGCCTTTGCCTTAAGCGGGCTGATTCTTACCTTCCTGTTTGTAGTGGTCTCCATCTGGGTGGGAGGGCTGGTTGTCTCATGGAGCTATGCCCTGAACTTTTCAGAGTTTCTTGTAGAGGTGCGCAGGGGCATGGATGTGGAGATGCTGCTTGCCATGATGTTAAAGGGTATGTGCTTCCCCATGTTCTCATGTATGGTTTTGCTCGACCAGGCCTGCCGGGTAGGCCGGGATCCAAATCAGATTCCGATCCGGGCGACGAACGGTGTTGTGGGGGCATTAATAGTGATGGTTCTGCTGGACGCGTTATGGGTGGTATCGAGGCTTGTGCTATGAGTGATGTGCTGCAGTGGGAAGATCTCAGGCTGTTCGGCGATCTGTTGCCGGCTGATCGGGTCGCGCGCGGGGAGCATGTGCGCATTGTGATGAACAATCGTTTCCAGTTTGCGTTTCTAAGCCTGATGTTTCCCGATATGGGCGGGCAGGGCTCGCTGGCATCATCCATCTGGCTGCAGAGCGGTGATCTGCGTTATCCGGCTGGCTCGCCTGAATTCTGTCTGCGGGTTGGTAGCATGATTCGCCATAGGGGCCTGATGGCAAACCTGAGCCTCAGAGAGAATCTGCTGCTGCCTTTTCTCTATTGCGGGGATGAAGCACGCCTGCAGAAGGCCAGAAAACGTGTTGACGAAGTGGCTGAGTTTGTCGGGCTCGAGCGGCTGGAGCAGCAGGCCGGAGAGCGTTCGGGTTATACGCATGCGCTGTTAAGTCTGGGCCATTGCCTGCTGCAGCAGCCGGATGTCATTGTGGCGCAGGAGGTGCATGTCGGGATGGCACCGGACCGCTCACAGGCTTTTCGTGAAAAGTCCGGGGCTGCATTGGAGTTGCTTGGATCCGGAGTTCTCTACCTTAGCGCATCAGTGCACGAAGGCTCGGATATGGAGTTTGCGCGCACGCATGAAATTACAGATGACTCTGTCCCGGATGTGAGTGGTATATGGTAGAGCGTGAAGATTTTGTTTCGAGTATGCGGCGGCAGGTGGGCTGGTTTGTTATCCTGGGCGTTGGAGCTCTGCTGCTGGTGCTGCTGGTTGCCAGTATGCGCAGCAATGTTTTTGCCAAGAAGTTTTACATCTTTTTCTCCCCGCCATCAGCGGCCTCATTTTATGAAGGGCAACCCGTGAAGTTTCAGGGGTTTGCCATTGGTCGTGTCGACCAGATTGAACTGCAGGCGGAGGGAAAGGTAAGGATCACGATGGAGCTGATCGACCGTTACCGGACCATGCTGCATAAAAATGCGATTGTCAGAGTGACCAAAGAGGGGCTGATTGGCGAACAGGTGGTCGAAGTCACGGCAGGAGATGAAAAAAAATCCGCCGTTAACGATGGTGATGTTCTGGGATACGAGACCGAAGCCTCGCTGGATCAGCTGCTGATTGATCTCAAGCCGGCAGTCGGCAACGCGAATGTGCTGCTGAAAGAGCTGGCCTTGCTGGCAACATGGATGAATGATCCCGATGGTGACGTCCGCCTGGCTCTGTCCGGAATCCGGGAAGTTACCCGCGGTGTTCGCGGGGAGCGGCTGGAGGCAATGGTTGAACAGTTTACCGCGACCATGGCGCACCTGCAGCAGTTTGCCAGAGAGCTGGACCAGCAGCATGTGGCCCGGGAGCTGTCACATTCACTGAAGGCCACTGCAAAGATTCTTGATGATCTCCGCCCTCTCTCTCAAGCCGTGGGAGAGAAAGGTGCTGATACGGTTGAGCATGTTCAGGCACTGCTGGTAAATATTGATGAACTTTCCGGGGCACTGAATATCGTTGCATCAGATCTCTCCGAACTGACGCCGGAGTTGCCGGGACTGGCACGGGAATCACGTGAGACTATTATCGAGATCAAACAGCTGATTAAGAACCTGCAGGGGTCGTGGCTGGTGGGTGGCGGCAAGAGCAGGCGTGATGACGAAGAGGCTGCCGCTGCACCGCCGGCACTGGATATGAGGCCATGATCCGCTGGCCTGCTGTGGTGCTTCTGTTGCTGTTGACCGCCTGTGGAGGCGGCGGCAATCAGGTGATTATAGAAAATCCCTATGCTGAAAAGATGAAAGAGCTTAGCCGCAATGGTGTTGCCGCCATGCAGAAGGAGCGCTGGGAGATAGCTGAGAGCTCATTTGACCGGGCTCTGCAGGCAGCCCAGCTTGCCAATGATCCGGTACTGATTGCCCGCGCCTGGTACAACCTTGGCATGCTGCATGTTGCTTCCGGCGAGCTGATGCGGGGTGAGGCTGCCCTGAAGCGGGCGCAAAGCGTTGCGATTCAGCACGGCTTAACGGTCAGCCAGTTGCGGAGCCGGATTGCTCTGGCGCTGCTCTATCAGAAGCGGGGTGATGAGGCATGGCAACCGGAGGCGTTGCCGTCAACGATGCCTGTCGATCTGCATCTCAGTGCTGCGCGACTGGCGCAGCTACAGGGCAGATATGGCGTGGCCCGTCAGGAGTATGACTTTGTGCTCAGCAAGGCGGGAGATGCGAGACCCGGGTTGCTCTACAAGGCAGATGCCCATATGGGGCTGGCGTTAATGGCCGAGCAGCAGCAGGATCACGAAACCGCCAGCAGAGAGGCGGAATCCGTTTTGCAGATAAGCCGTAAAATCGGTGCACCCAGACAGGCGGCACATGCCCTTTTTCTGAAGGCGACATTGACGCAGAATGTAGCTGAAAAGCGGGACAGTCTGCAGGATGCACTGGCAATTTACAGGGCTCTGAAGGATCTGCATGGGCAGAGTGACACGCTGCATCAGTTGATGCACCTTGCCGAGCATGAAGGCAATGGTGCCGAACTGGAGCGGCTGCAGGGAGAGCTCGAGCAGACGGGTGAAGCAATGATGCGTGCGCAGGGCACTGAGCAGCGTGATTAGAGTACGGGAGCAGAGATGAAGTTTGAAGTGAATGTGGATCGGGAAAGTGCGGAGAGTCTGTGCATCCATGTAAAGGGTGACGTCAATGTTCATACATCGCCGGCTTTAAAAAAGGCGATCAACAGCTGTTTTTCTGATCAGGTGAAATCTGTTCGGGTTGCCCTGGATGACGTAGCGCGTATGGACTCCTCCGGCATTGCCACGCTGGTTGAAGGTCTGCGCTGGAGCCGGTCATCGAACAGGCGGTTTGTTATTTCCGGCCTGACGGAAGCCGTCAGGGATCTGTTCGTACTTTCAAATCTGGAAGATGAATTCGATATTGCTGAGGCCAGTGAGTGAGCATGGGTTATGCGGACCTGCGAGAATTTATTAAAGAGCTTGAGCAGCGAGGCGCTCTGAAACGTATTACAGCGCCTGTTCGTTCCGAGCTCGAGGTTACGGAGATTTCAGACAGAGTGTTGCAGCAGGGAGGCCCCGCCCTGCTTTTTGAAAATGTTACCGGGCACAGCATGCCGATGCTGACCAATCTTTTTGGAACAGCGGAACGAATCGCGCTGGGCATGGGAAGAGATTCTGCCGGTGAATTGCGTGAAATTGGCGAATTGCTGGCATACCTGAAAGAACCGGAGCCCCCCGGAAGCCTCAGGGATGTGGTTGGCAAATTTCCGCTGCTGAAACAGGTGCTGCATATGGCGCCGAAGGTCGTGAAACATGCTCCGTGGAAAGAGGTTGTCCTGCAGGGGGATGATGTTGATCTGACCCGTCTTCCGATTCAGACCTGCTGGCCCGGTGATGTCGCACCGCTGCTTACCTGGGGTCTGGTGGTCACAAAAGGTCCGCATAAAGAGCGACAGAATCTGGGCATCTACCGCCAGCAGCTGCTTGGAAAAAACAGACTGATCATGCGCTGGCTTAAGCATCGTGGCGGGGCGCAGGATCACCGGGAGGCCAGTAGTTCGGGGGCAGAGAAGTTTCCGTGTGCTGTCGTTATCGGGGCGGATCCGGCAACAATTCTGGCAGCAGTTACACCGATTCCCGATACCCTGTCAGAGTATCAGTTTGCCGGCCTGCTGCGGGGTAAGAAAACGCTGTTAACCAGTTGCCTGTCAGTTCCACTGCAGGTTCCTGCCAGTGCCGAGATTGTGCTGGAGGGCCATATCTCCTTTGATGAGTATGCCGATGAGGGGCCGTTTGGTGATCATACGGGGTATTACAATGAGGTCGAGCAGTTCCCGGTATTTACCGTGGAGACCATGTCGATGCGCAGGGATGCCATCTACCACTCCACCTATACAGGCAAGCCGCCTGATGAGCCTGCCATTCTGGGGCTGGCCTTTAATGAGGTTTTTGTACCTATTCTGAAAAAACAGTTCCCGGAAATTGTTGATTTCTATCTGCCTATGGAGGGGTGCTCCTATCGCGTGGCGGTTGTTTCGATCAGGAAAGGGTATGCCGGGCATGCAAAGCGTATCATGTTCGGTATCTGGTCTTACCTGCGCCAGTTCATGTATACCAAGTTTATTATTGTTGTTGATGAAGATATCGATTGCCGTTCGTGGGAGGCGGTGATCTGGGCCATTTCAACCCGTTCTGATCCTGAGCGTGACTTTACCATTGTAGGCAATACGCCCATCGATTATCTGGATTTTGCCTCGCCGGTTGCCGGTCTCGGCTCCAAGGTGGGAATAGATGCAACCAACAAGCTGCCGGGCGAGACCGCCCGTGAATGGGGAACTCCCATCGCCATGAGTGAAGAGGTAAAGGTCCGCGTGGATGCTATGTGGAAGAATCTGGGGCTCTCCTGATGCGGCATGGTTACAAAAATGATGCTACAGTTGGTGAAAATACTTTCCGGATGGTCGCGGTATGCAGTTGATTAAGGTCGTTATTGCTGTTGGTCTGTTTGTGCTGGTTGGTGCTGTTGCCGTCTATTTTGTGGTCTCCGATGAAGATTATGACACAGCCCAGTCGGATACGGTCTCCCTGGCCAAATCGGCGTTTGAAGAGGGACGGTATGAAGAGGCCTTCCACTGGTTTGAGAATTCAGCCCGAAGCGGTTTTGCAGAGGCGCAGTATCACCTTGCCATGATGTATCAGCAGGGTAAAGGCGTCGAGCTTGATGATGCGCAGGCTGTCCGGTGGTTCCGGCTGGCGGCGAAGCAGGGATATGCAGAGGCCCAGTATCAGCTGGCTGTGCATATGGAGCATGAAAGGGGTGTTGCCAAAGATCCGAAGATGGTTGCCTGGTACCTGCTTGCAGCCAACAAGGGGATTGCTGCGGCAATGTATAAGGTTGCGACACTCTACGCGGATGGACGTGACGTTGAGCAGAGTGACAGTAAAGCGCTGGAGTGGATTTTAAACGCTGCAGCAGCCGGGTTTCCTGAAGCAGAAGCGTACCGTCAGGAGCTGGTTAGCCGGATTAAAAATCAGGCACGTGCAGGCGATGCCGATTCACAGTTTATGCTGGCCATGATGTATCGGGAAGCCCGTGGTGTGGCATTCGACAGCTCCAGATCCCTGCGATGGCTGAGGAGTGCAGCAGAGGCAAATCATGTTGAAGCCCGGCTGGAGCTCGGGAAAACGCTGCTTCTCGGAATCGGCACTGCACCGGATGAGCGTGAGGCTTTCCAGTGGCTGCTGAAGGCGGCGTATCAGGATAGTGCTGAGAGCGCCTCTCTGGTCGGGGCGATGTATGCACTGGGGCGGGGTGTGGATGCAGATTACAGCAAGGCCGAAGAGTGGATGCTGGTTGCTGCCAATCAGGGGGTACTCAGAGCGCAGACGAATCTGGGTATTCTTTATTCACAGGGAAAAGGTGTTCCGAAAGATCTGGAGAAGGCGATAAAATGGCTGAAGACAGCTGCAGAGGCCGGGTTCGCTGAAGCCCAGAACAGCCTGGTCGTGATCTATACGCTCGGCTTTGGTTACAGGGAATCAGACATGAAGAGCGCACTCTACTGGCTGAAGAAGGCTGCTGAAAGTGATGCAAAAGCACAGTTGAATCTGGGGATTATCTATGCGCGTGGCGCCGGCGTGGAGCGGAACGACGAGGAGGCCGCCCAGTGGCTGTTGAAGGCCGAAGCGGGCGGCAGTGCCCGGGCCCAGACGATCCTGGGGCTCTTCTATAGTGCAGGCCGTGGTGTCGGGCGCAGTGAACAGAAGGCTGCAGAGTGGTATCGAAAGGCACTGGAGCGGGGTGATATGGATGCTGTCTATAATCTGGCAGTGCTCTATTACAATGGTAGCGGCATGGAAAGAAACATGATTCATGCAGCCCGTCTGTTTCAACAGCTGGCAGAGCGTGAAGATGCAGAAGCTCAGAATACGCTGGGCAGCATGTACTCAGAGGGAAGAGGCGTGAGTTTTGATCTGGCTAAAGCTGCCGAACTGTTTCTTGCCGCTGCAAGGCAGGGTAACACCATTGCCCAGTTTAATATCGGCAATGTCTACCGCCGGGGTGACGGTGTAGACCAGAGTGACAGCAAGGCTGTGTTCTGGTACCAGAAAGCGGCAGAGCAGCATTATGCCCCGGCACAGAATGCACTGGCCTATATGTATGTTGAGGGGCGCGGCGTGGAGAAGAACAAAAAGCGGGCTGCGGAGTTGTTTGAATCAGCTCTTGCAGGCGGACTCCCTGTTGCCGGTCAGAATCTGGAAATACTGAAGAAAAACGGCATTGGCTATAAACTGGTCACGACGAAGATTGATAACAGTGTGCGTGCGGCCGTGTTGATTGAAGAGCCTCTTGACCTGGCCCGCTGGCTTGAGATGGAGCGGACTCCGCAGCTGGGTATTTAAGGAAGCGCTGATTAATTCAGTGCTTCCGCGCAACCTGTGGACGGCTCGCCACAACCCGGCAGGAGAGCAAGGGTTGGACGGCGCAAGCCGCCTTCTGGCGAGCGGCAGGATGCCGTGAGTCAAATCAGGCGTGTAAACGCCTGATTTTTGCCAGGATGGCAATAAATCAGCATCTTCTCAAGGAGCCATTGAACAGACATCTTCCGGGCGCATCACTGACTACACCAGCAGCGCTGATACGCTGACCTTACGAGCCGTTCTTAATCTTCTGATGGATTTCTAAATTGATCGCTGTAGCATTCCCGTCGCTTTGGGTGCTTCTGTAATGATTCTCATTACGAAGTGAAACGGGAAGTCCGGTGAAGGGTTGAAATGACCCCATTCCGGCGCAGCCCCCGCTACTGTAGGCCTGACAAGGCTGTCTGAAACGCCACTGGTTTTTCTACCGGGAAGGCATGGACAGCTTAGGATGACGGCAAGCCAGGAGACCGGCCCAATGCGGGAAACCTACGGGTTTCAAACCGGATTGGGTCTCGGCGGGAGACTGGTCGTGGGCTGGTCGTTGCTACCGATGACTTCCGACAACCAGACGTTTCTCCATTGATGCTCAACCCGCAAATCAACAGGCGCGGCGGGCGCGGAGAAACTTTGAAACTTAAATTTAAACAGACACTATGGCTGGCAGCTCTTGTGAGCATCATGCCAGCAACAACAGAGGCTCAAACTCAGGATCTTGGCGAACTCAATGTCACAGGCGGCAGGGTTGAGTCGCCTTCGATTCAGTCGTCAAAAACGGTCACCATTATCAGCCGGGACGAAATCAAGTCATCACATGCCGGAAATGTTGCTGACCTGTTCAAGGGTCAGGCCGGCATCACTGTGCGTGATACATCCGGTACCGGTGCCAAAGCAATTATCGACCTGGGAGGCTTCGGTGATTCAGCGGCATCCAACAAGGTTGTGCTGATCGACGGACGTCGCATCAGCAGCCCCGACCTTTCAGAAGCAGACTGGACCCAGATTCCGCTGGATCAGATTGAGCGCATTGAAATTGTGCATGGCGCAGGTTCGGTTCTTTACGGCGATGGTGCAGTCGGCGGCGTGATCAATATTATCACCCGCATTCCGGAATCCGGTGGCGAAATCATGCTTGGCGGTGGCAGTTTTGGCAGCCAGAGTGGCACAATTCGCCTGGGTGCCGACACCGGCAAGGTGCGTCTGGAAGGCAATTTCTCCGGGCAGAAGAGCGACGGTTATCGCGATAACGGCCGCTTCGAACGTTATGATGCAGGTGCACGCTTTGAGGTGGATATTTCTGACGCCATCATGTGGTACGGCAGCGGCAATCATCACACCGACCGTTTTGGTCTGCCAGGCGCACTGACACAGGCCCAGGTGGATGCCGACCCGAAGCAAACGGTGAAGCCGGATGAATATGGCAGCACCACGGACGATTTCATCAACTCAGGCCTGCTGGTCAATGTCGGGCCTGCAGAGCTTGATCTGCCGGCTTCATTCCGTCGCCGTGACTCTGCTGCCCATTTCGGCGGTGCGTTCCCGTTTGACTCCACCAGTCTGTTGCGCACTGTCTCCATGCGTCCGAAAGTGAAGCTTGCTCATATGCACGGAAAATTTAACACACAGCTGATTACCGGAGCCGATGTCGACAGGGTTAACGGCACAGTTGCCGGTCTGGATGCCAGACGCGACCGCAGCGGTTATTACGCTCAGATCACGCTGTCGGACAGTGCTGATAACTATGCGGTTACCGGTGGTTTCCGATCCGAGAAAGTAAGTGATGCCCTGAACAGCGGAAGCAGTGCCGTCTCAAACCGGTTAAGCGCTTATGATATCGGTGCTTCCATCGGCTTCGGTGATTTCCGCCTGCGTTTGAATCACAATCGCTCGGTGCGGTTTCCGAGACTTGATGAACGTACCGAGTGGCTGCCACCAACCTTTGCGGCAAGCTTTCGTACCGATCTGCTGCCGCAAACAGGCCAGCACTATAATGCCGGCCTGCGCTATACAACCGGTACGGCATGGCTGGAGCTCTCCTATCAGCATGCCAGGCTTAACAACGAGATCTATCTTGATCCTACCGCCGGCTTCTTCGGCACCAACAGCAACTATGTTGATCCGACACTGCATCGCCTGCTCACGCTTGCAGGTTTCTGGCATGCCCATGACCTTGCCCGGATCAGTGCCAACTATTCACTGGCTCGTGCCACCTTCAGTGGCGGTGCATTCGATGGCAACCGTATCCCCGGCGTGCCGCAAAATCGCTTCGGCCTGAATGTGAAATCGGAGTGGACGGAAAATTTCTCCACCACACTGCATGCAACCTGTGTCGGCTCCCATTACCTGATTAACGATCAGCTGAACAGACTTGCACAGGTGAACTCTTATGTTCTGCTTGATATCGCAGCATCATACCGCTGGCAGGGCATGGAGGCCTTTGTGCGCGTGGATAATCTGACCAACAGGAAATATATCAGCACCGGCGCCACATCGCCGGGTTCCGGTGTCATCGGCCTCTATCCGGGCGCATCAATCAGTGTGCGTGGCGGAGTTGGTTATAGCTTCTAGGCTCAAATTCCTCTGGCCGTGGCTGGTGGCAAGCGCTGCTATCCACGGCCTGCTGCTTGTCGTCTGGTTCAACCTGGCTGGCAGTGGCGCAAATGATATCATGCAAAAGGGAATCGTGCTGGAACTGGTTACGATAGAAACGCTGTCCGGAAAAGCCACCACACCTCCCCGGCCGACCGGCATCAAAACCGGAAATTTGTCAGCAGAACAGCCCGGGCGAACCAGCCTGAGCAGGGCCGATGCGGTTCATGCGGAAACAGGCGCAATGCATGTTTCTGAAAAGCAGCCTGCCGGGCCGACAGCGGAAGTTTCCGGACCGGAGCCTGCGATCACCGTCGCCAAATCCGGGCAGGATGGTATGGAAAAAGCGACAGGCAGCAGCAGAGCAGAGAGTGCAACAAACAGCCTGGTCAGAAGCCACCTGGAATCATTCAGGTTCTATCCTGCCAGTGCCCGTCGCCGCGGTATTGAGGGCCATGTCGATGTTGCATTTGTTCTGACACAGAACGGGGCTGCTGATCAGATTTCCATATTGCAGGGGTCCGGCTACAGCATGCTTGACCGTGCAGCCATTCAGACTGTTTCCAGAGCACAGCCTTTCCCGGTTGATGATGGAAGATACCGCTTCCGTCTCAGGTTTAAACGGCTGTGAGACTCATCCTTCTCCTGTTACTGGCAGCTCTCCCTGCAGGCGGTGCCTGGGCCGGGGAACGTATCCTTGCCCTGTCACCGCACGCCTGTGAGATGCTTTTTGCCGTGGGTGCCGGTGCCGAGGTGGTTGGCGTCTCCGCATATTGTGACTACCCTGAAGCGGTAAAAAACAGGCCTGTCATTGCAAACTACTCACGGCTGTTCAGCGAAGCCTCGCTGAGACTCAGGCCAACGCTGGTCATCGCCTCCAATCCGGCCCTGCAAGGCCTGCAGCATCTTGAGCAGCATGGGGTGCGTATGATCGTGACCCACCCGGAGAATCTGCAGGATATTTTTGACGATCTCATCCGGCTCGGAAAAGAGACCGGCCATGAACAGCAGGCAGAGAGGGTTGCCGCCCGGATGCAGGCAGGGCTTGCTGCCGCACAAGGCCGGACCACAAAACGTCTGCGGGTTTTTTTCGAAGTGTGGAGCAATCCGTTGATGACCGAAGCCGGAGGCAGCTTCATCACACAGGTATTAAATGCAGCAGGCGGCGATAATGTGTTCGCCGAGAACCATGCCGAAACCATGCGTCTGAACGTGGAGTCCGTGGTTCGGGCCAGTCCCGAAGTGATTATTATTCCGAGCCGTAGTGGCAATATCGAATCACGCAGAACCTTCTGGAGGCAGTGGCTGCCTGATACCCGTGTCATCGCCATCAACCCTGATCTTGTCAGCCGTCCCGGACCGCGCATCGTCGATGGCATTGTGCAGCTGCAACAGCAATTGAGCCGGATACCATGATACTGAGGGCAGTATTCAGGTGGGGGCTTGTCCTGGCAGTATTGATAGTCACCGTCCTGTTCTGTCTGGCTGTCGGGGAGGTGTGGATCAATCCGTTTGGTGCAAACGGACAGGACGCGGTGATTCTGTGGGAACTGCGCTGGCCGCGGCTGCTGATCGCATTCTCTGTCGGCGGCCTGCTGGCGCTGGCCGGGGCCTGGTTCCAGGTGCTGCTGGGCAATCCGTTGGCCGAACCGTATGTGCTCGGAGTCGCAGGGTCTGCTTCAGTGGGTGCTGTGACCGGGCTGATGATCTATCCGGAATCGGCTGTTGTGATGTCTGCCGGTGCATTTGCCGGTGCATGGCTTGGCATTTCCATCGTCATGGCCTTTTCCCATCTCGGTTCCGGCCGCATGCTGCTGGCCGGCGTGGTGCTGGCCGCATTCTGGTCGGCCCTGCTGGCCCTGCTGCTGGCCCTGCTGCCAAAATCCGGACTTGGACTGGCATTTTCATGGATGATGGGCGACCTCTCTCACTCTGATCTGCCGATCCCGCTGCTGTTGCTCAGCTGGATTGCAGCACTCGGTTGCGGACTTTTACTATCCCGCTCACTTGATGCCCTGCTGCTGGGTGAGCGCCATGCCGGGGCACTGGGTATCGAAGTAAGGCAGCAGCGTAACCGGCTGCTGTTACTGGCCTCTGCCGTAACAGCCATCGCGGTCACCGCAGCCGGTACGATCGGATTTGTCGGCCTTGTTGTACCACATCTGATGCGTTTGATGTTTGGCTCCCTGCACAGGGCGGTTCTGCCCGCCTCGGCCATTGGCGGCGGCATACTGCTGATGCTTGCAGACAGCGTGGCACGCACCATCGTTGCACCATCAGAGTTGCCGGTTGGCGTGCTTACCGCCATGCTCGGCGTGCCTCTCTTTCTGTTTCTGTTGTTGAGGCGTGGCTGAATGAGCGGAGAGATTCTGGCTTCAAATCTCCATCTTCAACGCGGCAACAGGGAGTTGCTGGGCGGGCTCAGCTTTTCTGTTCAGGCCGGAGAGATCACAGTCATTCTGGGCCCGAACGGTGCGGGAAAATCCAGCCTGCTGCTGGCGCTTGCCGGACTGATTCCGGCTGCTGGCAAACTACTGCTCAACGGCACAAGCCTTGCAGCTTACAAACGGGGTGAACTGGCCAGACAGATTGCATGGCAGGGCGAATTGCCACCCACCGAATTCGGCCTGACGGTCAGGCAACGCCTTGAACTGTCTGCGGGGGAGGCAGCGGACGCGATTGAGTCTGCTGCTGAGACAATGGATATCGTACCTCTGTTGCAGAGACCACTGGGTGAGCTCTCCAGCGGTGAGCTCCAGCGCGTGGAGCTTGCAGCAGTGATGCTGCGCGAAGTCCCCGTCTGGTTGCTGGATGAGCCAACCGCTCATCTCGATCTCAGGCATCAGGCGCATTGTCTGAAAATGATGAAAAATCAGGCTGCTGCAGGGCGGGCCATCGTCACTGTCCTGCACGATCTGCAGCAGGCGGCTGCTGTTGCGGATTTTATCATCCTGATTGATGGTAAGGGCCATGCCGAACGCGGCTCCGCCGACCGGATGCTTACCATTGACAGGCTTTCGAACTTGTTTGATATGCCACTTATCGGGCAGGGTAAGCTTCTGATTCCAGATTATGGGCCGGACTATGGAGATGGAGTTTGAAATCACGCGACAGGCGGCATGGCATCGTGCTGGTGCATACCGGCGAGGGCAAAGGCAAAAGTTCATCGGCCTTTGGCGTTGCTTTTCGTGCGGCCGGCTGGGGTATGAAGGTGTGCGTGATCCAGTTTATCAAGGGCAAGTGGAAAACCGGTGAGCAGAAGGTGGCGGAGAAGTTCGACAATATCGAGTGGCATGCACCGGGTGACGGCTTTACCTGGGATACGAAAAACCCGGAGCAGGATATCAGAACCAGCCGCAAGATCTGGGAGTTGTGCAAAGAGAAGGTGCGCTCTGAAGCGTTCGACCTGATTGTTTTCGATGAGATCAACTACGTCACCGGTTACGGCTGGATCAGCGGGGCAGAGATTGCCGATTTTATCCGCAGTGAGAAGCCGGAGTGGATGCATCTGATTTTGACCGGCCGCAATGCTGCTGCTGAAGTAATCGAGATCGCCGATACCGTCACCGAAATGACAAAGGTGAAGCATGCATATGAGCAGGGTATTGATGCGGTTCAGGGTATTGAGTTCTGACCATCCCTCTCGATGGCCGGCACTTTACCGGAGATGGACGCAACAGGGGTATGGTTCGGGATGAGTTGATGCATAAAACGGGACTTCGGGTTTTGCGATTTGATAATGGTGAGATCATGCGGAATATGGATGCAGTGATGGCAATGATTGAGATGACCGTTCTTGAATCCCCCCCATGCCCCCCCCATGCCACTCTTTTGCAACGGGGGGATATGTGAACATCCTGCTTGCGCACGGATCAAGTGATTCGCGCCATGCCGCGCAAGCACAGCTGCTGGCGGAGAAGGCGGCAGAAGAGCTTGGTGCTGCAATTGAATTACGTTTTTTAGGTAGTGAAAAGATGCCTGAAGGGGCAAAGGTTTTGCCACTTTTGTTGGGTGAGGGGTGGCATGCGAAGGTCGATCTGAAGCGACTGTCGGAGGCATCAAGCTGCGCAATGCTGCCTTCGCTCTCCGGTCGTTCGGTTCCTGTCGCCTGCATGGCAGGCGATCTGGCCAGGACGACGCTTCCCGGCGATGCCAATGCTCTGTTCGCTGTCTATCACCTCGAAGGATTTGAAGCGATGACGCGTGCCCTTAAGGGTTTAACAGCACACTTTAACCGTCTGAGTGTAGTCGGGATGCACGGCTCTTCGAGTGTTATTGAACAGTTGCATCAGTGGCAGGAGGAGGGAGATATCGTCGTCCAGCCGATGGCCCTGTTTGAGGGGCGAACCATGGAGTCGGTTCGACGGAGTGTCGAGCAGTCGGGGATCAGGGCTCTGATCGGCCCTGTGCTCTCATCACATGCCGCTTTTCCGGCATTTATCGCTGACTGTTTCAGAGCGTCTTATGAAACTTGATGCACCACTAAAAGCCGGTGAGGTGGCACTGGTCGGTGCAGGGCCGGGTGATGCGAGCCTGCTGACACTGGCGGCGGCAAAGCTGATTGCCGATTGTGATGTGATTGTATTTGATGCGCTGGTTTCCGATTCGGTGATGGCGATGGCCGATCCGGAGGCTGAGAAGATTCCGGCGGGAAAGCGCGGCGGCAGGCCGTCTGCCAGACAGAGCGATATCTGTGAAACTTTGATCCGATTGGCCAAAGAGGGGAAACGGGTGGTGCGGCTAAAGGGTGGCGACCCGTTCGTTTTCGGCCGGGGAGGCGAAGAGATTCGCACGCTCTCCGGGGCAGGCGTGGTATTCCGTGTGATTCCCGGCATTACTTCAGGTGTAGCGGCCCCCGCCATGGCAGGCATCCCGGTAACAGACCGGCTGGTGAATGGCTCTCTGGCCTTTCTGACCGGACATGAGGCGACTGAAAAAAGCCGTATGGACTGGGAGGCTCTGGTGAAGGCCTTTCCTGTTCTGGTTTTTTACATGGGGGCAAAGAATCTTCCGGAGATTGCCGGAAGAGTAATGGAGGCGGGCCTTGATGCTGCAACACCGGTAGCTGTTGTTTATTCAGCCACACTGGCAGATGAGACATACAGTGAGGGGACACTGGCAGAAGCTGCGGAGGGGCAGATAGATGCAAAATCGCCTTCGATTATTATTATCGGGGATGTTGTGTCTGAACGTGTGCAGTGGAGGTAGAAAAAATGAGCAAGCCTGAAATCGAGCGTTACCATTACCATGCCATATTGTGCTGTGGTAAAAAGTGTGAACCGGAAGAGGATCGTTCCCTGTTCCGGTATTTGCAGCAGCGTATTGCTGAAGAGGGGCTGGAGGCCGGAGAGTCTGCGGTGCGTGCCAATCGTGCCGGCTGTCTGGGGGTCTGCGTACAGGGGCCGATCATGGCGGTTCATCCCGACGGCGTCTGGTACTGCCATCTGAACAGGGAGAATATTGACCGGATTATCGAAGAGCATTTCAAACAGGGAAAGATAGTCGAGTCACTGGCTTTTCATGTTGCGGAAAAGTGAATGCATACCATCCCGCCCGTACTTATAATGCTTCAGCCATGTTGGCAAGCAGGGTGTAGACCGGGTAAATAACCGTTTCTCCCAATAGCAGATCAATGAGCGGCGAGGCGGCCAGCAGGGTATAAATTCCAACGCTCTGCCTGTCAGAGAGCCTTGACAGCGGGGCGCCGTATTTTGATGCAGTCAATAGTTCCCCGAGCCACTGCCCGGGAAGCGGCAGCAGGTGCATGCAGGCCATGCAGAGATTGTAGAACATGAACAGTTTTGCCCACCAGTGGTGCAGCGGAGGCGACCCGATAAGGGGCGGGTATTTCAGAGACCAGCTATAAAGAAGAAAGCCCAGCATGCAGAGAGTCAGATGTGTCAGGCAACGATACATGGCCGCTCGACTTCCGGACTGTAGTGGCTGGGGCAGGGCAATGATGACTCCGCGGAAAAAAACAATAGCAGCCAGGAACGGGAGCCATGATCCTGTCCAATGGATGGAATAAAATGGGTGCGGCACCGGCCTTCGGGCAGTTCTGGACTCGACAATGGTGATGCTTGTTAGAGATATGAGCACGGGAAGTGAATAAAGGATGCACTGCTTGATGAGATGTTCCAGCCAGGCTTCCATGGGCTATTTTCTCAGCCTGTTTTTAATATTAAGCGTTAAATCACTGTCAAAACTGTTGTGTTGGAGATTGAAATAGACAGAGCCATCGGCAGCACTTTCGACGCCGGTAATTTCTGCAAAGCGGTGAGAGGCAATCTGCATCATGTTTTTACCATCCCATGCCCATAAATTTGACGGTGAACTGTCATTGGTGATCCACAACCACTGGCGCTTCTGATCCCATTCAAGGTTATCGGGATACTGAATCTCCGGATGTTTGAGGTATGGGGCGAGTTTCGGTGTTGTGCCCCGGTCATCTAACACCCAGATTTGCCCCGATCCTGTTTCGGCCATGAGTACGCGGCCATCGGGAAGAAGCTCCATATCTTCCAGCCGGTCAAAATATTTTCCGTGCAGCACCTCGGCCTTGAATCGGGAGTCTTCAGGTGTGTTGATATGCAACCAGCCTTTGCTGCTGTGAAAAACGTGCAGTTGTTTTGTTTTGATTTCAAAGCGATAGAGGCAGCCCTCTTTCCACTCATCAGCCAGGTAGAGATATTGCCAGTCTTTTGAAAAAGCCATACCTTCGTGAGAGAAGCGGCCAGCAGAGAGAACGGGTGTGATACCGGCATGGCTGCTGACCAGTCGATCACGATCCAGGCGCTGTTCTGCATCTATTTTTTCAGGCGATGAGATGCGGTAGATGAGGCCATCAGCCACCTCTTCACCCAGCCAGAGGTCGCCCCTCTGATCCATCTTCAGACCATCGGCACGATCCAGGCCATATAACAGTGTCTCTTTTTTCCCGGTTTCCAGATCAATACGGACCAGCGATGGAGAGAGCATATTGGCCGAGGCTTCGCAGCTGATAAAGAGTGTTTTTCCATCTTTGGAGAGCACCAGCATGTCGGGTAACTCATCCTGCCACTGAGTGATGATCCCGGATTGCCACTCCGGTGAAAGCGTTAGCCCGCTATCCTGCGAGCAGGATGTCGCAAGCAGTAAAATGGAAAGAGACAAAACAGGGCGAAGGTATATTGGCATATGGTGATGATTGTCGATTCGCAGCCATGCTGCAAGATCACGGCCATCATCAGATTGTGAGTGCTGCAAGTGGAAGGGTCGGGCGCTATGCTTGCATCCATGGTCACAACGGCATCACTGCACTCCATCCGACTCTTCTATGCGGCCTATTTTGCAGCGATGGGGCTTATTCTTCCCTTCTTTCCTCTCTATCTGGCCGAAAGGGAGCTGGATGCGGTGATGATTGGTGTAATGACCGGTCTGCTTGCCGTTGCCAAAGTGCTCGCTCCGCCCTGGGTCGGACATCTGGCAGACCGCAGTGCATCCGGCCGCTCCCGGCCATTTATCGTCGGTGCATCACTGTGCGCTGCACTGTTTGCTGTTGCCATGGATTATACGGTTGATGTCTGGTGGCTGGCCGCTGTTGTGTTGCTGTTCGGCATGTTGTGGGCCGCGATTCTGCCATTGACTGACGGGCTCTCCGTCTCTGTATCCGAGGCAGCACTTGCCGATTACGGACGATTGCGCGTGTGGGGATCAATCGGGTTTGTTGTCGCCTCTCTGGCCGGCGGTATCTGGCTTGTGGATGGAAATATGGGGCAGTTTCCATGCTGGCTTCTGGGGCTGATGCTGCTGCTTGCTCTGGCGGCCCGGGGGTTTCCCGGCCAGCAGCCGTTGTCAGACAGAGAGGAGTCCGGTAACGGGCGCTTCGGCAGGCCTTTTATTACACTGCTCATGGTCAGTTTTCTGATGCAGGTGTCGCATGGCGCCTATTACGGTTTCTATAGCCTCTATCTGGTTGATCTCGGCTATCAGGGATGGCAGATCGGCGCTTTCTGGGTGTTGGGGGTAATTGCGGAGATTGTCCTGATGTGGGGCTGGTCCAGGCCATTGCAAAAGGTCGCTCCGGCATGGGTGTTATCGGCTGCACTTTTGCTTGCAACGCTGCGCTGGCTGGGGATTGGGTTAACTGAGGTGTGGTATGGGTTGCTCTTCTGGCAGCTGCTGCATGCGGCAAGCTTTGCTGCCTTTCACCTCTCTGCCATTGCCTGGGTGAAGCGGCTGGCGCCTGCAAATCGGCATGCCACAGCACAGGGGTGGTACTCTGCCAGTGGTTTTGGTCTGGGAAGTACCATTGGTATTATGGGGTGTGGCCTGATTGTCAGCAGCGGCGGTTATTCACAGGCCTTTTTTGTCTGCGCTGCGATTGCATTTGCAGGCATGTTGCTGGCATGGCAACTGCCACGACGGGTGTGAACCCTTAATTAGAAATAGCCTGTGAAACTGATTCCCACGCTGCATGCACATCGGAGAAGCGGAGGGTAAAGAATCCGGTAGTGTTGGGAATGCGGCGGTTTAGCTCCTTCAGGCTTGCAGCAGGCGGCATCTGCCGGTGCAGGTGCCCTGGCAGCTGCATCAGTGCCTCACTGCGCCGCAGCACAAGCAGTTCGGCTGCAGGTGCATCCGCATCATATTGCGGCAGGATAATCCATGCAGCCTGTAGCGGCTGATGCTGCACGCGGGCAGGCAGCCAGAGGTTTGAGGTGATGATGTTTCCGTCCGGGTCGGGGAAACTGTAATGGCGGTTGCTGAACAGACCCTTGTTAAGCAGATCATGTTGGGTAAATGCAGGATGTTCTGCGGTGTCCCACTGCAGCGGGCGCGGAAAAGGGTGCACCATGCCTTCGCCATCAAGCAGCGTGAATTCGTCAGTCAGGTAGCCGCCGCCATTGAGCAGAGCGGCGGTACAGATGCTGCTTTTGCCTGCACCTGAGATGCCTGCAAAGATACATGCGCGGTCATGGACAGAGACAGCTGATGCGTGGAGTGAGAGCAGCCGCGGAGCCATCAGCTCGACAGCCAGACGATAGAGGTGGATTTCAAGTGCGGGTGGAAAATCGCGGCTATCCCGTGACTGCCAGAGAATTGTACCGTCTGTGCTTAACGTGAATGTGTCGCCATGCTTCTCGAAGCTGAAGAGAATATCGGGAGCATCCGCTGTTGTTGGCTCATACAGGGAGATGATACTCTGCATCTCACTCCGGCAGAGGTCGGTATTGGATCGGATTTCAATGCATAGATGTGCAATATGGAAGCTGGTTTGCCACTGCATCAGTCGGCCCGGATCACTCCGTAGGCAACAAATTCAGAGAGAATGGCCTGCGTATCGATCAGTGCACGCTGCCTGTCCGTATGCATGGTTTCGCTGAGAAAGCCGGCAATATCTTCCACCGTATGGTGGCCATCGCAAAGGTCGAGTACGGCGGCAGCAGCCAGATTGACTGAAAAATTTGAACCGGTCTCACTGTCAACGAAGATTACTTCGTCCATGCCTTCCATCTCTTCACATGTCAGCCCGTCTTTCCTGGCCGGTTTTTCCGGTACGGATATGTTCAGCATGTTATCCATGACTCTTTTCCCCCAATGCATAGGCGATCATCTGACAATCCGTGCAGCTTAGGCGATCCTGACAGGATTGCCAGCGGCTGGCCGAAGGTTCGGCAAGGGTTTGCCGGTTCAGACGCTCCATCATCTCCTGCAGGCTGTTGTGGCGGATATGGCCGAGCGGATTCTGTCTGGAGAAGATGCAGGGGTAGACGGTACCATTAGCAGCGATGCAGAGCTTGCCGTTGCGCCCGGCCGCTTTTTTCCGGTCCGGCAGATGTGCGGCCGAAAAGGTGATCCCCTGACTCTGTTCAATGTCTGCACCCCGCCCGGTTTTTTTCACCGGATCAAAGCGGATATGCGCTTCATCAATCTCAAGCTGATTGACAATGTAGTCGCGGGTCTCTACCGCCTGACTGGCATTTTCCCGCATTAAAACCACTCCGATCCGGACACTGAAGCCGGCGGCTCTGGCCCGTCTTATGGCACTGGTTGTGCGCCGGAAGCTTCCGGGAAGCGCTGTAATGGTGTCGTGAGTTGCGGCATCGTGCGAGTAGAGCGAGAAGGCGATGCCGGGTGAGAATGGTTTGAGTTTTCCAAGCAGCCTGTCGGAAAGAAGAATACCATTGGTGTAAATCTCAATGCCGGCAAAATCGAGACTGTGCGCGCAGGCAACCGCATCGGCAAGGTGCGGGTGGATAAGCGGATCCCCGCCGGTAAACTGCACAAAGGCCCGCCCCATCTCTCTTGCCTGACTCAGCCCTGCCCGGATCTCATCAAGGCTCAGGCTTTCGCTGCGTTCCGGAGATGAATCGGCATAGCAGTGGATACAGCTCTCATTACACTGGCTGGTCATCTCGACAAACAGCATGCCGAGCGCATCACCTTTTAGCAGGCCTGAAAGTTCTGCAGAGGTTCTGAAGGCAGCTATTCCGTCAAGTTGCGGATACTGCCTTTCAATAAAGCCGACCCGCTTTTCATCCTCTACGGTGGCGGTTCTGCTGATGAGCCGGATAATGGAATCGGCAAAGTTTCGCTCCAGCATGACGGGGCCGGAGGTAGTCTCGAGTGTGACCCCGGAGGGTGTCGTGACCGCCAGAACCATAGAATCACCCGGCAGAAAGAGAAGCCGGGGTGGTTGCGGGGGTGATTGGGGAAGAGGAGATTGTGTCAATGGATATTAAAGCGTGGATGGCCTGCCCGGAAAGATCATGGGCAACGTTTTCCCGGGTCTTTGCATTTAAACCGTCCCTTTTTGTCTATACAGCAGTTACACCCTGCAGGAGCAGATCCACACCATTTATGTACGTCTTCGCATTTGCCGCCATCATATCCTGAGGCTTGCACATAGGCATCGCACCCTGCCGGGTCGCAATAATCCCGGCAGCATTTTTTCGGATTGTAGTCATCTGCTGCCGGAACGCATGGGCAGCAGCTTCCGGCAGGGGCAGAGATTAGCAGTCCCCCGCTGGTGCATTTCCCGGCTGGTGGCTTGGCTGCCTCGGCAGGTCTGTTCAGAAGCATGGCGCCAAGCAGTGCAGGAGGCACATAGCCGGCCATCTTCAGAAGCCTGCGGCGTGCTCTCTGCTCCGCTGTCTGCTCAGTGTCACCCATCTCTGCACCTCAGCCGAAATATAATCATCTCTCTTTAGCCTGCCAATACATCCACAGCATGGCTCAGGATGGCCAACTTGCAAGCATATTAGCCATAAGAGCCGTGAATATGTGACAGGCATCACACCGCCGGGAAGTAACCTGCTGCGGCGACGTATCTGTTATGCCCGCTATTGTTGACGGCTGCAGGGCCGCTGTCATGACGTACACCGCATAAGCGGGGTAGCAGCGGGATAATCGCATCAATGGGAGCGAGATGGGCGCATCAATGGGAGTTAAAGCGTGGATGGCCGGCCCGGGCTGGTCAGGGGCAGGGGCGTCCCGGATTGCGGCAGACAAAGCGCCCTCTTCTGTCCAGGCAGCAGTTGCATCCCGCAGGAACAGTTCCGCACCAGCCATTTATTCTTCTACAGGTCCACCCGTTATATCCCCTGCTTTGCGCATAGGCATCACAAGCTGCAGGGTCGCAATAATCCCGACAGCACCTTCTCGGATTGTAGGCGGTTGCTGCCGGAACGCACGGGCAGCAGCTTCCGGCAGGGGCAGAGACAGATCCGCCACCGCCGGTAGGGCAGCCGGGCGCCGCCTCGGCAGGCCTGTTCAGAAGCATGACGCCAAGCAGTACAGGAGGCACATAGCCGGCCATCTTCAGAAGCCTGCGGCGTGCTCTCTGCTCTGCTGTCTGCCCTGTCTCACTCATATTGCGCCTCGCCGGAAATATGGCCATGTTTCCATCATTTATCTGAATAATTCTATGCCTTATATGGCTTATGGTAGCCGGCTCTGGCGGGGATGGCTAGTATGGGGGGTATGAATATGCGACAAAAAGCGGGGCTTCGGGAGCTCTTCTGCCACTGCCTTGGCGGCACATTTGCCGTGCCGGATATTGTTGGCGGAGCACTGGTGGTTGCTGCACAGACAGAGGGCGTGGGCTCACTTTTCTCGTTCCGGATGCTGAACCGGGATGACTGGCATGATGCCGGGGAGATGCGCAGCTACCTGAACGAAGTTCTGCATGAGCAGGCTGCATGGTCACTGCGGATCAGGCATACGGCAAGGCAGGTATTTGAGGCTCTCAACAGAGCGGGCATCCCGTTTGTCTGCATGCGCGGCATTGCAGTTGTCGAAGAGCTGTACGGCGATATGGCTCCCCTTCGGCCGGTCAGCGATATTGATATTCTGCTGGATGAGGCGCTGATGCTTGATGCCAAACAGGTGCTCTGGGATATCGGCTTCCGCCCTGATCAGACCTATCGCAACATCTATTCGCGCGGAGAGATGCATATTGACCTGCATCATGAACCGCTGGGGATTGAGCGTATTCAGGCGTGGCAATACCTGACCCCGTTACGGAGAGAAGATTTTTTCAGATATTCCGAAGCCGGCGAACTGGCGGATGAGAAAGCGCTGCTGGTGCATCCGCGGGTAAATCTTCCCTATCTCTGCTTTCATGCAATGAAACACTCTTTTGAGCGGCTGATCTGGCTGTATGACATCGCCCTGCTTGCCAACAGGGTCGGAGAAGAGAGCCGATGGAGTGAGGTGTTCGAAGGCATCCGTGAACAGAGGCTTGAGCGGCCATGCTTTTATGCACTCTCCTATGTCAATGCGCATCTGGGTGCCAGTGTGCCGGAGGATCTGCTCGAATCCATCAGGCCCGGGATGGGATTTATTGAACGCACGCTGTTTAAACGGCATATGCGTCATGAGGTGATTCCCTATCTGGCCGAACGTCTGTTTGCACGCATGCAGCCCGACCTCAGGCACCGTATCGAATTCTGGCGCGAGACCATTTATCCGCGCCATGAAGTTCGCGCACAGATGGTTCAGACAGGTTGTGTGAAGTGCAACTTTATCCGCAAGCGTCTGAAACAGCTGTTTCGTGCCGCATGGCTGTTGACCAAAGAGGGGCTCTACCTGCTCAGAGCCTGATCTGCCTGCAGAGACAGTCAGAGATTGGAGTCAAAAAAGTCGCCGTTCTCCTCCACGTTCTCCTCCTGCCCGGTGTCGGCAATTTCCACAGGGGCTGAGCCCTGTTTGAATGCCTCAAGCAGAGGGTTTTTGGTGTCAGGTCCGGCAAGCTTGCCGGTTTTCCGGTCAATCACTACCCATTCAATGCCTTCAGGCGGAGTAAAGTCCCTGATCTCTTTTCCCTGATGCAGTTTCTGCATAAATGAGAGCCATGTCGGCAGCGCCGCTCTGGAGCCGGTCTCCCGTACGCCCATTGGAGAGGGTGTGTCACGGCCGGTCCAGACGCCGGTCAGAATCTGGGGAGTGTAACCGATAAACCACGCATCCACCTGATTGTTGGTGGTTCCGGTTTTGCCGGCTGCGGGGCGTCGCAGGGCCCGGGCCCTGCGTCCTGTGCCGCGTTCAATAACACCCTTCATCATATTGGTGATAAGAAAACTGCTCTCCGCTTCAAGAATTCGCCTGGCCGGCCGCATTCCGTCACCGACCGAGAGCATAGGGTCAACATGGCAGACCTGACAGCGGTGCCCTGCTACCGAGCGGTGCAGGCTCTTGCCGTTGCGGTCCTGCACCTGCTGGATGGAGACGGGCTTCCACTGCAGGCCGCCACTGGCCAGCGTCACATATGCCTCGGCCAGCTGCTCCAGGGGCGCCTCTGTCGCACCAAGTGAAAGTGCCAGCTGTCTCGGGAAGTCACGGTTGAACGGGAACTCACGAAGCTTGTCGGTGAATGTAGTGATGCCTATATTCTGCAGCAGCTTGATGGATGCCAGATTGCGGGAGTGCTCCAGTGCATCGCGCAGCGTGACCGGACCTGCAAATCTGTTTTTATAATTTTCAGGACGCCAGAAATTGTCGGTCGACTGGCTGTCAAATACCACCGGCGTATCCATTATAATAGTGGCCGGAGTCAGCCCCCTCTCAAGTGCTGTTGCATAGAGCAGCGGTTTAAAGGCGGAACCCGGCTGACGGCTGGCCTGACTGACCCGGTCGAAATCGCCAAATTTATAGTCGAAGCCACCGACACGGGCAACTACGGTGCCCCGGTCCAGATCGATGCTGTAGAGTGCAGACTCTATTGATGGCATCTGGGTGAGCTTTACGCCGCCTTTGCCATCACCCTGCAGTACAATTTCATCTCCCGCCATCCAGGTCAGCGGGCGTCGCTTGGCGTCTTTCGGAAAATCATCAGGAAATGGTTCCCATCCCCATTTGGGCCGGCTTAGAAGCCACTGGCGTTTGCCGTCATTGACCTTCAGGCTGCCGTCTGGCTGAACACCCTCAACCAGTGCCGGTATGATCTGATCCCGGCCCAATATTCCATCCTCGTCATGCTGCAGAGCTGCCCAGTTCTCAAGCAGGGATGCCCAGGCCTCCGGCGGGTGCTGATCGGGATGTCTGTAGGGCTGCCGCTGCTCCATATCAAGGATGCCTTCGCGGATGGAGCGGATCGCACTCTCTTCGGCCTTGATCTGATAGGGAACGATCACGGTCAAACCCTGGTTCCTGAGTGTCTGGAGTCCGAAACGCTCTACAAGCAGGCGGTGGACTTCGTTGCCATAGGCATCCTGCAGACTGTTTTCAGCAAGAGGCACGATAGTAAGCGGCTCATTCAGTGCGGTCTGGATGTTATCCGGGGAGGCGTAGTTGCTGCGCTGCATCAGGTAAAGCACGGTATCGCGGCGCTTTTTGGCCAGTTCAGGATCCAGATGAGGTGCATATTTGCTCGGCGCCTTGGGAAGCCCCGCCAGCATGGCGCATTCACTTAAGCTCAGTTCATCCAGGCGTTTGCCAAAGTAGCGCCAGGCCGCAGAGGTGACGCCGTAGGAACCACGGCCAAGATAGATATGGTTCAGATAGAGGTAGAGGATATCATCCTTGGTAAAGGCCTGCTCGATGCGATAGGAGAGAATCGCTTCTCGAATTTTGCGGGAAAGTGTTTTTTCCGATGTCAGCAGGAAGTTTTTTGCCACCTGCTGGGTGATGGTGCTGCCACCCTGCACCGCCCGCCCGGCTCTCAGGTTTGCCAGCGCCGCCGAAACAATACGGGCCGGATTGATACCGGGGTGTTCATAAAACTGCTGATCCTCTGCGGCCAGAAATGCACTGCGCAGCTGTTCCGGGATTTCATCAAACGGTGTGATAATCCGGTGTTCGTCAGCATACTCTGCCAGCAGCACTCCATCCGTATTAAAGACACGGGAGACCAATGGCGGCTGGTAGGCCGAAAGCCTGTTCAGTTCCGGCAGGTTGCTGGAGAAGTAGAGGTAACCTCCTGCCGCGCACAGCAGCGCAAGGATCAGCCCGCCAAATGCTGTTTTCATGATCATGGAAAAAGTGCGCATTGCGGCAATGCTAGTTATTCATGGGTGCAGGCCGCAAGTGTTGATGAAATGATCCGGAGCCACTGCTGCCCCCACTTGTGCAATATGCGTCATGCCGGGCTTCGACCCGGCATCCATGGAGTGATTCGGGGCATCCTTGCCCCTCACCCAAGGGCGCACTGCGTTGCGTCCAATT